>JACOSC010000253.1 GCA_016179055.1 Acidobacteriota bacterium
ATCTTACATACCAGGGGCTGCGCGGCGCTTGCCCCTGGCTATTATAGCCCGCTCCTTCAGAGCTACGCGAACCAGCTTCGGGCTATGGCGGGGCGCTCGCTCGAAGTGGTGGGGACGAAAGGATCGCGCGTGGCTGTGGCCAATGTCCAAACTCCAGAACCCCCGTGCGGGGCCGGCTCCGCTACCGTCTGATTGGCTTATGATCGAATCTCAGGGAGAGATATGTACAGAGCCTTTATTATCAAAGCCTGCACATGTCGCCCCTACGGGGCTGAGAGGTATGCCTGAATAGTTAAAAAATATTCCTGTTCCTAGAGGCGTTTTATGCCTTACCTTAAACTTCCATGAACGGCTCTCCTATAATGCGCCATGGCACGAGACAGAGTCACAAAATCAATCAGGCGCCAGCCGGCGCGACCATTTGGAGTCGCCGTTCTGCTTCTAGCCATACTTGCGACGGCGGCATGCGGTGGCCGCAAAGTATCGGCGCCGCCGCCCACGCGTACCAAGCAGAGCGCACCACCGAAACGACCGGCCGGCGCGCCTACGCATCCACAAAAGGAGCCGACGGCTAATGTCCCAGACCGGCGCTCTCCCCATCCGCCTGAGGTTCAGGGCGTACGTTCGATAAGCCGCACGATCCCTCCAACCGCTCAGATTGCAGCCGACGGGGCCGGGCCTCTTATACGTATCGGAGTGCTTCCTGCGGTTAGGAACGTTTCTATTTCCAGCGACGCCAAATTTTATTTGATCGATAAATCCTCAGAGCAGCCGCGACGCAACGTGGTCGGGACCATCACGGTAAGCCTAGAAAACAAGAGTGGCCCTCACCCAGAAGCACGCAAGACTTTCCGCGTGCAAATCGCCTCGCTGACTCGAGCGGTTGACGCCGAAGCCCTGCAGCGCCAGCTTGAGGATGAAGGCATACAACCCGTGTTGATGCAGTTCAATCCCAACGCCGCCGCCTACCGAATTCGCGTGGGCCGCTACGAAACACGTGCGGAAGCCGAAGCCGCGGCGGCGCAACTGCGCCGCCAACGCTACCCACAGGCCATGGTCGTACAGGAAACGGTTAGCGAGGTCCCTGCCGGCCCTGATCGTCGCACGGCGCTGCACGCCGCCAACAAGAAAGTCAGCGAACAATCGGCCGCCGGTTTCCTTTTTTTGCCGTCGGACCCCGAAAGGCCTATTAAGGTAAACGGAAAGCCTTACCGTGGCGCGATTGAAACACTGGCCAATCGCAATGGCAAGGTAACCGTAGTCAACGAACTCGCCCTGGAGCATTACTTGAAGGGTGTAGTGCCGGAAGAATTGCCGCCCCGTAGTTTTCCGGAAATGGAGGGGCTGAAGGCACAAGCCATCGCCGCAAGGACCTACGCGCTGAAACATCGAGGACAATTTAAAAGCGAAGGCTATGATTTGCTGGCCAGCGAGCGGTCGCAAGTCTATGGTGGCGCCGCGTCCGAGCACCCGCTTAGCACGCAGGCCATTGTGGAAACCGCAGGCCTGGCCGTTTATGCGCAGGGCGAATTGATAGATGCGCTATACACTTCGACCTGCGGCGGTCGAACCGAGGATTACGAGAACATCTTTGGCGGCCGGCGCGTGTCTTATCTAAGAGGGGTGACATGTGCCATCGATCAGTCTGCCGATGGCGTCCAAGGAGAGATACGGTCCTTGGCCCGGCGCCCCTCTGCGAGCAATGGCGAGGTTACCACACTTCCTCCCGAGATGGCGCTCATGAATATTATTGGCGTGCTGGGCGAGGACGCCTTAGAGGCTTCTTATCTGTCGAAGCCCGCAACCCGACAGGAGGTCGCGGAGTGGGTCAGCCGAACGGCGCAAATCCTTAAGCGCAAGCCGGCCGACGCTAACGGGACCATTAATGCGTCCTTGGAGCGGCTGGGGCCGTTCTGCGCGTATCTGGTTGACCACTTGTTTTCTCGGCAGGCGGCTGAGGTCATGCTTTCTGAGGCCGATACCCATTATTATTTGGCCAGTTTGCGAGATAACTCGGAGCTGCCTGCGGCCACGCGACGCCAGCTCGCCTTCTTGATTCAAAAAAATATTTTGATTCCCTTCTCCGACAATACGCTGCGCCCGGGGCAACCGTTATTGCGCCAAAGAGCGCTGGCCATGCTCTATCGAACCATCGAAGCGCACTCGGCGCTGCCGCTGGAATCTGGAAAACTACTCCGCGCCCAAGGCGACTTGGTCCAGGTAATGAACGGCCGAGACCCGGTGGAGGCGCGGCTGGCCAAAGGCCTATATCTCTATCAAAGGGTCGGGAAGGAGTTACTCGCCACGGAGACGCTTAAGGTTGTTGGGGGCGAGGAGGTACGGTTTCATCGCCGCAATGGGATGATCGATTACCTGGAGGTTACGCTCGGCGCCAACGGAGTCGCCAGTGATCGCTTCTCCCGGTTCTCGCAGTGGGAAAAAACTTTTACTATCGAAGAAGCCGCCAAGAAACTACGGTCAGTGTTCAAGCTGGGACGCCTAATTGATCTTCAGCCGACCAAATTCGGATCCTCCAATCGAGTGACTGAGCTAAAGGTGATCGGGACCCAAGGTGAGTTCCTGCTCACAGGCATGCGCATACGCAGTGTCTTAGGGCTGAGAGATACGCTCTTCAGCATTGCCCGCGAACAATCGGAAGCGGGCGCCGTCAGCAAATTTATTTTTACCGGACGGGGCTGGGGGCATGGCGTCGGCCTTTGTCAGACCGGCACGTACGGAATGGCGGTGGCCGGCGAGAAATATGAAGCCATACTGAAAAAGTATTATACGGGTGTGGAAATCCGCAAGGCCTATTGATGAAAGGTAACTACTCAGGCAATGCGTCTCAGCCCTGTAGGGGCGGCCTGTCCGGACGCGTTCGTCGACGAAATCAACCTTACACAGGCCGCCCCTACGGGGCTTGTTCGAACTCACGCATGGATTTTTGCTATAAACAGGCCGCTCCTACGGAGCTAAAGGCACTGGCTGAGTAGTTACGATGAAAGTAGAGCCGAGGCAGGTCAAAGGAATTGTTTTATTCGCATTATTACTCTTCTTTCTCCTAGCCATCAGAGCCGTGTTCCGCTAGAAAGCTACTGAGCACCGCTACAGGAGCCTGTCATGATCCCGGAGACAATCTTAATTGTCGATGATGAGGAAAGTGTTTGCTTCATCCTTGGCCAAATTCTCAAGCGGCAAGGCTATGGCATAGTGACTGCCACCAATTTTCAGGCCGGACTTAAAGCTTTGTCCGCGAGCAATATTCACACGGCCATTTTGGACATACGCCTGCCGGATGCCAGCGGTGTGGAGCTGCTTAAGGCGATATCCCTACAGGACGAGTACATTCCCGTCATCATCATGACGGGCCGGCCCAATGTCTCCGATATTCCGGATATTGTAAGAGGCGGTGCGTGGGATTTCTTGGCCAAGCCGATCCAGCCCGAAGACTTGTTGCGCGTCGTCGAACGAGCGGTTGCAAAGAAAAAGGCTGTCGATGAACGGACGCAAGCCTTGCAAGAGACGACGAATTTTCTCAACACGCTATTAAATAGTTGCACAAATTTCGGGATTATCGCCTGGGATCGAGAAGGGCGAATTTCTGCTTTTAATCGCGGAGCAAAAGCGATGTTCGGCTATTCCTCGGAGGAAGTGTTGGGTCGCAAGATCGTCGGCGAAGTAGATCTGTTCGACGGTATCGACGAAGCCGAGTTGAAGCGGATTTGCTTATCGACAATTGAGAGCGGCAGCGTCGAGTGGGCGCAAGGTTGTCTTACGCAAAACCGTAGACGATTCGATGGTTGGCTTACCCTTAATCCCATGAGAGACGACCAGGGGCAAGCCATCGGTTTTCTCTGTCTGGTCAAAGACATCACGCAGCTAAAGCAGGCCGAGGCTGAGCTTGATGAGATGCGTAACAAACTGGTCAACAGCGAGAAGATGGGTGCCTTGGGCCGTATGTCTGCCCACGTGGCGCATGAAATTAAGAACCCGCTGGGCGGTTTGAAGCTCTATGCTTTGACCCTCAAAAAGAAGCTGGCGGAATCCGTACGAGAAGACCAACGCGATCTGGTCGATAAAATTTGCAGCGGTATCGACCACCTGGACAATATTGTGAATAGGATCACCAAGTTTGCCCACCCGATAACCGTCGATAGAAATCAGTTGCGCGTAAACGCGGTTGTGGCGGAAGCCTTGGCCTTGCTGCAGGACCAAATTCTTGCCAAAGAAATTGCCGTTACAATAAGTTTGGATGAAAATGTCCCGGTGGGTTACTTTGATGAATCAGCCTTGAAGTCGACTTTGCTTAATCTCATAATCAACGCCATTCAGGCGGTGGAATGTCAAGGCACGATTGGCATCAAAACAGCGTTAATCCCCTCGCTTAACGCGCCCCATGAACGCGCACGGGTCGCCATCGAAATCTCCGATAACGGCTGTGGCATGTCGGAGGAACAGTTAGCGAATATTTACGAGCCTTTCTTTACAACAAAAGTCCAGGGAATGGGATGGGGTATGACCTATGTAAAGAACGTGGTGCTCCTGCACAACGGAACTATCCAAGTAAACAGCTTGCGTGGGATGGGAACCTGTGTGCGCGTGCTTTTGCCGCTGGCAGCTTGAGATCGACAGCGCCGGCCGTGTGAGACAACCTCATACTATGGAAAACCCAAAGCTGAAAATTCTCGTAGTTGATGATGATCCGATCATTTCCGACGCCTTGCAAGTGGTTCTACAAGACGCCGGTTATAAAGTCCTGGCCGTCAGCAACGGCCAAGCCGCTCTCCGGCAAATTCAGCAGGGAAATTTCCAACTGGCGCTGGTGGATTTTCGCTTGCCGGACATCGACGGCATTTCCTTGCTGGAGGAAATGAAACAGGCATCACCCAGGATGGAGGTCATACTGATCACGGCCCATGGCTCGATCGATTTGGCTATTGCCGCCATCAAGAAGGGAGCGTATTATTTCCTGCCCAAACCTTTCGCGCCGGATGAAGCGATTATTCTAACGCAAAAGGCGTTGCTGTGGCGCGAGGTGATCAACGAGAATGAAGCGTTGCGGCACACGCTGCTGAAGGAGGAGAAGACGTTCGGCATTGTCGGTCGCAACCGGCAAATGCAAAATATCTATGATATCATTCTCGCCACCGCCATGAGCGACGCTCCGGTGCTGATCGAAGGCGAGAGCGGGACGGGAAAAGAGCTGATCGCTAATGCCTTTCATCAGCAGAGCGGGCGCGCCGCGCAACCCTTGATTCGCATTAATTGCGCGGCCATTCCCCACGACTTGATTGAAAGCGAAATGTTCGGCTTCAAACGTGGGGCCTTCACCGGCGCCGATAACGATAAGCGCGGTTTAATAGAAATGGCCGGCAACGGCACGCTTTTTCTTGATGAAATCAGTGAGATGCCGCTCTACGTGCAGTCAAAATTATTGCGGGTGCTGCAAGACAAGACCATACGGCGCTTGGGAGACGTGAAGGAGACCGTTGTCGATTTTAGACTGATTGCCGCAACCAACCGGGCCGCCCAAGCCGCCATACAGAGCGGCCATTTGCGCGAAGACCTCTATTTTCGCATCAGCACGATTCGTATACAGGTTCCGCCGCTGCGCGAGCGTCTCGATGATTTGGAACTGTTGGCGGAATATTTCCTGGGACGCTACGCGGCAAAATACCGCAAACCCGTTGGCGCCATCAGCCCGGAGGCGTATCAATGCTTTGGCCGTTACAAGTGGCCGGGAAATGTCCGTGAGCTCGAAAGCGCCATCGAGCGGGCCGTTCTCTTTTGTCGGACGAACCAAATCACCCCAAACGATATTCCCGAGCACATTCCGCACTCCGTCAACAGCCATTCGAAATGCCAGTTTCCGCCATACATCACCCTCGAAGAAGTAATCAAGGAAGCTATCCTTCAAACTTTGGAGCGGAACCACGGAAACGTGAAAAAGACGGCCGCCATGCTCAAACTTCATCGACCTACACTTTATCGAAAGTTGAAGAAGTATGGGATTAGAGTGGAGAAACTGGTAGAATAGGCGCAGGCTTGTATAGCTTTTCTACGGGACTCCGCATCCGGTATCGGCCAGATTATTTTCGATTGAGGAGATTTATGTTTTCATCGGTAAAATATTTTTTTAACGTAGCCTCCCGACCGTTATACCTATACGGCTGGGCCGGTGGGCCAGAACGTAGCCTCCCGACCGTTATACCTATACGGCTGGGCCGGTGGGCCAGTATGTTAAATCCTCTGGCCCATCGTCGCCGTTTCCTTACCGGCGCCGTTCGGCTTGGCCTTATAGTGTTCATGTTCCACACGGCTTTGGCCGGCGATATACGCGGCACCGTCACTGACCGGCGCCAGGCGCCGCTGCCGGGCGCCGTCGTTAGCCTGTCGCCGCCGGACGGCCAAGGCGTCTTAGTTTCCATAGTAACGGACAAGCGCGGGCAGTTCAGCTTGCTTCAGGTTCCGCCGGGTGCTTACGTGTTGCGCGCCACCGCGCATGGATTCAAGAGTGAAACCATTGCCTGCAACGTATCCACGGCTACGGCAGAACCGATCCACATAACTTTGCAGATCGCCGCTCCCTCCGAAACGATCACCGTGACGGCCACGCGCAGCGAACAAACCGTGTTGAGCACTTCTGCCAGTGTCACCGTGTTCGATGATCAAGATGTCAGCCGATCGCCCGGGCAAACCGTCGATGAAGTGCTTCGACAAATGCCCGGCTTCAGCCTCTTCCGTCGAGCCGGCAGCCTAGCCTCGCATCCCACGGCGCAAGGGGTTTCGCTGCGCGGCATCGGTCCGAGCGGCGCCAGCCGTACGCTGGTCCTGCTCGATGGCCTTCCGATCAATGACCTTTTCGGAGGCTGGGTTTACTGGAGCCGTTTACCGGTATTGAATCTAGAAAAAATAGAGATTGTTGAAGGGGGGCACTCGAGTCTGTATGGGAACTATGCATTGGGCGGGATTATCAACATGACCTCTCGCCGGCCGGAACGACGAACGGCCGCCGTGCGCGGCCAATTCGGCAATCAGAACACCGCGCAGACGGAATTCTTTGCCGGTGATAAATGGGGCCGACTGGGCGCGGCCGTGCAAGGCCAGCTTTTTTCCACGCAGGGCTATCCCATCGTGGCTAAGAACACGCGGGGCGCCATAGACACGCATACACGCACGGGTTTTGGAACACTTAACCTCAAGCTCAGTTATGACCTCTCTCCGCAGGCGTCCTTATTTTTGGATGGAAATTTTTTCGATGAGCGAAGGAAAAATGGGACACGGGAGCAACGCAACGGCACCGTCGGCAAGTACTTTGCCGCAAGGGGACGCGTCCGTACCGGCGACGGAAGCCAGTGGCAGGCGGCGTTGTTCTCGAACTTTCAATCCTTCAATAGCACGTTTTCCGCCATTGCCAACGATCGTAACCGGGAGCGGCTCACCCTGGCCCAAAATGTCCCCTCGCAGGGCACTGGCGCCTCGGCGCAGTGGTCTAAGAGAATTTCCAATCGACATGAGCTGGCGGTCGGCACGGATTTCCTTTGGGTGCGCGGCGATAGCCGCGAGCAACTCTTTGATCCGTCAGGAACGCGTGTGGACCTTTACCGGGTGGCGGGCGGAAGACAACGCAGCCTGGGCGGGTTCGCGCAAGACGTGATAACGCTCACGGAAAAATGGCAATTGGACATAAGCGCGCGGATCGATCGCTGGCGGAACTATGACGGTTCGCAAACGGATATTTCTGCGACGAGTGGCTCGGCAACTAGGCTCGTTTTTTCGGAGAAGAGCAACACTCTAATGACCACCAGAATCTCCGCGCGCTATCTGGTCAACGATCGCCTTAGCTTATGGTCATCATTTTACAAAGCGTTTCGCGCGCCGACGCTGAATGAGCTATACCGGCAATTTCGCGTGGGGAATGTGCAGACGCTGGCCAACAGTCAACTGGGGCCGGAACGGGTCACGGAAGGAACTGAAATTGGGGTAAAGTCTAACCTCACGCGGAGTATCTACTGGAGCGCCAGCGGCTTTGTCAATCGGGTCAAGGATCCGATAACCAATGCTACTCTAAGCGTCAGGCCCGATTTGATCACTCGGCAGCGTCAGAACTTGGGACGTACACACATCCGCGGGTTTGAGACGCAATTGGAATATCAAGCGTCGCCGCGCTGGCTATTGGCTGGCCGTTACCTTTTCGATCAGGCGCAAGTCGCAGAGTTCCGCGCCAACCGCGCGCTGGAAGGCTTGGTCATTCCTCAGGTTCCGCGGCATCAATTGGCTTTACAAGCTCGCTATACCAATTCCAATTTAATAAATGCGGCGGCCTTCGCTCGTTGGATTGGGCGGCAATTCGACGACGACCTCAACCGATTTTCGCTGGATCGTTTCTTTCTGTTGGATTTTACGGTGAGCCGCTTCCTTAATAAGAATTGGGAAGCCTTTGTAGCCGTGGAAAATGCTTTCAACCGGACCTACATGGTGGGTATGACCCCGACGCCCATGATCGGCGCGCCGCGGCGAGTGCATGGTGGGCTACGTTTTGCACTGGGAATATGAGGGAGGCCGCTAGCGACCTCCCGAGTTTTCACTGGAAAATACCTGGTAACGCCGGCATCCCTGCCGGCGCTTTGCATAGCGGACCGAGTCCACTCTTGCCCCGACGGTAGTCGGGACGTTCCCAGGGGTGAAGTTGCTATTTTCATTCGTCGTGGCGCCCCAAACGGGCATGAACAACTCCGATGAAACTAGAACTTAAACACAAAACCGGTCTTCAAACGGAAGTTCTGTGACCAGGCGGATGTAGTAGCCAGAGACAAGTCACTGATTTTTCCTAATCGAATCGGAAGGTAATCCACTTCGACGCCTCGTATGGCAAAATTCTTGTTGATATTAAAATCGACGCCGCCGCCCACGCCCATAGAAAACTTTGTTTGTGTGGCGGTACTCCGGCCAAAGTCGACGCTCATACGGCTGGGACCCATAAGAAAATGGGCAAAGCCGGTGACTTTATCCGCGCGTGCGCTTACCGTCGGCCCGAAAAGGAATTCAAAGACTCTAAAGTCCGGGTTGGTGCTTAGGATTGTATTCTTTACTGTCCCATAATGGCCACCCATGTCGAAAGTAACACCAAAGAACTTATTGACGTTGCCGTTAAGGCTAAGCGCCCAACCGTGGGCATTAAGACGATCGGTGTTGCGGAACGTAGTGTCGATACTCGAGTAGGTGTATCCGCCGAAGATCTCCGACCGAGGAAAATCCTCAGCCGCTTGAATCGGCAGGCTCGCCAGCGTTAATAAGCCTACTAGCATTGCTATAGCTATCGATAGTTTTTTTGTTGTTATCATATGCTCCTCTTTTCTAGTTTACGGCACAGGTCGTTGAGGCCTGTGCACAATGGTTACTCTTCCTCAAGAACGGACCCTAGAATTCATTCATAATATCCGCCCCGGTTAGTTTCGCTGAAGTGTAATATAGATTCACTTCGCGTTAATTTCGATCAATATTTTTTTGGACTCAGTCACCCACCGTGTTTTTATGCGGGGGACAAACAAATCACCCGGATGTACAACGCACCCATGATAATTCCCCGCTTATTTTGAATTAGATTGAAAAGTTTAGCGCATCATATTAAAATAGTCAACGACTCAGGGAAGAAATCCTGCGATTCGATCATAAGCCAATCAGACGGTAGCGGAGCCGGCCCCGCACGGGGGCTCTTGAGTTTGGACATTGGCCACAGCCCCGCGCTATCCTTTCGTCCCCACCGCTTGAAGCGAGCGTGTGGCCATATTCCGAAGCTGGTTCGCGTAGCTCTGAAGGAGCGGGCTATAATAGCCACGGGCAAGGGCAGCGCAGCCCCTGGTACGTAAAGCGGCGACCGGCTGATTACCGCCCGCAAGATCCGGCAGCCGATTGAGTCCAACGACATCACTAACGCTTTCGACGGCATCACTTACGGCAAGGGAGCCGCCATCCTGGCCATGTTCGAGACTTGGATCGGCACCGACTCGTTCCGGGCGGGCATTCAGCGCTACCTGGCGAAGCACGCCTGGGGGAACGCGACAGTTGATGAGTTTTTGGGCGCGATCCACGCGGCGGCCGGGCGCGCCGCCGCACCCGCCTTCAAGTCCTTCCTCGATCAGACTGGCGTACCGCTGGTCACGGTTGAGCTGTCTGCCTTTTCGTCCACTTTCCACTAATATCTGAAATGTAAAGTCTTGAGTGATGTCTTGACCGTCAGCGCACCGCGTGCGTATAATGACGCTGTAGATACATCTCTCGATTGAGATCGTGGGACCTTAGTGTCCTGCGGGGAAGTGTCGTAAATCCGTAGCAGGCGTCTGAGTACTCCATGACATAGAAACGGAGGGCTCTTGCGAGCCGATCCGGAAGGACAGCAACAAAAGGGGGTCTATATGAGAAAGGGATGGATCGTGAGAGCCCTGGGGGGCGTCATTGCGTTGGTCTTTGGGATCGATTGGGTGGCTTATGGGCAGGGCTCGCTGCCACCGATACGCTATTCAGGATTTACCGATCCGTATTACGTAACCACTCGCGCTCAGGAGTACAAATACAAATTCTACAACCTATTGGTAACGGCCGATGGGGTGCTTACCCAAAGCAATGGAGTCATCGCTGAAGGGACCATAACCACCAAAAGTGTACTGAGCACCGCGGCTGGGGCACCAAGGGGCATTAAAATAGACATTACTGGGTTTATTTATGTGGTGGATCAGTCTCAATCCGCCGTTTTAAAGATCGCTCCGAGCGGAACAGTAACACGGTTTGCCACCGTGGATGCCCAAGCGGAAGACTTGGAACGGGATTATAGTGGGAACACTTACGTTTCCGGTCAATCAGGTACGGAAGGGGTGGTATATAAAATCGACCCTCAAGGGAATGTTCAGATGTGGGCGCGCGGGCTTATCCAACCCATCGGCCTAGCTTTGGCGGTCGACGGCGCGACCATCTATGTGGCCGACCTGGGTGATGCCACCATTTATCGACTGAATCCGGACGGAACCAAGGTCGTGTTTCGAAGTGGCTTCCCGGGTGTTTCCGACATAGAGTTTGATACGTACGGGAACTTGTATGTGGCTTATAGGCCCGAGGGGTCTGGAGATATCGGAAAAGTGGCCCTGATTTACGCGGACGGCACTCAGACGATCGTGGTCGATGGCTTAGGTCAGCCCACCGGTTTAGCGATAAACCTAAGCGATGAGCTATACCTTGTCGATAAACAAACCGGGACCATTTATGAATGGTCCGCCTCGCAAGACACCGCCAATGCCGACGGCGATTTACAAGCCCAACCGCAATGGGGTCGGTCCGCTGATAAGGTGGCTCTGAACTGGTCCGACGTTCCAGACGCCGTCCGCTACATCGTGTATCGCGCCACGAGCGCCAAGGGGCCTTATCAGAAGATTCAAACGATTGTCGCCCAAATACGAGAGAACCCAGAGGACGGGACGGAAATTAATTTACTGATCCCGAGAATGGTGGACTCTGTCGATCTCAGTACGAGCGACCAATACTACAAAGTAGAGGCCTATAACGGGAGCAATCAATTGATTAAAACCTTTTCGCCGGTACAAGTGCTACGTAAGACCGCCATACCTCCCGGTATGGGTGCCGGCAAAAGGCCCAGCACGAAGTCGCGCGTCGGTCCATCGAAATCCAATCTACCAAAAAAGAGATCCTCGCTGACCATACCAAACAGCGATTCTATGGCAAAGGGAGAAGATCGTCAGGAGAATCTGGACTCTCCAGCCGTGCTGGAGGAAGCCGCGGCCAGTTTCGGACCGTTGCCGTACAATCAACCGTTCATCAGTAATGTCGAGCTCACGGACAGCAGTCGAATGTCGCAGGCGGACCTACTGGAGTTCTTAATTAGGAAAAACAGTTTCCTCGTGGCGAATCCCTCTTTCCTCGATGTGGATGGCACGACCATAAATCCGGTCGCCGAGATTTACGCCGCGTGCGCTCAGGATCGGGATCCCAGGGGTATGGTCTTCACCAATCCCGACACCCAGATGCCGTATCAATTCACCATAAACCCTCAGGTCGCCCTCGTTCACATCGCCAAGGAGTATGTCGTCCTGGCGCGTCGGAGGCGACCGGATAATAATGTGTTAAGATTTATCATGGGTTGGGCCTCGCCGAGCGCTACAATGCGAGATCAGATACGACAAGGATGCTTACAGATGCGCCGGGATTACGAACGATTAGTCAGGGGCGAATCGACGCGTGGGAACTGGCGATGCAACGTAGCACGAGCCACCACGCGGCCGGAAAGCATTACGGTGACGCCGGCCAACATTGCCACGACCGTCCTCTTGCAATACACGACCCATGTAGGACCGGAATGCACTTGGCGTGGCATTGGCCCCGAAGGCGGAAACTCGGCCTTTTACAAGTATTGGGCCTTTGATCTGGGTTTTGGTACGCCACTGATGCCCATCATTCAAGTGAGCCAAGCGGATCGGAGTGCGGTAGATCCTGACTTTGCTTTGGACAGCCAAGGATACTTTCATATCGTTTGGACGGTGCAGGCTCCACTGGGTGCTACTTTTTACGCTAAGCTCGATAGCGCGGGAACCATCACTATACCGCCCCGACAAATCTATGCGATCAATGGCTTGGCTCCGAGAATCACCACCGACGCTCAAAGCAATGCGCATATTATGACCTATCTTTTTAATACGCTCGACGACCAGCGGGCCGGCTACACCAAAATCGATCCCAGTGGACAAATAGCAATCCAACGGGATATAACCTTTGTCCAGACCTCCTATCAGCAAAGTTGGCCCAGCATAGCGATGAATCCCGTTACGAATCTCCCGCTCATGGCGATGGGCGTGTTCGCTGGTAGTCCTGTGTTTATGGCTTGGATTAAAGGCGCAAGATTCGATGGAATGGGCACTCCTAGTTTTTTTGACTTTATAGCGCAGTCGCCTGCATTCTTTCAACCGAATCTCTATCCGGATATCGTCGTTGATAGTTCGCAGGGCGCTCATAGTGTCTGGCGGAATCAAACCGGATTTGCCTATGGCCGCGGTGATAGTACTGCAACGCAGATCATCGCAACAACACCAGGATCGGGTGGTCAAGCGCCGCGGCTTGCCATAGATTCTGCCGGCAAGCGCCATCTGGCTTTCAGCGCGAATCCATCAGGAACCTACGAGGTATCTTACTACAGCTTCGATTATCTCCAGACCCCTCTGACCGTACAATTTTCGAGTATGGAAGGTCCGTCATTTCTTCCCCACCTTTCGGTCAACGCGAATCCGACGACCAACGTGCATCTGGTTTGGCAAAACTCTCCCGCCGGCAGAGATTATATCCGTTATGGTAACTTGAATTTTAAGGGTAATCGTTGGGAGTTTAAAAAAACTCTCCTGGATATCGAGAAGGGCGATTGCACCACCACCCCGAGGACATCCAATAGTCGCTGGCCTCGGATTATCACGAGCCCGGACAATCGGGATATTTACATTGTCTTTGTTAATAATCGCCCGCTCAATCCTCAGGACACCACGGGCAATTTCCGGGTCTACTTGATGAAACTCGATAACTCTTGTAATTAACCACTCTCTGAAGAACGCGCCAAAAGGTGAATTGCTATGATAAGTTCGAAGGTAGGTGTTTACTGTTCTGTGAAAGGGACGATAAGCAACCGACCGCAAATAACCTGTTGCAACTATATTTTCAGCCAATGCTGATTTCGAGGGGAGATTGAGTAATTCCATTCCCCGTGAAAATCCGCCGGCGTGATTTTCAGTTGAGTCATTTCCTCCTTGGATATTTTGATCCCCTTCTCGTAGGTGTTGCCGTCTAACGCGGCCTGAATATTAAGACCCTGGCTGGTTTTGGTGTTGGCGATGAGGTTCACGATAACCTCCAGACTGAGCAACGGTCGCCCCCTCCAGTTTTCCGTGATGTGGCAAAACATGCGCAGCTCGATTTTGTTCCATTGGCTCGTGCCGGGCGGAAAGTACGCCCTTTCAGGGCTGGCGTGCTGGGGGCGCTATCTTTCCAGGGGCTGCGCGGCGCTTGCCCCTGGCTATTACATCTCGCTCCTTCGGAGCTTTGAATTGTAAGCGGTACCCCACTCCCTACCCAGTGTCCAAACTCCAGGGCCCCGAACTGGGCTGGATTTTGGCATGCGCGCGTTTCTTATGACCGAATTTCTGGGAAGAAATCACCAGACACGCGAGGTAACCTAATGACACCCTTGAATCGTTTCATTTTGATGATCCTGGACGGATTTGGCATTGGCGAGATGCCCGACGCCGCGCGATTTGGCGATGCCGGCAGCGATACGTTTGGCAATATTTTGAAGCAGCGCGCCGTACACGTTCCCTACATGCAGCAATTGGGAATCGCCAATATACGTCCGCTGGAAAATCTCGAGCGCGTTCCCGACCCCATGGGCGCTTATGGGCGCGGGGCGACTCTTTCCAATGGAAAGGATACGGCTACCGGACATTGGGAAATGGCCGGCATCATCACGGAAACGCCCTTCCCCACGTATCCGCACGGATTCCCTGCGAATTTCATCTCAGCTTTCGAAGCCGCCGTAGGACGAAAAACTATGGGCAATTATCCGGCTTCGGGAACGGAGATTATCAAAGAATTAGGGGCAGAGCATGTGACTAGCGGTAAATTGATCGTTTACACGTCGGCCGATAGCGTCTTTCAAATTGCTGCCCACGAGGAGGTCGTGCCGCTACCTGAGCTCTATCGCATTTGCGAGAAGGCGCGCTCCCTGTTGCAAGGGAAAGATCGCGTGGGGCGCGTGATCGCTCGCCCATTCATCGGCTCTCCGGGAAGTTTCAAGCGTACCTCCAACCGTCACGACTATGCGGTGCCGCCGCCGGCGCCGACGTTGCTGGACATTCTGAAAGAGCATGGTCTGGCCGTGCCCGGCATTGGCAAGATACCGGATATTTATTGTCACATGGGCTGCACCAAAGAAACGCACACGGTCTCGAATATGGATGGCGTGGACCAGACTTTGTCTGAAATGCGCCAGGCCGGACGCGGCCTCATCTTTACGAATCTGGTCGATACGGACATGCTGTATGGTCATCGCAACGATGTCCCCGGCTACGCCCGTGCGCTTGAAGAATTCGATGCCCGCCTTCCAGAAATTTACGCGGCAATGCAGGAAACCGATTGCCTCATACTATCGTCCGATCACGGCAACGATCCCACCACGCCGTCAACCGATCATTCGCGCGAATACGTTCCCATATTGGCCTATCACAAGCAAATGCGCCGGGGCGTGGACCTCGGCACGCGCCGCTCGCTCGCCGACATCGGTCAAACGATCGCGGAAAACTTCGGTTTGAAGATTAAGGCCGGACAAAGTTTCTTATCCTCGCTCACAAGCTGAGCTGGAGATCTTTCACGCCAGATCTAGGGTCCCCGACTGGAAGTTTGAGCCACGTTGTCCTATGGGCGATCTCCCACGCGCTCCGACGCCATCTGGTAGCGCGCCGGTGTATTGGCTAGAATAGGGTCTGCAATGAAACCGAGCCATAGAACTGAAAACAAAATCCTGAACCATTCGGGAACGTCGCGGCGCGGGAGAGGTGCTACCGCAAATCCAGCGAGTCGATTTGACAGGATCACCTATGTTCCGGACCTTGATACCGCCGAATCGGAAGAGGATGAGAAACCCTCACCGATAACGCAGTTCTTGAAAGATACCAGTCGGTCCATTATTGCCACGAACGACAGCCCTGATATTGGTTTCAACGCCAGTATCAATCCCTACCGGGGCTGTGAACATGGCTGCGTTTATTGTTATGCCCGCCCCACTCACGAGTATTTGGGCTTCTCGGCCGGGTTGGATTTTGAGACCAAGATCATGGTCAAAGAGGACGCGCCTGAGCTGCTCCGGCGGGAACTTTCCTCGCCGCATTGGAAGCCGCAAGTTCTCGGCATCAGCGGGGTGACCGATGCCTATCAACCTATCGAACGGAAGCTGCAGATCACGCGCCGCTGCCTACAGGTGTTAGCCGAATTTCGCAACCCCGTGGTCATCGTGACAAAAAACTTCTTGGTCACCCGTGATAGCGACGTGCTCGTGGAACTGGCGCGTTGCCAGGGCGCTGTGGTTTTCATTTCCGTCACGACGCTACAAGAGACATTAAGCCGACGGATGGAACCGCGTGCCTCTAATCCTTCCCGCCGACTGGCCGCCCTGCGCGCCTTATCGGCGGCCGGAATCCCCACGGGTGTTTTGGTGGCGCCGATCATCCCGGGACTCAACGATCATGAGATTCCCGCTATCCTGTCCGCGGCGGCAAAGGCGGGCGCTCGCAACGCCGGTTATACCCTGCTGCGACTGCCCTATGGCTTGACCGATTTGTTCGAACAATGGCTCGCCCAGCATTATCCTGAAAAGAAGGAGAAGGTATTAAACCGGATTCGCTCCATGCGCGGTGGCCGTTTGAACGACCCCCGCTTTTTCACCCGCCTGAAAGGCGAGGGCAAGATGGCAGAACTACTGGTCTCGCTCTTTCGAGCCGGATGCCTCAAGGCCGGGATCGATAATCGGCGAATCACCCTGTCGGCGGATTCTTTCCGCAAACCCGGCCCCGCCCAGCCTTCGCTGTTTGAACTATAACCTAACCCGGACGAGCCGGAACCAAATAGGCTGGCATTTAAAAAGTTGGAGGAGTTGGAAAACCGTCAAACGCCCGCATGAATCAAGGGCGAAACCCGATCCGCCGAAAATGTTTTTCCGGCAAAACACAAATAATTTAGACCGTAAGGGTATGGAGCCGGTGATCTAGGGATCAATCTTGTATTCTCAGTCTGCATTATTAGGCGGGTTTGAAATACCACAGCCAGAAATACTGCTCGCCGGCGCCTCGGCGATAGCGCAGCTCGAATCCATAGCGTTTGGCCATGTTTTCCGCGTCTTCTTCGGAGAAAGGAACGCCCAGCCAGGTGTCGTCCGACGATCTCGTTAAAGCCGTGAAGCCTTGTACTTGGAACTTGAACAGCGCGCCGGGGCGAAGCCGGCGGTGCACACCCTGTACATAATTTTCAACGATCTCTTGACTAGGGACATGCTGGAACACAATAAAGGAGAAGGCAAAGTCGAACATCACGTCGCCCAAGATCGACAGATCCATTCCGTCGTTTTGGTATACCTGCGCGTTCGGACGATCCGCCAAAACTATGCGCGCCTGCCTTACCATCTCCCCGCTGACATCGACACCGTACACCTCACCGAAGAGATCGGCCAGGGCCCGAGTCACCCTCCCAGCGCCGCATCCGATTTCTAAAACCTTCATCTGCTTGGGATCTTTGCCCTGGCATATGTTTGACAAGTCCGGTAGAATCTCGCCGGCTACGGTCTCTTGCCCCGAACGAAAGAACTCATCATTGCTCCAGTCCATCTTGGCATTAGCAATGAAGTGTCGTGCGTTCTCCCGGGCGCGATCGTCCCAATCACGCTGCATCTTTTGGAGTTGGTACTCGATTCCTATCTTTTCCATGGGATTGTATTGTACCTGATCTCAAACTGGATTTGAACTCTTTTTTCTCGGACGATTTTCCACATCTTTCTCCGCATTAGGCAGGATGAAATGATCGCATTAGCCTGTGCAATGCTAGCGTTGGGAGGAACGACATCATTGCTTTCTGTTCCCTATCCGATGAAGTCTCGCACATAAGCGTCTTTGGACGTCAGCAGCTCTTGTTGCGTACCTTCGAAACGGATTTGACCGCCGGAGAGTAATAGGTAGGTAAGGTCGGGAGCGGGGGCCGGAGGAACAGTCATAAATTCACGCGTGCCATCGGGTTTGGCTACGATACGGGCATTGGCAAAAAACCAGGCCACCTTCAGATCCTGCGTCACCAGCAACCCGGTGGCGCCTTCAATATCTCTTAGACTCAAGATCAATTCCATAATTCGGTGCGAGGTTACCGGATCAAGGCCGGCCGTAGGCTCGTCGTAAAGGAGCACACGCGGAGGAGGGTCGCCGACCAGCGCCCGCGCCAGGCCGACACGTCGCCGCATGCCGCCGGACAGCTCGGAAGGCATTTTATCAATGGCATCGGACAATCCCACAAATTCCAACAGCCGCTCAACCTGCGCGTCAACCGTCTCCGAATTCGCATGAGGCTGCGCGTAGAGCCGATATCCGACATTCTCTCGCACCGACATTGAATCAAACAGGGCGCTCTCTTGAAAGATCATGCCAAACTCCTTGCGCACCTCCATGAGTTCGGACTCTTTCATTTTTGTAATATCGCAGCCATGGATGAGAATTTCCCCGGAATCCGGCTTGCCCAGTCCCAATATTAACTTGAGAATGGTCGACTTGCCGGAGCCGCTCACTCCCAGAATAATCTTGGATTCTCCTGTGCGCACCGTAAAGCTAATTCCGGTCAACACCGCCTGCCGGCCAAAGGTCTTGACCACATTGCGCAACTCGATCATAGGTTAAGCGATCCGCCTAGGTGAATCAAAAGCGTGTTGAGGAAAAAATCGGCGGCGAGGGACAAGATCGAAGAACTCACCACCGACTGCGTCGTCGAACGGCCGACCCCTTCGGTGCCTCCTTCCGTTCGCAGCCCCACGTAGCAAGCCACCATGGAAATGATAAATCCAAATACCAGCGGCTTGGCCAGACTGCCAAACACATCGCTGAACTCCAGCGTGTTGATGACATCGGCCCAATACTGCCTGCTGCTGATATTCAGCTTATAGGCGGCGACCATCCAGCCGCCAAGAATTCCCATAAAATTGCAGATGATGGTGAGCAGCGGCAGCATAGTTACCGTCGCGACCATGCGCGGCGTGACCAGCTTGCGGATAGGATCCGTGCCCAAGGCGCGCAAAGCGCTGATCTGCTCTGTGACCACCATCGATCCCAGTTCGGCGGCAATGCCGGATCCGATACGGCCGGCCACCATCAACGCCGTCAGCACCGGTCCCAACTCCCGCACCAATGTAAGCGCCACCAACTGGCCCGTCAAAGAGACGGCGCCGTAGCGCCGTAACGCATTCTCGGATTGGATCCCCAGAACGGCGCCGGTAAAAAAGCCGGTCAGCACGATAATAAAAACCGAGCTCACTCCAATTCGGTCCATATGAAATAAAATATCGCGCATGTAGAGCGGCCGGCTGAAAACGTTCAGACATGCCCGCCAAGACAACTGCGAAAAAGCCTGCACATCAAAGACCAGCGCCTTGAGGGCCTCGGTGATAAACCCGAGAACAGAATCACCGACGTCTTTCACGTTATTCATCATGTCGTTTTACAGACAGCGCCGGCCGGAGGCGGGCAGCCTTGTCCCCTAGCGCAGTCTCTTACTGGTTGTTTCGATTCGTTCGGCGTAGCGCTCGATCTTCTTGAGCTGGACCGGCAGGGCCGCGCTTTGCAACGTCTCCAACGATACCGAATTGGACTTTGGATGAAAAAACTCGTCTAAATCTTTTCGGAAGATTGCCACAAATTTACGTAGACTCTCAATATCCTCTTGAATCTGATACGGCGCCGGCGTTGGTGGCGTTGTTGCATTGCCTTTGATAACCAAGCGGAGGACTTGTATAAGGAAATCCATTTGCCCTTCGAGATCTTTGGCGACTTTTTTCAGCGCTTCGGCCCTTGACCGCGTCTCTTCCAGCAGGCGGCGGTCCCCGTCCACGTCGCGCTTACCGGGCTCAGCGGATCCTTCGCGATAACGAGGGACCAAAGCCACCAGAGCCTCTGTCTCTTGCGTCAGACGACGAGACAACTTCTCGGACCGATCGACAAAATCGTCGAGCAAGTAATCCACCAGCGCATCCAAGGTTCGGCTGTTTTCTTTCAAGCTGGGTTGCATGGACAGCGCGCGCTCGCGGAAGAAATCCCTCAGAACAAAGATGGTTGCGCACGGCCTCGCTGCCTTTGCGCGGCGATTTATCTTTCTTTTTGTCTGCCGCAACGGCCAGGGACAGCGCCGTTCCCATGATCAGCACTAAAATAAGCCAAGGATAGATAAACCCATGGCGGCGCAGAGTAGGCGATTGGCTCATGTCGGCAAAAAACGCAAGTAACCCAGTAGTAGGATCCCCAGGGCGACTCGATAAATAACAAACGGCAGCATAGATCGGGTTTGGACGTAGCGCAGGAAGAAGCGAATGCAGAAAAACCCGGCGATTGCGGAAGTGACCACCCCGACCACGAAATAAAGCAGCTCTTGGCTACTCAGGTCCGGCGAATGGAAAAAATGCAGCCCTTCTTTTAAGGCCGCGCCGACCACAATTGGGGCCGAAAGCAGAAAAGAAAATTCGGCGGCGGCGCGTCGATTGAAATTCTGAAACAAGCCGGTGGTAATGGTAATGCCGGAACGCGACACGCCGGGAATAAGCGCCACCGCCTGTAAGAGGCCAATCAATAGCGAGTCGCCGGCACGGATTTGTTCCAGGTCACGATCCTTGCGACCGAAGACATCGGCCAAGTAAAGAAACGCACCAAAGAAAATCGAAGTCACCGCAATGATCCAGGGCTCCCGTAGATTTTCTTCGATAACCGATTTACCGAGCCAGCCCGCGACACCCCCGGGAATCGTGCCCAGTATAATAAACCAGGTTAGGCGCCGGTCCAATTGCGAATTAATTTTGCGCTCCCGCAAACTATCGAAAAAGGCTTTGGTCAATTCAACCCATGTCTTACGGAAGTACAAGAGAATCGCCACCGCCGTGCCGGCATGAAGCGCCACATCAAAAGCAATGCCATGATGTTGCCAATCGAAGATCGCCGGCACGAGTATCAAATGCGCCGAGCTGCTGATCGGGAGGAATTCGCTAAAGCCTTGCACAATACCCAGAATGATGGCCTGCAGCAGTTCCAAGAATACATTTCCTTTCTATTTTGTAACTGTTCAGCCATCCACAACCCACACATTGGGAAACTCAGCCGATACAGTACAAGCCCTCTGAACAGTTATTCAATTTTTTCTTTTTCCCAAAAAACAAGCCTACATCATAACAAACCGGCAGATGGGGGTCAAACCACGAGATTTGACAGCTATGCTCTCGATTTGTGGTACGACGGATGTCGGCAGATGTTGAGTGCAGCAGCCGCGTTTTTGTACGCCGCTCCCACACCGACACTATAAACTAACGCTGAAATTATTCCTTAGCCGCCTTGCGCAAGGCGAGCGTTTATCACTATTGTAAGTCGCGTGTAGCATTAGCCTACGCCTCTACGGAACGACACACGCTTTCCTCTGGTTACGGCGACCAAACTCTGCGCCGCCGTTCCCCTCTTTCTTGCTTGGTTCCGCATCTGGTAAAATTAAGCCCGCGGCGCGAGCCAAGCCGTGGAGGCACAGTGAAAACGCATGATGCAGATCCGTAAGGTACAGACGCACACCGAGTATGAGCAATGTGTGGACTTACAGCAGAGGGTTTGGGGATTTTCTGATCGCGAGCTGGTTCCCAGTCGCACCATGATTGTCGCACAGAAGCATGGCGGTTGCGTCTTAGGCGCTTTTTCCGAAGCGGGCGAGCTCGTCGGATTCGCGCTGTCCTTCGCTTCATTTTATCAAGGTCGCTTCGCGCAACATTCCAGTATGCTGGCCGTGCAGGCCGACCGCCGCGACCACGGCGTAGGACGGCGCCTCAAGTTGGCCCAGCGCCAGGACGCGTTGGCACGCGGTATTGAGGTTATTACATGGACCTTTGACCCGCTCGAAACGCGCAACGCGCATTTGAACTTGAACAAGCTGGGCGCCGTGGCTGCGCATTACCTCGAAAACCACTATCCGCAAAGTTCCAGTGAGATATACAGTGGCCTCGGTACCGACCGCTTCCTTGCCGAATGGTGGATCGGCAGCGAGCGCGTGCGAAAAACCTTGGAAGCTACGGAATCTGCGCAACGGCTCTCGGCGGACACGACCGGCGAGTGGCCGTGTGTTAATCGAGCTCGGCTCACCCCGGACGGGTTGGTCGAGCCCGGCGAGCCTCAGCTCACGGTCTCGGCGGCGCCGCTATTGGTCGAGGTCCCTTCCGATATTAATCAAATCAAGCTCCGACAATTCAACTTGGCCGTCGCCTGGCGAGAAAACACCCGCGGCGTGTTGCGGCATTTCATGAACAGCGGCCTGAAGGCCACTCGTCTCTTATTTGAGGAAGCGCAACCCGCATCGCCCGTGCGCCGCGCCTTCTATTTATTGGAAAGGGAATTCCCGCATGAGAATTGAACGTATCGAGCTGAGAGAAATTCGACTGCCGCTCGTGCATTTTTTTGAAACCAGTTTTCACCGCCTCTACGATCGTCGCATCGTGCTCACGCGCGTGTTCAGCGAAGGTTTCATCGGATTCGGTGAAGCCACGGCCGCCGCCGACCCTTACTATAGCTATGAAACGGCCGACACCGCCTGGCATATCATCAAGGATTTCATCGCGCCGGAATTATTCAAACGGCCGGTGGAACAGGCCGCGGCGGTCGCCGAGCGGCTGGCGCGCATACGCGGGCACAATATGGCCAAGGCAGCGGTCGAGATCGCGCTGTGGGACCTCGAAGCTCGCATGAAAGGACTGCCGCTTTACCAGTGGCTCGGCGGCGTTCGCCGTGAGATTCCCTGCGGGGTTTCTATCGGGATTCAGGACTCGGTCGAACAGTTGTTGGATAAGATTCGCACGGAGATAGACGCCGGCTATCGGCGTATCAAGATCAAGATCAAGCCCGGTTGGGACGTCGAGGTAATTCGGCGCGTACGAGAGGTGTTTCCGGACATATTATTGATGGCGGATGCCAACTCGGCCTATACACTCTCGGATATCGATCTCCTTCGTCGTCTGGATCAGTTCAATCTTATGATGATTGAACAGCCGTTGGCCTATGATGATATACTGGACCATGCCAAACTCGTGCGTGAACTGGCGACACCGATTTGCCTGGATGAGTCAATCCTCAACACCGATACGGCGAGGAAGGCTATCGAATATGGCTGCTGCAAGATCATCAACGTCAAATTAGGCCGCGTGGGTGGGTTCGCCGAAGCGCAGCGTATGCAAGCGTACTGCGCGGCGGCCGGCGTGCCGGTTTGGTGTGGCGGCATGTTGGAGTCGGGCATCGGACGAGCGCACAATATTGCCTTATCCACGCTGCCGGGCTTCACCTTGCCGGGCGACGTTTCCGCCAGCCGGCGCTACTTTCACCGCGACGTAATCGTTCCCCCGGTCGTAGTGCGGCCCGACGGCTTCATCCCCGTGTCACAATCGCCCGGCCTCGGTTACGAGCCGGACCTCGAATTTATCAATCAAGTCACCGTGCGCTGCGAAACCCTCGCCAGCCTGGATTTTCCCGTAAGAAATTAAACTAAAAAACACCCTAACCCGGACGAGCCGGAACCAAACAGGCTGGCATTTCACCACAGAGACACAGAGGCCACTGAGAAGTCAAGACATGGATTTAAAGAAGCTCCCAGAACAAAAGAAAGATTGTATAACAGCCGTATCCCTCCGTGAACTCTGTGTCTCTGTGGTGAGAAGGGAGAGGCCATGTCGGAGGGGTTTCCAAATCGTCAAACGCCCGCGTGAATAAATGGCGAAACCCGACCTCCAAAAAATATTTTGCCCGTTTCAACACAATTTCATCTTGTCAGATACTAAGTACCTTTGTTCATAAGTACGGTAACCAAAATTCGTTCAAGCGGTGAGTTGCTTTTTTTCGAGTAATTCCTATAGATTACGGCTAGCGAATTTCCACTCGAATGGCTTTTTACCGCTTTTTCATAGTGGGATTGAAAGCTCGTGATACGATCTTTATGTATCTTCTCAATAAATCGGGGTACGGGCCTTTCCCAAGATTCAGTAGGGGCATGTGGCCGTGCGCCCCCTACATTTTTGGGATAATCCCTTACTCAGATTTATTGAGAAGATGCGATGCCGGCTAATAATATCCCTGAAAGGGATACCTAAAATAGCCGGGGGTGGAGCGGAGCGGAACCCCCGGTCAGGCATGACCGCAGTTCGTTCGACCCTGAAGGGGTCGTCTAAAGGAACGGGCGGCGGTGGGGTTCGACCCCTTCAGGGTCGAAACGTGGGGGCGGGGAGCACCGGGGGTTGCGCTCCGCTCCACCCCCGGCTATCTTATTCGGCCCTTTCAGGGCCAGCGGGTATCTTCTCCATTAATTGGGTAAGGATCTCTTCCAAGGTTCAATGGCGACATGAGTCCGTGGGGCCTGACATTTTGGGGATAATCTCTTACCCCGATTTATTGAGAAGATGCATCTTTATTTTTGTTACGATATTTATGTCCGAATGTACTAAGATCACGCGTGAAGGGGCCAAGTTTCGTGTGCGCCCAGTAAAACTTGGTAAACATTCCGCATGACTTTCGCCAAAAAAACAACGAGTGATCAAACGCTATCGCGGCGTGTCATTGATCAGGATACTCACGTCGTGTGACCAAAAATTGGCCGTGGCTAAATCTAAGCGGTTATCGCCATTGAAGTCACCCACCACGAGCGACCACGCATTTTTCCCCGCCCCGAAATGTCGTGCCGGGCCGAAGCTGCCATCGCCCATTCCAAGCAGAATGGATACGTCGTTGCCTAACCCATGCGCTACGGCTAAGTCTAAGACCTCATCCCCGTTAAAATCACCAAGGGCCACCGCCTGACTACCTGCCCGCCATCGTTCGACAGTTATCACTTGTTCCGCTTG
This sequence comes from Acidobacteriota bacterium, assembly GCA_016179055.1. Lineage (GTDB taxonomy): Bacteria > Acidobacteriota > UBA6911 > JACOSC01 > JACOSC01 > JACOSC01. The sequence continues at coordinate 24,686 of JACOSC010000253.1, forward strand.
GAAGGCGCCATCGCCTTGACCCAGCAAGACAGATACCACGCTCCTGCTGGGATGACCTATAACTAGGTCCGGAATGTTATCTCCATTCACATCACCGATGCTAACTGACCGAGGGCCCTCACTCACGCTCATTTCCTGGATCACTTGAAAGGTGCCGTCACCTTGGCCTAAAAGAATCGATGCCCGATTGGAGAGCGCATGCAGCAACACCAAATCTTGACGATTATCGCCATCGAAGTCGCCGACCGCCACGGCTACCGGACCGGGCCCTATGGTTAGGTGACTCGCTTCTTGAAACGTCCCGTCACCATTGCCCAGCAGAATGGAGACCCGGGTCAGCGTGGCATGGATCAACACGAGATCGGGTATTTGGTCCCCGTTAAAATCTGCCGTTCGGATCGAAGCCCCGGCCACGGGAAGGTCCGGCATCCGCCGGAAGGTCCCATCGCCTTGGCCCAGGAGGATGGCTACGGTGCCAGAGCCCGAGTTGGCCACGGCGAGGTCGAGAAAGCCGTCTCGATTGAAATCACCCGCCGTCAGGGAGTTTGGCCGACTACCCACGTAGATGTTCTGTGCCGGCTGAAAGGCGCCGTCACCCACGCCCAGCAAGATGGAGATATTATTCGAGTCCACGTTGGTCGTCGCAAGATCCAATATCCCATCGCCGTTGAAATCTTCTGCGATCACCCCTTGTGTGCCTTGGCCGGTGGGATAGTCTGCCGTCGACCGAAACGTGCCATCTCCGTTGCCGAATATAACAGACACGTGGTCCGACTCCATATTAGCCACCACCAGGGCCAGCCGGTTATCCCCATTAAAATCGCCGACCCGAATCGACTGCGGCCGCACCCCAACCCAGAAGTTTTGAACCCTCCGAAACGTGCCGTCTCCGTTCCCGAGAAGAATCGACACATTGGGCGACTCCGAATTAGCCACGGCTAAATCCTCATAACCATCGCCGTTGAAATCACCGACCGTCACCGAGGTCGGCCATCGGCCCGTCGGTATGTTCCGCGCCGCTAGGAAGGTCCCGTCGCCGTTGCTGAGTAGGACCGAGACATTGTCTCCCAGTGTGTTGGTGACCGCCAAATCGTCAAAGCCATCGCCATTGAAGTCCCCCGCGGCGACCGAACTCGGTTGTAGGCCCGCCAGGAAGGTTCTTTGCAATTCAAAAGCACCATCCCCCCGACCCAGTAGCACTGACACATTATGCGAGCTAAAATTGGCCATCACCAAATCCTGAACCCCATCGCCATTGAAGTCGCCTTTGGTAATGGAAAAAGGGCCCTGTCCCACCTCCAAGCTTTGTCTCGTTTGAAACGTGCCATCGCCTTGACCGACGAGGATTATGACGGTCCCGCCCGGATACGGACAACAACTAAAGCCCCTGAGAGCCACCGCCAAATCCGCCTTCCCATCGCCGTTGAAGTCGCCCACGGTAACCGAACTCGGCCCGTTTCCCACTACAATATATTCAGGCGATTGAAATGTTCCGTCGCCGTTGCCGAATAAGAGTCCCACCTTGTTTACGCCGTCCACCATAACTAGGTCGAGGTGTTCGTCCCCATTGAGGTCGCCGACCGTGAGAGACCCAATGCTGCTTCCTATCCGCAAGACTTGCACGGGTTGCAATGTGCCATCCCTCTGGCCGAGCCAGACCCTAATGAAACCGGGATCCAGAGTACCCGCCGCCACATCTAAAATCTGGTCGCCATTGAAGTCCCCCACGGCCACTGAGGTAGGACCTTGTTCCATCGAATAATCCCTTCGGGCTATAAAAGACACCTCGCCTTGCGCCCACAAGGGCTCCTCTACGGGGGGACCCCCAAGTAAAATACTCAACCCAATGACAATCCAACTTGTCTTAAGCCCAACCATATCTTCCTTTATCCTGGACCTACGAAAATCCATCCATGAATAATCTTCGTTGACTGCGATGCGTACTTGCGTACTATGGAATCGGGGTTCATGCAACCCCGATTCCCACCACGCGGCGCAGTCCAGGATTTACCGTGCTCTAGCCCGCAACATCTGGTTCGCGGTACTAAAGCGGTAAATGCCACTCCCTTCGATAACAGCGTAGGCTTTGGTTTGCCCAGGTGTGGATGCTATGGCCTGAATGTCGCGCACGCGGAAACGATCGGACCACGCTTCCCTCGTGCTGCGGAGTCCTTTCTTGCAGCTTGAATTCCTACAGGCTTGCTATGCCCATCCTAACGCGGCCGCGTGTCATTGATCAGGATGCTCACGTCGTAGGACCAATAATTAGCCGTCGCTAAATCCGGACGACCATCGCCGTTGAAATCACCGACCGCGACCGCCCAAGGATTATTGCCGACCCCAAAGTGTTGTACGGGATAAAATGTACCATCGCCTACTCCCAGCAAGATGGATAGGTTGTTGGACCATTTAGCCACGGCCAAATCCGGAATGTTATCCCCGTCGAAGTCGGCTGCAACGATAGAATTGGGACCTCTACCCACATCCCAGCTTTGGGCTTCCTGGAACGTGCCATCCCCACGACCTAGTAAGACGGAAACCGTGTCCGACGACGAATTGGCCACCGCTAAATCTAAGTAACCATCATTATTGAAATCTCCAATGGTAACGGAGCGTGGCTGCCTTCCCACGTCAAATTGTTGCGCCGCCTGAAATGTGCCATCACCGACTCCGAGCAAAACCGACACGTTGTTTGAATTGAAATTAACCACGGCTAAATCCGGAATGGCATCTCCATTGAAGTCCGCGATTCTAACGGCTTGGGGGTTAGCTCCCACGTCAAAGTATTGCGCCGCTCGAAATGTGCCATCGCCCCGGCCGAGAAAGATGGACACTTGGTTCGTACGCCATGTAGTGACCGCCAAATCTAAAACTTGATCGCCATTAAAATCGCCAGCTACGATGGAACTGGCGCTATTGCCAATGAAAACATTTCTCGGTTCCTGAAACGTGCCGTCTCCGCGACCGAACAGAATATACATATAATCTAACCGTCCACTGGTCACGACCAAATCCTGGAACGTATCGCCATTAAAATCGCCCACGGCTATGGCGTTCGGCCAATTGCCCACGGAAAAGGTGCGTGCCGCCTGAAAGGTTCCATCCCCTCGGCCGAGCAGGATGGACACCGTATGGGAATCAACATTAGCCGTAGCTAAATCGGGAATACTGTCACCATTGAAGTCACCTGTTACTACAAAAGTAGTGCCCATACTGGCTGGAAAACTGGACGCAGACATGAAGGTGCCATCGCCGTTTCCGAGGATAATGGATACATATCCTGACTCCTGATTGGCCAACACTAAATCGGGCCAGTTATCGCCATTGAAGTCATTGACCTGAATTGACTGAGGCCGAGCCCCGGCCCAGTAGTTCCGCGCCGTTTGGAACGTGCCATCCCCGTTACCTAGCAGGATGGATACATTGTAGGACGACAGATTCGCCACCGCCAAATCGAGCTGATTATCACCATTGAAATCCCCCACCGCAACCGAGTCCGGCCAGGTGCCCGTGCCGGCGTTCGGCGCGGGTCGGAATGTCCCGTCGCCGTTGCCCAGTAAGATTGACACGTTATAGTTAAGGGTATTGGTAACCGCCAAATCCAGGATCGCATCGCCATTGAAATCGCCGACGGCGACCGAACTCGGCTGCACACCCACACGGAATGTTTGCTGCGGTTGAAACGTGCCATCGCCGTTGCCCAGCAGGACCGAAACATCATCCGAGCTAAAATTCGACATCACCAAATCGTCAAACCCATCGCCATTGAAATCGCCTTTGGTGATGGAAAAGGGACCCCGTCCTACAGGGTAAGTCTGTCCGGCTTGAAATGTCCCATCCCCCTGGCCTACGAGAATCAGCACGGTACCTCCTGAATAGGGGCAACACGCAAAACCCACATGCGCTACCGCCAAATCTGGAATAGTGTCTCCGTTGAAGTCGCCGATCGCCACCGAACTCGGGCCACTGCCGACGATGATGCTTTGCGCTGATTGAAAGGTGCCGTCGCCATTGCCCAAGAGCATAACGATTCGATTTCCCGTAACGGCCATTACCAAGTCCAGATGATTATCCCCATTGAGATCGCCCGTGGTCAGCGCTCCAGGAAATAGGCCCACTACGATGCTTTGCATCGGTTGATACGTACCGTCGCCCGTACCGAGCAGGATGGTCACGCGGTCGGATTCGCGACCGCCGACGGCCAGATCGGGAATACCATCCTCATTAAAGTCACCAGTGGTAACGGAATGGGGGGCACCGGTCACAAGGTAATCTCTGCGGGCGAAGAACGATGCTGCGCTTTGGCACAGCACGGAATCTACAACGAAGGAACTCCAAAGCATTATACACAACCCTGTAATCAACCAACTTCTTCTAAGCACAAGTATTTGTTCCTTTCTTGGACTCAAGAAAGCCCACACATAAATAATAGCTATTGGCAGCAAACAGAGCCTGAGAATCAGGATTGGTGGTACCGTGATTCCTCAACGCGCTGTGCTCAGACTCCATGATTTACCGGTGTCTAGCCCGCTGCATCACGTTCGTGGTGCTGAAGCTGTAAATGCCGCCTCCTTCAATGACGGCGTAGGCTTTCGTTTGCCCATTAGTAGGAGCTATAGCCTGAATATCTCGTACTCGATAACGATCCGACCACGCCAGCGGTTGCATAGGTCCTATAGGAGGTAGTGGAAAGGACATTGGGTTCCATTGCCAGACTCCTCCTATCAATTGGCCCTTAAAGATTTGGGCATCCGGCGGTTGAGCGGGTGGTATTGCTCCCAGTCCCGAAGTTCCTGCGTAGAGGATGGTTGAATCATTGGGGTCAACTGTGATCGCTTCAAACCGGCGAGTCGGAAGGGCTCCACTGATGTCTTGCCATGTGTTACCAGTTGTAGACATCGAGTAGATACCGTTTAGCGTGGCAATGTAAACGAAGTTTCCCTCCTTATCGATAGTGACGGTTCCCACAAAAAGCGAGAGTGAGCCAGGATTGGGAGATCCGTTGCAAGGCCCAATGAGGCCGTCATTACATAATCCGCTGTTGATGACCTGCCAATGCGTGCCGCCGACGGTGCTCCGCACCACGCCGATGCCTTTACCGACGATCGTCTTTCCCGGATCGTTCTCCGAACCAAACGTCCCCACGAATACCGTATTGGGGTTTATCGGCGAGACGGCAATAGAGTAGAGACTAAAGCATCCACTCTCGGTATTGGTGCTGGGGTTGCATTGCGTCGGATTGGGCTGGGGGAAGCCATCGCCATTCGGCGGGGGCGGCCCGCCGGTGACCTCCGCCCAGTTCGACTGATTTTGTCCGCCGCTGGTAGCCCGCCAGATCCGCGCTTGTGCCGTATCGGTACCCCAATTGCCGTGTCCGGTGCCGACGTAAAGCACCGCTTGGCTACTGGGCGGTGGGGGATCGTTGGCCGGCGCATAAATACCGAGGCCATGCAGGTGGATGCCAGCGGAACCACCGCCGCCGCCGATTAACGCGCTGGTATCAAAGACTAGGGACCAGGCGCCGCCTCCGTTGGTGGTTAGATTTACTGAATTATTGTCTGTGACATACGTGACGCCGGCGTTCGATGGATGCTGGACCAGCCGCATAACATAATGGAAGTGGGTATGGCTGGCAAGCGTGGCCGGCTGCATCACATTCCAGGCGCCGTCCGTTTTCCTCTGGTAGATACCACCTTGGCAGACCGTGCCGACATACACTTCGTTGTTGTAGTTGTTGGGTTGCGACGGGATCGCAATCGTGGACATCGGGTAGCCGGCGTGGGCGCCTTGCAGGAGGGCGGTATTGCTGGGGTTGATACCGCCATCGGTGGTCTTATACAGATCACCGGTTTCGTAAGCCACGTAAAGCCGGTTCGAGTCCTGGGCGACGCCCCCAAGCGCATAGACGCGGCTTTGTAACGGGAAGGCGGCCACGCGGGTCAAAGGTCCCCCTATGACCGTGCTCTTATATACCCCATCGTTGGCCGAATTCCCAATGGCCGTCCCGATATACACCGTGGGCCAACTGTTCGGCGCCGTCCCGTACGAAAAGAAAACATCCGAGACAGGGCTGGCGCTGATATTGGTGCTACCGTTCGTTATCGTTTGCCGTTGCCAACTCCCGCCCCCGTCGGACGAAAAATAAAGCCCCGCCTTGGTGGCCGCATAGACGCAGTTGCCGACCGTCAGACAAGCCGCCGGCGTCGGCGCCACGACCGGCGCCACTGCATAGACACAGTTGGCCGGATCCGCCCCGGGCGAATTAATTAACTTTTGCGTCCAGTTATATCCATAGTTGATGGAGCGGTATACGCCCGAGCAGACCGGCTGGGTGCCGGCTTGTTCCGGGTAGGGGGCACTATCAGCCGTGGCCGCCCACACGTATTGATTATCGGCATATTCAATATCGGTGACAAAGGCTCCCGTCGGTGGATTGGTCAACGTATTAAGAATATCCAACTGAGTCATCCAACTGGCGCCCCCATCTAAGCTGAGCCGAATGGCGCCCCAGCCGCCGGCGAGCAACGTTGAGCCTGTGGTGTCGGTAGGGGCAATGGCCAGTGCATACCAATGCCGGTCGGGGGTCAAGCCGGAGCCGACGCTGCTAACATCGGTCCAACTCCCGCCATCATCGGTCGACTTGGTGACACTGCTATAGACGCCCAGTGTGTAGAGGGTGGTACTCTTGCTCGGCGCCGCGAGGAATCGCATCATATGCACCTCATAGAGTCCGATATTGGGGCACTGATTCGGGTCCAGGGTGGGGCAATCGATACTATTCACTACATAAGGATAATAGGCGAAAGTCCACTTAAAGGTCAATGGATTTTGGGCGGGATTGATTTCCCACGCGCCATCGTGCTCGGCTGTCACGAAAGCCCGATCCGGATTGCTGGGCGAGACGCCCAGAGCCGTGGGAATGCCGAGCTTGGGCGGTGTTACCAGTTGCCAATCTGGCTGCTGAGCCGGGCAGAAAACGGGCAAAAGACAAGTGGCCAAGAGTGTTACGACAACCGATACCCGGAGAATATACCATACGTTGTTTTCGTTCGTTGCGTTTTTCATAGTTCCCCCTCTTTTTTCCAAGATGTTTAAAAGGCCCGCCAGGTTTCTTATGGTCATCCAAAGGGGTTGACTGACAGGCTAGTCGCCGTTTTAAAATCGTAAGGAATCCCCTAAAAGATCGCGCCGTTGGGTGTACCAACTGAGGTGTCCTTATGGATCGGTAGAGACAACACCTCCGATTCTGGATTCGACCGACTTGGACTTCTTGTTTTGGACAGCTTCATTCTACTCAAACATTGGCCCGCGGGTCAAGCAAATTCGGCCATTATCGGTGGAGGCTTATAGCCGCTTGATTTACGACATCCTAACCCGGACGAGCCGGAACCAAACCTGCCGGCATTTCACCACAGAGACACGGAGGCCACTGAGAAGCCAGGAAATGGATTTGAACAAGATCACAGAACAAAAGAAAGATCGGATAACGGCCGTAGCCCTCCGTGAACTCTGTGCCTCTCTGGTGAGAAAGGAGAGGCCATGGTGAAGGGGTTTCAAAACCGTCAACCACTCGCATGAATAAAGGTCAAAACGCGAGCTCCAGAAAATGTTTTGCCTGATTCAGCACAATTTCATCTTGTCAGATACTAAGATAGCCGGGGGTGGAGCGGAGCGCAAACCCCGGTCAGGCATGAACGGAGTTCGTTCGACCCTGAAGGGGTCGCCTAAAGGCACGCGCGGCGGTGGGGTTCGACCCCTTCAGGGTCGTAATGTGGGGGCGGGGAACACCGGGGGTTACGCTCCGCTCCACCCCCGGCTATCTTATTCGGCCCTTTCAGGGCCAGCGGGTAACTACTCCATAAATTGGGTAAGAGCCTCTTCCAAGATTCAGTGGCGGCATGAGTCCGTGGGCCCTGACATTTTTTGGATAATCCCTTACCCCGATTTATTGAGAAGATGCGAAAAAACTTGATTAGGCTGAATAATTGAGGTTTTCAGAGGCAAAATGTTAGGGGATTATCTTATTTGAAAATCCAGGCTAGCGCGCCAAGCTAAGCTTGGGATAGGAGGAATCAGTCATGAGCTGATGAAACTTATCAAAGGAATCCAGTGGGTGCAAGTCCCACCCGGTCAAAGCCGTAGCGGGCAGGCCGGTAGCGAGTCTTGCCAT
>JACOSC010000223.1 GCA_016179055.1 Acidobacteriota bacterium
CCAGCGGAAGCTGGGGGAGACTCAGGCCCAGCCTACTCCGGCGACGCCCCACTCCCCCCACCCCCTCTCCCCGCCGGGCGGGGAGAGGGGGCCAGGGGGTGAGGGGCTCGTGATGTAGGCTGGATCTTGAAGCTCCCCCGGCTTCCGCCGGGGGTATCCACCACCCGTGAACGGTTACGAATGGTATTGCCGATTACTTCGACTACCTCTCGCCCCATTTCAATTTCCGGCGCAGGATTTCAAACCAATTTCGTCTGAGCGGGCGAACCAAGGTTAACGGCTTATCAGATTTATTGACCCGAAGCACGTCGCCGGTCTCTAAAGGGAACCCCACTTGGCCGTCGATAGTCAGCATGACATCATGGCCGGATTCTAACCGGACTGTAATAACGGATTTGTCCGAGACGACCAGCGGACGATACGTCAAGGTGTGCGGGCAAATTGGAGTAATGACGAACGCTTCCATGCTTGGGTACACAATCGGGCCACCCGCGGCCAGCGAATACGCGGTTGAGCCGGTGGGCGATGCGATGATCAATCCATCGGCTTTGAACGTTGACACAAAGTGATCGTCGATGCACACTTGCAAGTCGGTGACGCGAGCTAGGGCGCCTTTGTTGATAACGGCGTCATTAAGCGCCAAATAGCGGGCAATCGTGAACCCACCACGCTCCACGCCGGCCACCAGCATTTGTCGCGTATCAATCTCATAAGTGCCGCTTATGGTGGCTTCCAAAGCTTGATACAAATCCGCTAAGGTAATCTCGGTGAGAAACCCCAAAGACCCCAGGTTGACGCCAAAGATAATCGGCTGGTGATCGCCGGTCAAGCGCGCCACGGAGAGCAGCGTCCCATCACCCCCGAAAACGGCAATCATCTCCACCAGAGCGGGCAGTCGCCATCGTTCTACTGCGCGCAGGGATGGACTCTTGATGAGCGCGGCCGATTCTTCATCGAGGACGACTTCCACGCTTCGCTGCTTCAGCCATTCCAGTAGCTCTTGGAGAATGGGCCCCATCTCCGGGTGATGACGTTTGGCAATGATTCCAATTTTTCTTATCGCCTGCATAGATCCGTTCAATCTCTTACAAGGTCGCCCTGCGCAGTCGTCCCAATGGGGACGACTATCCCTCAGCCTCGGCCTCAGGATTCGAGTTTAGAGTCTACTGTTTTTGCAATGGCTCGTAAATAGGTTGAGCCTGGGGTGATGAAAATGTAGGGGATTTGAAAAAGTTTGCCATGGTCAGATCTGTCAGGTTTTATTTCTCCGGCATGAACCACTGCCATGGCCTTGAGGTTTTCCGCCAGGAGATGGCGGGCAACCCAGAATCAATGGCTTGATCTGTGGGACGGCTGAGTTTTTCATGCGTGCGACCGGAGATCTGTGAAATTTATTTACGCGCCGGATGGTGTCGCGTTCTACCGGAAATTCTTACGGAGCGATCCCTAGATCCCGATACTAGTTTATATCCATCAGGCGACCAACTGAGGGATAGTACATCGTCCGTGTGTCCAATCAATAAAGGTCTTGCATCGCCCGCTTCGACGTCCCAAATATAGATAACGGTATCGCCGGACAAACTCGCCATATGAAGCCCGTTGGGTGACCATGTGAAGCGAAACGCACCATCACGCAGTGTTTGCACTAAATCCCCACTAGTAGCATCCCAAATCATGATACGTCTTCCCCCTCCAGCCACTAGCGAGCTATTCGGCTTCCAGGCTACGGAGTATACATAGACCTCAGACCCGGTTAGTGTTCTTTCCAAATCACCGGTTCCTGCATCCCAGATTTTGATCGTTATATCTTCAGCACTGCTGGCAATCTGCGAGCCGTCCGGCGACCACGCCACGGAGTATACCCGACCTATGTGTCCGATCAGGGTGTGTAATAGAGTCCCATGCTTAACATCCCAGATTCTGACCTTTCCATCCCAAGAACCGCTGACCAGTTGTGAACCATCGGGCGACCACGCGACCGACTCCACCGGGGCGCTTAGTCTAGGCAGTGTTTGCCATAGCGTTCCGCTTTCCGCCTCCCAAATTCGGATCGTTTGATCCATAGGCCCGCTTCCACTGGCAATATATAAACTATCGGGGGACCACGCCACAGAAAATACCCAATCCGTATGCCCATACAATGTGTGGATCAGGTCTCCGCTTTCCGCCTCCCAAATTTTGATGGTCCTATCATAAGATCCGCTGGCAATATATGACCCATCGGGAGACCACTCCACGGAATCTACCCAATTAGTATGCCCATCTAATATAAGCAGCAGTTCCCAATCTTCGACAGCCGCCGGCGTAGCAGCACCCTGCGAATAGGCCACGTACGGGGCCAAGATTAGACAACTAATCGCTAAAATTCTTTGCCATCTTAAGACTGATCTTTTCATACGCTTGCTCCTTTAGCTTGATAACTTTTGAGGAGTGTTTCTTAGTTTAGTATGACGGATTTGATGGCGCCGTTGTCATTATAAAACAACGCCAGGTTTGCGTCCGACCTGCCAAAGGCGGCATACCCATTAGGCAGCGCAAACGTAGATGGTATACCTCCAAACGTGGTTAATTTAATATTGCCCACACGGATATTAGCCCCAGCGACGTTGACACCGGCAGCGGGAGTGGTAGTGAACTGTAAGATATTATCCACCTCAAGGTTTGCATTGAGGATCTGCACCTTGCTCGTATCAGCGCCGGTGGTCCAGCGGGTCCGCTCACTCAACTGTTGTAGAGGGCCTGGAGCCGTCAGTGTTTGAACCGATATGTCTCCTTGTTGGCCATTAATTTGTAGCGCTAGACCTCCGCCGGCAATCTCATTTATGAGAACATTATTATTCCAATACTGAAGCGAGAGCCCGTTCCGCAGCAATATATTTGTACCATTGAGCGTATTACCAGAACCGGGCATGATGAAATCAAGGAAGAATACGTTATCACAAGTGCTGGTAGTCTGTATGGGATTCGCGGCATGTCCCCCGAGAAATACTCCGCTTATCACATGGTCCAGGTATACAGACCCGGGTTTGACGGCATCGGCGAAGTTGCAGCCCTTTACCGTCAGAAATTGCATCAAGTTGTTTCCGCCCGGCGCCACGTAGAGGTCATAGCTGGTATTGCCCTCGAAGTAAATATCCGTCAGGTGGAGATTGTTCATCTGACCGGCTTGAATTCCATATTGGCTGGATTGATAGCTACCGCCGATAACCGCCACACCATCGGTCGCGGTCTCTATGCGCAAAGCCGCTCCCGAGCACGCCCGCACGTGGGTATGTAATACTTCCGAAGCATTTACCGTATTATGCAAATAAATGCCGTGCGCGGGGGTTGGACTGGCGCCCAGATTTTCAACATGACAATGAACTATTCTGTTGTAAAAGCCGGTGATCCATTCGATTCCATGACTCCCGAGATTGGACACGTACATGCCTTCAATCGTAGATCGATAGACCGTGTTAACTTTAATACCCTGTTGAGTCCCTGTCTGATTAGGGCCATCGATGCTGAAGTTTCGCAGAGTGATATTATAAATTCCACCGGAGGTGCCTGTGCCGTCTACAGAGATAGCAACGGTTGGTGTGCTGCCTGATGGTAAGGTCAAAATAGTCCGCTCGCGACCTTGGCCTTCGAGGGTGATGGATCCTTTGGTGATCAAGAGGGTGCTGTTTAACAGATACGTCCCCTCTTTGATGAAAATAAAGCCGCCTTGTGTGAGAGCCGCTATCGCGCTCTGGATGACCGTTGCGGCGTCGGCGCCCGTAAAGTCGATAGTACCATTTACTCCATTTTGAGCATTGATCGTGGCGCCGTCTTTGAATATCAGATAGGAAAAGCTGCTTTGTGTCATGTTGTTCTCCCTCTCATGGGTCGAGTACCATGATTATTAACCTATGGCTGTGTGAGGGGGAACATCAGTAAAAATACCCAGAGTGTGTTATCGTAGCACGGCACGTTTCATAAAGCAATTCTGCGGGTCAGGAATTCCTGCGGTGGGGAGGTGCTATGGGATGACACAAAGGCGTGAAACAGACCGGACGTATAGCGGTGCAACGGCAAGAGGGCGCCGCGCGGAGGATACCCCATCAAAAAGGGGATGTCTCCCATGCGGCTGAGTGTGGCCGGGATGTTAGCTGAAACCAGCCAGGCCGTAATCGCCTCCGCTCTGGCCCAGGTGAAAACAATAGATGTTCTCAAGTGGCGCATGGAACCTATGGGACAAACCCTGCCGGCAAAGCTGAAAGCGGCGTTCTCTTCGGCGGAAAAAAGGGGGGGAAACCGAGATCAACAGCCGGTCCCCATCCGACACGATTTTCACCACGCCAGGTTGGGCCTATAGCGGCTAGGGACGGCCATCTACCGAGTCCGCCAGACCAAATACACAAGGAACTCCTTGTTGCCCTCGGCGCCGCGTATGGGCGACTCGGTCACGCCCCGTAAATCAAATCCTATAGAACGAGCGAACTCGGTCACTTTAGCAATGGCCATAGTATGCAGGCTTTCCTCTTTAACAATCCCGCCTCTTCCGACGTTCTCCCTCCCAACTTCGAATTGCGGCTTAACCAAGATCAGCAGGTCGACGGTGGCGGGCGGTGGCAGGTTCCGCAATACTCTCAGCAGGGCCGGCAGTACCAGTGTCGCGGAAATAAAAGAAAGATCCATGGTCACAATCTGAAAGGGCTCGGGAATATCCTTGGCATCAAGGAAGCGCGCGTTGACTCCTTCGCGCGATATGACCCGCGGATCGTTGCGCAGTTTCCAATCCAATTGACCATGGCCCACGTCAAAGGCGTAGACTTTCCTCGCCCCGAACTGCAGTAGGCAATCGGTGAATCCGCCCGTCGACGCCCCCAGATCCACGGCGACTTTGTCGGTCACCAAAATTCCAAAATTTCGCAGGCCCTTATCCAGCTTAAGTCCGCCGCGGCTGACATAGGGCGGCGGCTGTAGCACCTCGACTTGCGCGTTGGGGGGGATCAGTGTTCCCGGTTTGGTCACCGCGCTCCCTTCTACTCGAATTTGGCCGGCCAGAAGCAAGGCTTGCGCTTTATGGCGAGTCTCCGCCAGCCCGCGCTCGACCAGAACCTTATCAATACGTTCCTTAACCATTTCACGGACGTCAGGAAAAGCGCGCCGGCTTCTGCATTGCCGGCCCGAATCGATCAAACCGGCGCATGGCCCCGTTGAATCAAGCCGGCGCGATCGCCGTCATAGAAAAGTCCAGAGGCTATAACCAGTTGTTCTGGATCTGCACTAGAAATCCACAACGAGATCTATTTGGATGTGCCTATTCAATAAGCCGATCGTGCCGCCCTCGCGACGCTTCAATCCTTCTCGGGTGTCTCCGGAAACTCTACGGGCGTCAAGCGGCCGGTTTGGCCCTTCATGAGTATCTCAACTTTGCGTTCCGCTTCTTCGAGCTTGCCGTTGCAATAGCGCGACAAATTAACTCCTTGCTCGAACAAGGTCAGCGCTTCTTCTAGTGGCAAAGATCCACCTTCCAATTTACTTACGATTTCTTCCAGCGCTTTCAAGGCGCTTTCAAAGTCCTTTTGCTCCATACACCCTCCTACATGAGGCCAACTTCAACCCAGCCATCTGCGCAGACTTCAATGACCACATCCCCATCTAAATCAGGCCCAACGGGTAGCAAGTAACTCCGTAATTCATGCTGACCGCACTGGAAGCCAATCATCGTTCCAAGCGCCGACCCCGATAAACTGCGGCAGGCAATGCACCTTGCCACGCCTCCGATGCTGCGAAGCCGGCTTGCCGTGCCTGTTCAGGGCGTTTACGAATCCGGCGGCTCCAACGAGAGAATGTCCCGTACTTCGCATCGCAGATTTCCTTCGGCTAAATGAACATGGAGGATTTCCTTAAGGCAGACCTGATCCGCGCGCCGCACTACCTCTCCCGTGATTTTTCGGCATATAGCATAGCCGCGGCGCAAAACCGAGAGCGGACTCAGCGCCTCGAGCACGCCCACTTGAACCGCTAGATCTTTCCGGGCCTTAGTAAGGTGTCTTGCGATGGCCAATGCGAGTAGCTCCGCAAGGTTTCCCACGCGGGCGCGGCGCCTTTGAGTCTCGCGCGCCGGATCCAGCGGAGTCATTCGATGCATCCAATTCAACAGCGCGTGACGATGGGCCGTCAACCGGCTCTTCATGATGGCCGTCAGTCGATATTCATTCTCATCCAGGCGTTGCCGACAAAGCTGCAGACGGCTGTGCAGCTCGGTCATCCCACGCCGATTGATTTGCAAGAGCCAACGGCCTCTCAGTCGCTCCAGCCGGCTTCGCATATTCATGCGGAGGCGTAGCCCGGCTTGTTCGACCCTAGTTTGCAGCTCGCTTTGCACGGCGGAGACCATTTCCGCGGCGACCGACGGCGTTGGCGCTCGCAGATCGGCCACAAAATCAGCAATGGTGAAATCGACCTCGTGGCCAACGGCGGAGATCAACGGGACGCGGGACTCGTATATGGCACGCGCCACGATTTCTTCGTTGAACGCCCATAGGTCCTCCAGCGAGCCGCCGCCCCGCGCCACGATGATGACATCGATATCGGAACGCGCATTTAAGCACTGTATGCCTGCCGCAATTTCTTCGGCGGCGCCCTCTCCTTGGACTTTCGCCGGATAGATCAGCACATGAAGCGCCTTGTTTCTCCGCAGGAGAATTCGCAGTATGTCTTGTATCACCGCGCCGGTGGGCGAAGTCACAATACCGATCTTGGCCGGCAGCAGGGGGAGCGGCCTTTTGCGCGCGGCATCGAACCAGCCCAGTTTTCGCAACTGCTCTTTGCGCTGTTCGAAGGCCAATTGCAGGGCGCCTTTGCCCACCGGCTCCATGTAATCAATTACCATCTGGTAATCGCCACGCGGCTCGTAGGTGGTTATGCGGCCATGCGCGATCACTTCCAATCCATCGGCCAGATTAAAACGCAAGCGCGAGCAATAGGGTTTGAAGCACACGGCCTTAAGTTGGGCCGCGGCGTCTTTCAGCGTGAAATAATGATGGCCGGAGCGAGGTACGACAAAATTGGAAACCTCACCGACCACCCATACTTCGCGAAATCGGGTCTCGATTGTGTTCTTGATCTCGCGGCTGATTTCCGCTACGGTAAAAACTTTTCGTTCGGCAATCGGCATCATAAAATTACGATAAGCTCCCGGCCGATTATGGTTAGAATGATCTTCGCTAAGTTAAATTCCTATAAGATTAGCCTGCATGATAGCATTGTGCTTTTAGTATGTCAACGCCGCGTATCGACTCATCTAAAATGTTACCCAAATGGACCCGGCTTTGCCGGGTCCGGGAGGGTAGCCGATGAGTCAACCATGGACGAGGGACTATATGAAAGCCATCTATCTTCGGTATCGACAAGCGAAGCGGAAAGAAAAGA
>JACOSC010000224.1 GCA_016179055.1 Acidobacteriota bacterium
GTTCCGAAACGGCTCCTCTTTGGGGGCAATCACTTTTGGGGTCGCCCGGTGCGTGAAAGACGCACGCCGGTAAATGAGGGGAATTAACCCCTCCGCGACAACGGGGAGGCGGAGGCTCCGGCCTCTGCCTTACCCTCTGGCATAGTCTTCTTCGATTCAACCATCTCAATTCCCCCCAAAACGCACAACCAGTCTCCTCCCTTATTCTCGGCAAAAGATGGGATTGCGCCATAGGACTTCGTCTACGTTATCGCGCCCTTTCAGGGCTTACGCACTGAAGGCGGTTTCTTTCCAGGGGCGACGCTTCGCGCTGCCCCTGGCTATTATAGCTCGCTCCTTCGGAGCTTGGGGTACAAGGAGGAGACGAAAGATCGTGCCAAGGGTCCAAACTCCAGCGCCCGTACCGGTCTTACATCGTAGCGGGGTCACACCCGTTTGAGTTTCATGTACTCTTTATCACGATAGCCACATGCGCGTCGTATAATATTCTTGGCCTTCAGATGGCTCCACTCGATATAGTCCAACGGTACTTTCTTATCACAGTTAGCCGGAATCCGAATTATCAGGCCTCGTGCTGTCGCTGGTGGACGAACAAAGACAGCCGCAGGATGGGTTTATACGCCATCGGTGAACGACTTCCGCGCTTGTCAATTGATTGCCCCGGCCAACTCAGTGTGATACACTCAACATGTTTACTGGATCACACTGCGAGGGGCTATGACTAATCCATCCTTAGCTGAGGTGAGCCAACTGCTCATCGATTGGAGTAAGGGAGACCGAGCAGCGCTGGACAAGCTGATGCCCCTGGTCTACGATGAGTTGCACCGTATGGCCAAGCGCTACATGGGTCATCAACTCCCGGGCCGCACCCTGCAAACCACCGCCTTGATCCATGAAGCCTACCTGCGGCTCGTCGGACAGCCGGGCAAGCACTGGCAGAATCGCGCCCACTTCTTCGCGGTGGGCGCCCAAGCCATGCGTCATGTCCTGGTCGATTATGTTCGCTCTCGTCACTATGCCAAGCGCGGCGGCGGAGCACGCGCCGTGTCGCTGGACGAAGCCGCCCTCGTGTCCGGCGAGCGCGCCGCCGAGTTGATCGCGCTGGATGAGGCGTTGACCGAACTGGCGGCGCTGCACCATCGACAAAGCCAGGTGGTGGAATTGCGGTTTTTTGGCGGCCTGACCGTGGAGGAAGCGGCGGAGGTCTTGAAAGTTTCGTCCGAAACGGTCAATCGCGACTGGCGTATGGCCAAAGCGTGGCTGTATCGGGCGCTGCGCCAACGGGAGAAAGATGACGCCTGAGCAGTATCAGCAAGTCGAGCAACTCTATCAGAAGGCGCTGGAGCGGCCCATCGGGGAACGATCAGCCTTCCTGGAGGTCGCCTGTGCGGCCGATGAGGCGCTGCGTCGAGAAGTGGAATTGTTGCTGGCCGCGTATGAGCAAGCGGGGGGCTTCCTGGAGACGCCCCCGGACGACATCGCGGCGGAGATGCTGACCGCGGAGCAAGCTCGATCCATGGCGGGGCGAAGGCTGCAGCATTACCAGATTCACTCGCTGTTGGGTGCGGGCGGGATGGGCGAGATTTATCTGGCTCAAGACCTCACGCTGGAGCGACCGGTGGCGCTTAAGTTGCTGCCCGCCCACTTTATCCAAGACGCTGACCGAATGAGACGCTTCGTCCAAGAGGCAAAAGCCGCTTCGGCGCTCAGTCACCCGAACGTTGCCCACATCTACGAAATCGATGAGGTCGAGGGCATCAGTTTTATCGCCATGGAGTATGTCGAGGGGCAGACGCTGGACGCTCGGATCCAGGGTCGCTCGCTGGATTCCGTCGAAGTCGTGAGCATCGGACTACAGGTGGCGGACGCGCTGGAAGAGGCCCACTCGAAAGGCATTATTCACCGGGATATTAAGCCCGCGAACATTATGATCACGCCTCGGGGTCAGGTGAAAATGCTGGACTTTGGATTGGCCAAGATGGCCGGGCCGGGGAAGGAGGCCCTGGCCGGCGATGTCTCCACGCCGGCGAAAACGCAGCCGGGCGTGCTAATGGGCACCGCGGAGTACATGAGCCCGGAACAGGCGCTGGGGCATGAGGTGGACCATCGCACGGACATCTTCTCGCTGGGTGCGGTTATGTATGAGATGACCGCGGGCCGTCGACCTTTCGCCGGGCGCACGACCGGCGAGACGCTGGATCAGATCATACACGCGGAGCCGGAGGCGATCGTCCGAATCAACCCAGACGCAGCGGCGGATCTGACGCGCATCATTTACCGGTGTCTGGAGAAGGATCGGGAGCGGCGCTATCGATCGGCGCGGGAGCTGATAACGGATTTGCAGAATCTGAGGCGCGAGCTGGAGCCCGGCGCGCCGGCCGGGCCTATTAAAAGCTGGATGAAACGGGCAATGGCCCCCACGGCCCGCCGTGCCGTGGTCGCCGGCCTGGCCCTCCTGGCGATGGCCGCACTCGTCTATGTGTGGCGCTCCCGGGGCGGGCCCGGCCGGAATCAGCCAGCCATCCGATCGCTGGCGGTGCTGCCGCTCAAATCGCTCAGCGGAGACGCTAACGACGATTATTTAGGGCTGGCGGTGGCGGACACTCTCATCATCAAACTTAGTAACCTACAGCGGCTCATCGTGCGGCCCACCAGCGCCGTTCGCAAATACAACCGCCCGGAGCAAGACTCGCTGGCGGCCGGGCGCGAGCAACAGGTAGATTCCGTGCTGGAGGGGAGCATACAGAGGTCGGGCGAGCGCGTTCGTGTGACGGTGCGCCTGCTCCGCGTCCGCGACGGGTCGCCGCTGTGGGCGTACAAATACGATGAGCGCCAATACACGGACATCTTTGCGGTGCAGGATTCCATATCGGAACGCGTGGCGGAAGCATTGACCGTGAAACTGACCGGCGAAGAGAGGAAGTTGTTGGCCAAGCACTACACGGAAAACACGGAAGCCTATCAGCTTTATTCCAAGGGACGATACTTCTGGAACAAGCGAACTCGCGAAGGGTTCATGAAAGCGCTCGATTATTTCCATCAAGCCATAGAAAAAGATCCGAACTACGCGCTGGCCTACGTGGGGTTGGCGGACTCTTATACGATGCTGGCCGACTACGATTTGCTTTCGCCAAAGGAGGCGGCGCCGAAAGCGAAGGCAGCCGTGACGAAGGCGCTTGAGCTTGACGATTCCCTCGAGGAAGCGCACACTTCGTTGGCCGACATTAGAAGGTTTTATGATTGGGACTGGGCAGGCGCCGAGAGAGAATACCGGCGAGCCCTCGAGCTGAATCCGCATTATGTGACGGCTCACCAGTGGTATGCTGAGTTCCTGGCGGCCATGGGCCGTCACCATGAAGCGCGGCGAGAGATACGACGGGCTGAGGAGTTGGACCCGATCTCGCCCGTCGTCAAGTCGGCGGCGGGTTGGGTTCTCTTTTTCGCGCGCGACTACGAGCAGGCCATTAAGCAGTGCCAAAGCGCGATGGAGCTGGACCCCGGTTACGGCGAGGTCTACTCCCAATTGCGGCGGGCCTACGAGCAGAAGGGAATGTACCGTGAAGCGTTGGCGGCGGATGAGAAGCTCAGAGCGTTCAAGAAAAAGAGCGGACTGCGGCCGGCCGAGAGCCGGGACGCCTCCGCGATCCAGAGCGCGCAAGCCTATTGGCTGATGCTACTGCAACTGACGAAGCAGGACCTGGAGAGCTTGGAGAATAAAGAGGCCGCGCAAATTCGCATGGCCGAAATCTTCACACAGCTCGGAGAGAAAGACCAGGCCTTCGAGTGGCTGGAAAGAGTCTATGAAGAGCACGCCTTCTGGTTGCCTTTCCTCAAAGTGCACCCGCATCTGGACCCCTTGCGTTCCGACCCGCGCTTTCAAACCCTGCTCCGCCGAGTCGGCCTATCGAGCTGAAGGCCGCGTGCAAGCGCGGCTCAGGCCCCCGAACCGTCGCTGCCTGTCCTCGAACACAGCAATACAAGTCGATAAAGAGCAAAGTGGGCGATGCAGTGAGTCTCACCGCAAGCGGCTTTCGCCAGAAAGATAAACGAAGATCCGATAGCTTGTGTCATATACCCGCCTAACGTTCACGGTGAGGGGCACGCGCCGTTCTTGCGAGCGTCCCTCTCGACCGTGCGGTTAGATTGCAGCCGCCAGCTAGAGCCGAGCAGCAAATGACTTTACCTTCTCTTTGGAGAGAACACCCAGGGCAACAAGGTGTTCAATGATGACGAAAAGATCATTGTTGCCAAGTACTGGCGGGCCGCCCGGGCCGTGGCCATGCTTCAAGCGTCCCTTCGAGTGGGAGCGTGTATCTTTGTAGTAGTGGAAATGCAGTCCCGTTGGGTTGCCGCCCTCGCTGTCCGCCGTGAGAAAAATGTAAGGGGAATACGTTTCAATCCCCGAGTCAATCTGAATCACGCCCTTAATCCACCGTTCCCAGACCTCGCCTTCCTCTTGAAGCTGACTCTCACGGTAGATAAATGTATCCGTACCCTTACAATGTTGACAGACAAATCTACCCTTTTCGTCAGTGTGCCCCTTGAGTAGATCCACAATGTTCTCGGCCCATGTGTGCTCTTTGCATTTCCTGCACTGTACGTCGTAGCCCATCGCTCCCTCCACAATCTAACGTTCGCCATAACCGGCAGTAAAAAGCAGAGCGGCGAAGGAGCGCCGCTTTTTGCTGTTCGCGTTGCTGGCGTGGTTAGCCGTCACAATTTGCAGTACCGCCAGATGAACTCTCCCGAGAAATCAATAAACCACAAGAACATCTGATGGACACGGTCTGCGATCTTGTCTGCCTCCGCACGCAAATCCGCACTTCTTGGAATCTTCCATATCTGACTCACAACTATGCTATCAACGACGTCATCGGCGACCTTGAAGTGCCATAAGTGCCCAGTGTTTCCCCTCGTTACTGACGACTGCCGTGCTTCCGCACGCGCAGCCCTATCGGAGATCGCATTCTCGATGAGCTTACCACTATGATCATAGTGGAAGGTCAAATTGTGCCGCACTTGGCCAACTAGCTGTTCGAATTCAGCGCGGCTTAATTCTCCATGAAGAAATGGCACCAACATCTGAAACAACCGCTGCGTTTCTTGATCACACGATGCAACGTGAGCCATCAGTGACGGATCGGCGCGAATTGCTTCAACACAGATTTTCATGGAAATTAAACACCCCTAAATAAATATCTTTAATTTACGAGATAGCCAATAAATTCAATATAATCACAAATTACAGTTAGCCCGCATTAGTTCCGAGATAGTCGCAATTAACCTTAATTATCAAAA
>JACOSC010000225.1 GCA_016179055.1 Acidobacteriota bacterium
GCCTGTGCCACTTTTCCAAAAACATTTTCTTGAAAGATATAGGAGAACAAGTTTCGGGCTATGGCGTGGCGCTCTCAGGGGCTTTATCGATGTCTGAGGGAGTGATACATCGTAGCGAAGTCACACTTGAGCGAGATCGAGGTCAATGCTCGTTTCTACTAAGATTCGATCATAAGCCAATCAGATGGTAGCGGAGCCGGCCCCGCACGGGGGCTCTGGAGTTTGGACATTGGCCACAGCCCCGCGCGATCCTTTCGTCCCACAACTTCGAGCGAGCGCCCCGCAATAGCCCGAAGCTGGTTCGCGTAGCTCTGAAAGAGCGTTCTATAATAGCCAGGGGCAAGCGCAGCGCAGCCCCTGGTATGTAAGATTATATAAGTTATAAGCCCTGAAAGGGCGGGATACCCTTCTGCTCGATGAATACGTACGGAAGAAATCGACGGCGGCCTAGAAATTGATCTTCTATTAGTGCGCCCTTTCAGGGCTGGCGTGCTGGGGACGCTTTCTTTCCAGGGGCTGCGCTTCGCTTGCCCCTGGCTATTATAGAGCGCTCCTTCGGAGTTTTGGATTGTAAGCGGTGTCCCACTTCCTACAAATGTCCAAACTCCAAGACCCTGCCGGGCTGGATATTGGCATCCGTGCGTTTCTTATGATCGAACTTCAGCTCGTTTCTAGTAGCGGTTTGCATTTGGTCAGGGCCTTCCTTATAGTATGTCTCTCGCGCGAATTCTTTTGGCAAAGGATCCTATGAAAGAGGCTGATATTAAAAAACTGGTGGAGTTGGTGGCCCGCCTGCGCGGACCGCATGGATGCCCATGGGATAAGGAGCAAACCCGCGAAACGCTTAAGCCGATGCTCGTCGAAGAGGCCTATGAAGTGCTGGATGCATTGGATGACGGCGATCCGCAGCCGCTTAAGGAGGAATTGGGGGATTTGCTCTTTCAGGTGGTATTTCACTCGCAGATCGCGGCCGAGCGGGGAGAGTTTACGCTGGCGGACGTGATCGACCGTATCTACGAGAAAATGGTGCGCCGGCATCCGCACGTGTTTGGCGAGGCGGAGTATAAAACTTCCGCAGACGTGCTCAGAAACTGGGAAGATATTAAAGCCGCAGAAAAAGGGTCGGCACGCAAGGCCTCGCTGCTCGACGGATCGCCAAAGTTCTTGCCACCGCTCAACGAAGCTTATCAACTAACCGCCAAAGCGGCGCGCGTTGGCTTCGACTGGAGTCATATTGAAGAAGTTTTTGACAAGTTGCAGGAAGAGATCGGCGAAGCAAGAACCGCGATTCAAAGCAATGATTCCGGCAAGATCCGGGACGAAATCGGCGACCTGCTTTTCGTCGTGGTGAATATTGCCCGCTTTCTCAACGTCGACGCCGAGAGCGCGCTGCGCCGCACCAACCAAAAGTTCATACGCCGCTTCCACTATATTGAAGAGAAGCTGAAGGCCCAAGGAAAATCAATCAACGAAAGTAACCTGGCCGAGATGGATGCCTTGTGGCAGGAGGCGAAGACGAAGGTGTAAAAGGCTACGCGGCCGCACACTTGTGCGCTTTTTTGCGGCTTATTTCTTCTCGCCGCAAAGAGGCACTAAGCTCACAAAACCATTCGCTTAATTCCATCCTTATTTGTGTCTTCGTGTCTTTGTGGTTAAATGAATCCTACTATAATTCTACAAAACCATCATCAGAAAATCTCCCTGGCTGATTCAAACCACCAACAAATTTGACACACACTCGGAGCGTCCGCTGACCTTGACCGTCTAGGGGGTTCTGTTATAGACTACGAATGCCTGGTATGATGCAATTTTGATGCTATTAATGCTATCGATTTAACAGGGAAGGTGACTATGAAACGTGTTACGTTACCGAGATATATTCTGGAACGACAAAAGGAACACTCGTTTGCCACCGGTGAGTTTTCGATTCTGCTCTCGCAGATTGCCTTGGCTGGGAAAATAATCGCCGATGAGCTGGTTCATGCCGGCTTGGCCGACGTCCTCGGCCGGACCGGCGCGGTCAATGTTCAAGGCGAAGAAGTACAGAAACTAGACGAATTGGCCAATGAAGTTTTTATTTCCGCTTTGCAATTTAGTGGTTTAGTCTGCACGCTCGTGTCGGAGGAAATGGCGGAGGCCACGAATTTCCCCGGGGCCAGCGCCGAAGGCCGCTATGTTGTCTTGGTGGACCCGCTCGACGGCTCATCAAATATTGATAATAATGGACCGGTGGGCTCTATCTTCTCTATTCAGCGCCGTGTGAATCTGAAATCTCCGCCCTCCGATGAAGACATCCTGCAAAAAGGCAGTCGATTATTAGCGGCCGGATACATCCTTTACGGTCCCAGCACGGTTTTGGTGTACAGCACCGGCAATGGCGTGCAAGGGTTTACGTTGGACCGCCGCATCGGTGAATTTGTGCTCTCCCACCCGGAGATCAAAGTTCCCAAACGCGGTAAGACGTATAGCGTCAACTGCGGCCGTTATGCCTATTGGCACCCGTGGACGCAAAAATATTTTGACTATGTTAATGCCGTAGATGCCCCCACCAAACGGCCCTACTCGTTGCGTTATATTGGGGCGCTCGTGGCGGACATGCACCGCACATTGCTCGATGGCGGCATCTTTCTTTATCCGGCCGATACGGCCAACCCTAAACGGCCCACCGGCAAACTGCGTTTGCTCTACGAAGCCTTCCCCATGGCCTATTTGATGGAACAAGCGGGAGGCCGGGCCATTACCGGCACGGAGCGTATCCTTGATATTCAGCCAACGGAGCTCCATCAACGCGTGCCGTTGATCCTGGGCAGCCCGGAAGATGTGACGGTGGCCGAATCTTTTGCCAAAGCCGGAGCATCCCCGGCGTGCGCCACTACATAAGTCCCGGCGTCGAATCTGCGGGTTGAAAGTATGAACACGAACGCAGGCTTGGCCAAGGCGAGGGAAGGGAATCGCGCCTTGGCTCGCGCATACACTGTGTAAATGTCCAGCTATGGTCTACGAATGCCTGGCGCTGCCCATGCCCTTTGCGCCGGGCGTAGATCGCGAGTACGCAGCCCGTATGTTGACGGTGATCCTGACTGCCCTCCCAGGTTTTTAGCCCCGTAGGGGTGCCCTGTTTATAGCCGTTTTACGGCCAACTGATCGGCCAGCCCCAGCGGGGCGGCCTGTATATAGCTTAGCTTTAGAAAAGCGTGTCACGCTCCGTCGGGGCTTACATCATGCTGAGGTCGCAGCCGTCGTTATCAGCCCGCCAACGTAACCTTACTATTCATCGGCAATCCAATCGAAAACAAACTGGGCATCGTATTCAATGTTGAATCTTCTCAGCATCTCCAGGTACTCGCCTCTGAATGATTTTCTAGCGTGATGCTTCTCCTGATTTTTAATGTAGTTTACCAGCGCATCCAACTGCGAATGGGAATAGGAAAATGCACCAAAACCCTCTTGCCAACTGAATTTCCCCTTCACCCATTTTCTTTGGTTTATGAACTTCGATGCGACGGCTTTTATGTCTCTAACCAAGTCCGATAAGGCCATATCAGGCTTCAGTCCAATCAGAATATGCGCATGATCTGGCATACAGTTAATGGCAATGAGCTTTTGAGCTCTATTTTGTACAATGCCCGTAATGTATTTATGGAGTTCCTCTTTCCGTGCTCTTTGAATCAAGCTTTGCCGTCCGCTAACTGCAAAAACCACTTGGATGTATATTTTTGTGTAGGTATTAGCCATATCGTTTAAACAGGTCGCTCCGACGGAGCTTAAAAAAGCTACCGTGACCCCTTTGACTATAAGCAGGCCGCCCCTACGGGGCTGAGGCCCAGAGCTTGAATAGATACGACGGCTTCCGCGCCGGCTATGGGCCGTCAATCTTTATCCCTGGTAACTACTCAGGCAATGCGTCTCAGCCCCGTAGGGGCGGCCTGTTTGTAGTAGCGATTCCTATGGTAGGTCCTAAAGCTCCGTAGGAGCGACCTGTCCGGACGCGTTCGCCAACGAAATCAACCTTACACAGGCCGCCCCTACGGGGCTTGTTCGAACTCACGCATGGATTCTTGCTATAAACAGGCCGCTCCTACGGAGCTAAAGGTGCCGGCTGAGTAGTTACAATCCCTGACGGCGACGACTGTTTTACGTAACCAATTCTTCTTGGTCTATGGCCGCCACCATGGCCATAAAATGTCCCATTTCCTTTTCCAGGGCGGCATAGGCCTCTTCCGCGGTCGTCAGGTCCCCTTGCTGTCCGATAAGCTCCAATCGCTGGGCGCTCTGGAATGCCGACTTGGTTGAAAAAATACCTAGAGATCCCCTGAGCATGTGCGCGGCATGTCGGAGCGCCGTGCTATCACCCTGAGTAATCGCGGCCCGAATGTCGGCCAGTTGGCCGGGACCGTTCTTCAGGAAGGTCTTCGTCAGTTTCCTCATCAGCGCGGTGTTTCCATCAAGACGATCCAATATTTCCTTGCGATCGAGCATTTCTGCGCCGGTCTTACCGCTGGTTGCCGGAGTCACGATACCGGATGAAAGGGGCATGACCTTTTTGATAGCCGCGAAAAGTTCTTTGGCTCGTGTCGGCTTGGCCACATAGGCATCCATGCCCGCCTGTAGGCAGAGGTCACGATCACCTTTCATGGCATGAGCCGTCATCGCAATGATCGGAATATGCGTGCCGAGGTCCTCCTCCTTTTTACGGATCAGTTGCGTCGCTTCAAATCCGCTCATTTCAGGCATCTGAACATCCATCAAGATCAAGTCGAATCCCCCATGCTCAAAGGCCTGGACCGCTTCCTTGCCATTGTCCACTATTATGACGGCGTGGCCGTACTGCCCTAGAATGTGAGAGGTCAGCTCCTGATTGACGGGGTTATCTTCAGCTACGAGAACGCGCAACTTTTTTCCATCTTTGGGGGCCGATGGCCAGGCGCGCAGCCGTTGCGGTTCATTAATGGAGGAGTTCGTGGAAACCGCCAGGATGGCGTTCAGGAGTTCGGACTGCTTTACCGGCTTGGTAAGAAATCCCGCGATGCCCAGTTCATGGGATTGGGCCGAGCGGATGCTCTGACCCGCGGAAGTCAACATGATAATGGTCGTAGCGTTCGGCTCAGGATCCATTTTGATCCGCTCGGCCAAAGTAAAACCGTCCATTTCCGGCATATGAAAATCGATCACCGCAAAAGGAAAAGGCTTCTGAAGCCGACGGGCCTGTTCGATGGCCGCCAGCGCCTCCGCACCGCTATTGACGACCGTCGGCCTCATCCCGAAATGGGTGAGCATTTCCTCGAGGATTGTCCGATTCGTGGCATTGTCGTCCACTACCAGCACAGGCATGTTGGCCAGGTCCACGGCGGCTGTTTGTGGCTGAGTTATTGCCGGACCGTTTTGCCGTCCAAAACACGCGGTGAAGTGGAATGTGCTGCCCTTGCCAACTTCGCTTTCGACCCAAATATGACCCCCCATCATTGCCGCTAGACGAGCTGAGATCGTCAGACCGAGGCCGGTCCCCCCATATTGGCGCGTCGTAGATCCGTCGGCTTGGGCAAAGGCATCGAAGATATGCCGCTGCTTTTCTATAGGAATGCCGATGCCGGTATCCGACACGGAAAAATGCAGGACACATTGGTCCGGCTCGGGGACAATCACTGGGCCGCCAACCGTGGCCGGCCGCGGGCTGGATTCGTCGGCGGAGGCGTGGTCCGTCATTATTCGGTACTGGCGTTCACAAAGCTCATCCCGCGACGCCATCTCTACAGTCAACACGATTTCCCCTTGCTGAGTGAACTTAATGGCGTTGCCGATCAGGTTTACAAGAATCTGGCGGAGCCGGCCCGGATCTCCGACCAATCCATCAACCACGTCCGTCTTAATATCGCATAACAATTCCAACCCTTGCTGGTGGGCTCTTATCGCCAGCGCCTTGATAGTATCATCCAAGCTGTCGTTTAAGTTAAAGTCGATAACGTCCAATTCCATTTTGCCGGCCTCAACCTTGGAGAAGTCCAAGATGTCATTGACCAAGGACAGCAGGGCATCGGCTGAGGTTTGTACAAGGCTGAGATATCGTTGCTGATCGTGCGTAAGCTCGGTATCGAGCGCGAGTTCCGTCATGCCGATGATGCCGTTCATGGGTGTGCGGATTTCGTGGCTCATATTTGCTAGAAACTCGCTCTTGGCGCGATTGGCTTCCTCGGCCTTCTCTTTAGCTTGTATCAATTGATCATTCACGGCGATGATCTCTGCCGTGCGCTGCGCCACTTCTTCTTCCAAATGTTCGTGGTGGCTTCTGAGCTTCAAGTCTTGGTGTTGAATTTGGGCCAGCATCTCGTTAAAGGCGTCGATGAGCTGACCCAGCTCATCTTGGCTTTGTTTGCGAACGCGCATCGAGTAATTCTTATCGCTGGATACGATTTTCGCCGCTTCCGACAAGTGTAAAATCGGGCCGGAAATAGCGCTCTGAAGTCGAAAGGATAGGAAGAAAGCTACAAGGGCGGAGCCCACCAGCACGAAACTTATGATCATAATATAGCGCTGCAAGCGCGCCCGCAATTCAAGTAAATCGGATTCGAGGTACACCGTGCCGATGGTTTCTCGGTCAAGAACAATTCGACGCGAAAGAACCAGACGGTCCTTGGTGAACGCGTGGCCCACGGGATTTGGCATCGGCGGCGTCAGGTCCTTGGTCGTCTGGTCACGTAAATATTTGGCGAAAGGCTTGCCGTTTTTGGTATAGGTGCAGGCCGCCGTAACATGTTGCTCCGCAGATAGGGCGGCCAGGACTTCGGTGGCGGATTTTGGGTCGTCAAACGCCAGCGCGGCGGTGCTATTTGCGCCAATGATCTCGGCCACGAGACTCAAACCGCGGATCATCGTCTGCCTATAGGTGATCAGATCATAGAGCGTAAAGGCCGCGCTAGCCAGCAACAACGCTATGCAACTGGCCCCCGTGATGATTACGGTCAGTTTCCAGCGAATGGAAAGATTTCTGAAAAGTCGCTGAGTCATACTAATGTTTCCCCGAGCTGGGTGTATCCCTTACCACTTTGGATAAGGCCAAGAGCTTCGAGCTAATTTTTAGCTTGGCGCGCTCGGCTGCGTCTATGTTGATTTCGAAGCGGACCTTGTTTTCTTCCACGAAGAAGTTAATGATCCCGCCTGCTTGCGCGAAATGGTCCAGTTCACTGACCGTTACTACGGGCGCGCCTTTGAGGCGCTCAAGAATCTGCGACACGTGCTTTTTTTCCGAAGCGCTGATGAAAAGGATATGACAGATGCCGGCGTCCTGTGATCCCCGCAACCGCTTAACCACAAACTCGCGGCCCCGTATGGATTTGCCTTTGACCGCCTGGTCGAGCAAGCGGCCAAAGGGATCCTCGCCGATAATGCCGAAGACGATAGGCGCGCCGGCGCCCGTAAATGCTTCGTCCGGCCATTCTATGAACTTGGCAAAATTATACAGAAACGCGGCTTTGACCTGATATTCACTGGCCACTGGGCTGCTACCGAGAGCCTCCGCGGCGCGGGCGGCCCCATCGCCGACTAACGACATCAGGAGTAATAATGAGACTACGCCGATGAAGAACCGTTTAATTATTCGACGACGCAGCTCTTGGCTTCCACGGCGCCTAGGCAGCACGATGCGGTCACCCCTTAGAATCGCCATGTCAACTTTCCATAAATGCTGCGCTTGACCTGACTCGCCCGAGCATTGCGGTTGGAAAACTCCGGGTGCCGGTCATCCAGTGCGTTCTGTAGCCCGAGGCTCGCCTCGAGTTTATCGATCAGGCGCCATCCGAGGCGAGCGTCGAGCCTGGTATAACGGGGAACATCTTGATTGCTTAGGCGATCAACATAGTACAGCGTCGTATCAAACTCGATATGGCGCGGTAGACTCAAGTAGGATCGAATTTGCGCCTGGTGCTTTGGGCTGTTGCCTTCAGCGCTTTCACCCTGCGTGCCCTGCGCTGGGTCCTTGATATGCAAAGCCATCCCCAACCACGAGTAGCTCGAGCTTAATTTCCAATGAGCGGTGGCGTTCCAGCTTACTACAAACTCAACCCCGCTGGTCGTGCCCCGCAAATTGTTGAAGGCGTAACGTGGGGCTACTCGATGGCGGGGCAGCGGGAATTCCTCAATATAAGAGTCCCCGCGTTTATTAGTATGGAGATCGTCATAGCGATTGAAAAAAGTAGCAATATCCAGGGCCAAACGAGGACGGGGCTGCACGCGATAGCCGACCTCATAAGCGAGGAGCGTTTCAGACTTGAAGTTTCGGTTTCCCAAACTGACGCTAAGGCGGAGCAATCCGTCACTGTCTATGCGGCTGCTATTAATGCGCCGCTGGTCCCAGTCGGTCCGCGAAGGCGTCCGAACGGCACGCGCCACGGCGGCCCAAAACGTGTGCCGTTCCTGAGGTGTCCAACGTAGGCGAAGGTTGGGCTGAAGTTCAAACCGGCTATAACTGCTATGCTCAAGCTTTGACCCAATCGTCAAGTACAAAACATCCTTCGCCAAACGGACCTCATCCTGGACGAAGCCACTAACGAGTTGGGTAGCGCGCTCATCAGGGTCGAACGTTACGCTCAGACTATTGTGGCTGGTATCGCGCATGAATCGGTAGCCCAATCCCCAAACCAAATCATGCCGGCTACCCAGCGCGAGACGGTGCTGGAAGTCGATATCGGAAGTATGGACGGTCTCGCCGCGGGTAGTGGGGTTGCGGTCGGAGTCGATACGAAATGTACGATCATGGTAAAGTTGAAGTACCAGGCTGGAGCGGTCAGAAAACGTGCGCGTCCAGCGTCCTTGTGCGTAAGATCCGGACACCTGCAGATCCTCCTCCAAAAACTCGGAGAAGGGTGGCGAAAACGGCATGAGCGACCACCGATGTTCCTTACTAGTACCGGAGTATAGGTCGCCTTGGAAAGTTAGCGAATCCCGATTGGAGGCCTTCCAGTCAACGCGGAATCCGCCGCGGCGAGAGTCCCAATGGCCCTCATCCAGCCGCATAGCGGAATTTATAATATTTTTATGTAGGAAGTATTTGCCATAAACTCGGTAGTAGGCATTCTGGCCAATCTTTCCACCATATCGTGCGCCGCCAAAACCACGATCTTCGAAGCCGCCGCCGCCCGTGATAAGCCCGCCCTGTGTGTCCTTGGCTGACTTGGTGATAATGTTAATTACGCCGTTAACCGCGTTGGCGCCCCAAAGTGTTCCGCCGGGTCCACGAATGACTTCGATACGTTCTATGTCTTCGAGCAGCGTATCCTGCACGTCCCAGTACACACCGGAGAATGTTGGTGTGTACACGCTGCGCCCATCTATCATAACGAGCATCTTGTTGGAAAAGCGCTCGTTGAATCCGCGGGCGCTAATCGCCCATCGGTCACTGTCGATTCGGGCCACGTCCAAGCCGGGGACCATACGGAGCGCTTCAGGAATTGTCGTTGCGCCGGAGCGGCGTAGGTCCTCTGAGGTGATTACATAAATGGCGGAAGGCGCCGTGGATAGTTTTTGCTCCCTTTTGGAAACCGAGGTGACCTCAAGGTTCATCAGGTCTTCCAGGCTGAAATCGGTAAGATCGTTGGGACGTTGCGCTTTGTCGGTAGGTTCTTCCACGGCGGCCATGACTACGGCCAAAGTAAACATGGCGGCACACAACGCGATCGCCACGCTGACCCACTGCGGCAGGATAAGGCGTAGGTTTTGCCGACCGGGACAAGGTTTATCTCTATCCTCCCAGGGATGGCCGGCTTGCCATATTTCGACAGTACTGGCGCGGTGAACGAACTTCATGGGTTTCACGCCTCGATCTGAGCGAGATCTTACAATTTATTGGCGAGGGAGAAATGCCTCGTGCTCATTGGCCGGTGGCCTGGAGATTTATCTGCGCGACCAGGAGGGGCTGTTTAACTCCAGGAATGGGCCGTATCGTCGGAGGGGAGAGTATAGATGTGATTCGTCCGCAGCGACTTCATTAAGTACTTCGCAAGTTATTTTAACAAATTGCCATACAGATTAAAACGAAAAAGTCTTGACATAGCAAAAGTCTGTAGGCCCCGAGATTCGATCATCAGCCACAGCCTCGCGACGCTGCTC
The DNA here is from genome assembly GCA_016179055.1 of Acidobacteriota bacterium. GTDB lineage: Bacteria > Acidobacteriota > UBA6911 > JACOSC01 > JACOSC01 > JACOSC01. The sequence goes on from JACOSC010000225.1 coordinate 10,099, forward strand.
CATAGCTCGAAGCTCGCTCTCGTAGCTCCGAAGGAGCGTCCTATAATAGCCAGGGGCAGAGCGCGCAGCGCGCCGCCCCTGGTATGTAAGACTATAGAAGTTATAAGCCCTGAAAGGGCGCGATACCCTTCGACGAAACTACCTACCTCCATCCCAGACATAACGCTCATCCAACCCGACGCCGTTTTTCCCGCGCAAGACTGAAACGAGTGGTGCAGGTGTACGTAACTTGCCCCCGGCTATTATAGCCCGCTCCTTCGGAGCTTTGGGTTGTAAGCGGCACTCCACTCCCTATCAAAAGTCCAAACTCCAGAAAGCGGCTGGAAGCCGCTTCCACACTCCGTGTAAATTTCCAAACTTCAGGATATTGTGGGACTGGATTTTGGCATTCGCGCGTTTCTTATGATCGAGCTTCCGTCTTTCGTCCTCACGCAACATGCCCATTTTCATTCCAACCCGGCCCTATGGCGTTTTAATCTGAATAATGATATAGTGGCCGTCGAAGTTAGTATTTGTTTTCTGGCGATATTGTTGAAGGACTTATTGCGGATGCGTCGATTGAGGTGAAAGCTTGATCGGGCCTGGCAGACGACAGCACAACACGGCATTGTTTCCGGCTTGTCGATTACTTCTGGATTTGCGAGCGATTTCGACGATTCGTTTTCCTGCCAATGTCGGCTCGGCGCTGCACGGCGGCTTCGGCGCGGCGCTCAAGTCGCTGGTCTGCGTCGTCAAAGATACACCCTGTGCGCAATGCCGTCTGTATCGAAGTTGCGCCTATCCGTATCTCTTTGAAACGCCGCCGCCATTAACGACGGCGCGCATGCCGAAAGCCCAGATGATCCCCCGTCCCTATGTCCTGGAGCCTCCCCAAGCGGAGAAAAGCGTATATCCGGCAGGAGAGACGCTACAAGTGGGTCTAGTCTTGATCGGCAAAGCGATCTCGTATCTTCCTTTTTTTCTGGAAGCCTTCGCGCTTATGGGTCGCCGAGGGATTAGCCAAGGCACGAACCGTTTCTCCCTGGAGCGTTGGCGACTCTACGACGCGCCCGGCGGGCCGGCGAGCGTGCGGTTGGCCGGCGAAGAATTCGCAAAGGCGACCGGCGGGCCGGCGAGCGCTCCGCTGACAGGCGAAGCCTTTGCAAGGGAGCATGATTCGGCCTCATGTCCCGTGCCTCTCCACCGCCTCAAGGTGCAGCTTCTGACGCCGACACGCATTGAACACGCAGGCCAACCGGTTCGCCGTCTGGATTTCCCGACCTTCTTCAGCTCGCTGTTGCGTCGTTTGCGCAACCTGCAATTCTTCCATTACGGACTGTCGGACGAAGAGGATGATCGCCGGTTGCGCGATCTTTCGCAGACCATTACTGTTGCAACGGATCGTCTGATATGGCTCGACCAGCGTCGCCTATCGCACGGGCGTTGGACGCCCCAGGGCGGATTGATGGGCGAGTTGAGCTTCCAAGGCGACCTGACGGCCTACCTACAGTTCCTACGCCTGGGCGAGCTCGTCCACGTAGGCAAAGGCACAACGTTCGGTATGGGGAGGTATGAGTTGGTAACAGAGGTGAAAGATAGTATATGACAGGTTGGGAGTATAAAAGCCAAAGGAGAATTACTTATGAGTCGAACTATTATTGGTTGCCCAGATGCGCCAATCATCCAGGTAGACCTTAAAGCCGGAATCGATGGATATCACCCAAACACCATTCCAAAGACCTATGCCATACAGGTCATCACACCTATTTTTGGAGGCGGGACAGAGCCGGGCATCAATGACCCGGTAACGCTCATTCGACCTTCCTCAATCCGGGGCCATTTGCGGTTTTGGTGGCGGGCGACGCAGGGGGCAAAATGTAGCCGCGTGAAAGAGCTCCGCCGACGTGAGGGCGAGATATGGGGGACAACCGATAATACCAGTGCCGTTAGTGTTAAGGTGTCGATAAATCCTCAGAAGCCAGGGCACGTTGAGCCCTGTGCGGTTTTTGAGAGGGATCGAAACGGATATTATAAATCATTTCCGACCTTTAGGCCCAATTATCCTGCCTATGCGCTCTTTCCTTTTCAAGGGAAAAAGCCTGATGGGACTGAAGCCAAGGCTCCCAGTAGCGGGACGGTAAATACAGAGTTTTACCTAACTGTTCATTTTCCTCAAGATATGGTAAAAGATGTTGAAGCGGCTGTTTGGGCATGGGTAAACTTTGGCGGGATTGGCGCACGACCCCGACGCGGCTGTGGCGCTTTGTACTGTAACGACTTTGCACCGCCTGCCGCGGATAGAATGGGAGAATGGTTTAAAAGTGCTCAACATTTATATGAGTTGCCTACGACCCAACATGCGCGCGAATGGCCGACGCTCACAACGATGCCATTGGTTTCGAAACAGATGCATCTGCCAATGGAAGCTTGGTCTTTAGCGGTAGGCCTGATGCGCGAGTTCCGACAAGGCGTGGGTATTGGAAGAAATCCAGGGCGGCAGCAGAATAGACCTGGGCGTTCCCGTTGGCCGGAGCCGGATGCTTTACGAGCTTTTACCGGCCAAGGAAGCCTAGAACATCTCAGCAGCATGACCTTACAAGAGCTCGGGGAAAATCCGGCTTTTCCGCGTGCGGAATTTGGATTACCCATTGTCTTCCATTTCAAAGATAAGGAGGACAGTCCCAACAATTCCGAACTCTATCCGGAAGATGCAAAACGTATGGCGAGCCCGATTATTCTACGACCGCTGGCCATTAAGAGCACAAACAAAGCTGTAGTGATGGTATTGCGACTGGCCGCTCCTGCTCCGACTGCGTTGGAATTGAAAAACAAAAAGAAGGCCCCCGAAATTAAGGCCCGACATATACGCCGATCAGAACTCGCCGCTTACCAAAACTCCCCGATGGCTAATCGTTCCAACGACGGTTCCGCCCTCGAAGCCTTCATCGCTTACGCCAAAGAAAAGGGCTTCAAGGAGGTAACACCATGACCGCACATCTTCTAGCGATTGCCATCGGTCCTGTGCAGGCCTTCATTGCCGCCGCACGGCGCACACGCGACTTGTGGTTCGGCTCGCTTCTTTTGTCGGAAATTAGCAAAGCGGCGGCGCGGGCGGTAAGCACTGCGGGCGGGCAGTTGATTTTCCCTGCTCCCCATGCTTTAGACGATCTTAAAAAAGAAAGCCAATTTAATGTGGCCAATGTGATTATGGCAGAATTGTCGGAAGGATTAACCCCAAACGCAGTGAAAGAGTCAGCCGAAGATGCCGCCAAAGCCTGCTGGCAGAGTTACGCGGAAGAGGCCAGGAGCGTAGCCGGCGAGCTAATTGATCCCAATATCTGGAACGGACAGATTGATGATGTGATCGAGTTCTATGCCGCCTGGACACCGCTGAAATCATCGGATCAATATCGACACGCCCGTCAGCGTCTGATGCGATTGCTGGCTGGTCGTAAGGCATTACGAAATTTCAGACCTGCCCATGGGCATGCCGGCGTACCCAAGTCTTCTCTAGATGGGGCGCGGGAAACCGTCCTCGTCTGCGAGAGTAATCAGCACGATACCCGAAACCGCCGGCGAAGCATTCTCCGGAAGAACGAGAACGACGGATTAGCGCAACGCCTTAGGCTCTCGGCCGGTGAAGAACTCGACATCATCGGGATCACCAAACGAGCCGCAACCAAAGAAGCGTTCGCGTCGGTGGTGCGTGTGGCGGCAGATCCGTGGATTCGCGGAATTAAAGCCCGGAGTGGAGAGGCCGAGAATACGCTGCGACAAATTGCCGATCAATGCAAGGGCGCGGCTTTTGCCACCGGAACCGGAAGACACTACTCAGGCATTTTTCCTTTTGACGGTTCGGTTCTCTATCCTTCTCGGCTACAAAGTATGCTACGTGTCCCAAGAGGAACCGAGCATGATACAGGCGCTTTTGACGATTTATTTTCCGAAAGTGATCGGGAGACATTAAAGAGTATTCAAGCTCTTTTGGGCAAGCTCCAGAAGAGAACTGACGGAGGGATGGGTTACGGGGAACCAGATCCGTATTTTGCCATTCTGGTTGCGGATGGCGACCGCATAGGCAAGACGATCTCGAACATTGGCTCGGCGGTGGAACACCGTAAATTCTCCCAGAATCTCGCAGCCTTCGCAGGTCAGGCAAGACACATCGTTGAGGAAAGTCATCATGGCTGCCTGGTTTACTCGGGTGGGGACGACGTGTTGGCCTTTGTGCCGGTGGATCAGAGCTTAGATTGCGCGCGTCGACTTCATGATCAGTTCCATGCGTTGCTGAGCGCTTGGCGCGATGACGCGGGAAACTCCCCCACGCTCTCTGTTGGCCTCGTCATAGGCCATTGTATGGAGCCGCTGGAAGATTTGCTCGAATACGGCCGTACCGCAGAGAAGGCGGCTAAGGAGCCCGATCGCAACGGAATCGCCGTCCACCTTCATACTCGCGGCGGCGCCTCTATCCAAATTAGGACACAATGGTCTACGGATTCCGACGCGTTAGACAAACGGTTAAAAAAATGGGCCGATATGCACCGAAAAGACCAAATTCCCGACAAGGCGGCTTACGGGTTGCGGGAGTTAGTGCGGGATTATAAATCGGAATGCTGGCCCACCGAAACAGGTAAGCAGTCCTCGGCGCTGGCCGCGGCGCTTCAGAGTGACGCACTACGGCGGATTAAACGCAAAAAAGGGCAACAGGGAGATAAAGGATTGATGGAGCTGGAACGGTTACTCCGTACCATTGCATCAGTCGCGGACGTCCGCCGAGTCGCTAATGAGATTATCCTGTCCCGGCGTATCGCGGTGGCTTTATCACAAGCCGAAGGCCGGCCAATGGATTTAACATTTCAGGAGGTCAGCGAATGACGTATTACCTAACTCTTAGCCCTCGCGATCCTATTATTGCCCGCGACGGGCGACCCTTTGGGGTAGGCCAAGGGCATCGCATGAGATCTGTCGATTGGCCTTACCCGTCAGTGCTGGCCGGCTCGCTCCGCACTCTGTTGGGTAAGATGGCCGGAGGCGAGTTTGTATCGAACATGGTTCATGCGCTTAAAGAGATTGAGGTCGCCGGGCCACTGCCGTTGTTGAACAATCAATTGTACTTTCCAGCGCCCAAGGACCTTATGCTCTGGGAAGCCGAACAAGCGATGGACCCCAGGAAAAAACGAAAGGTCATGACGCTGCGGCCGATGTCGCGGGGCGACGGACAAAAAATCTGCGATCTTCCGGATGGGCTTTTCCCAGTCGGGGTCACGCAAGATGTCAAACCCGCTAAAGCGCCTGCCTTTTGGTCGAATCTTCAGATGTGTCGTTGGCTGATGAATCCTTCAGGCGAGGGGTTTGAAGCCCCGCCCGAAAAAGCAGCACTGGAAAGCGGCTATTTCGATACGCCGGAAAGAGACGAACGCACTCACGTTAAGATCGATCCGGCCATGGGAGCGTCCGAAGAGAGCCTGCTTTTCATGACGGTGGGGCTTGATCTCTCTTCCAGAGATTCTGCCGCTGAAGTGGCATTGGCCGCACGGATCGAAGCTAGAAATGGATTCGTTAAGCATCTGGAGTCGCTTAACACCTGCCATCCTTTAGGTGGGGAACGACGGCTAATTCATTGGCGGACGGAGCACAGCCAAGCATGGAACTGCCGATCTGATCTGGTCGAGACTTTGCGTAGTGCCCGGCAGGTGCGGCTGATCCTTGCTACACCGGCCGTGTTTAAGGATGGATGGAAACCGGGTTGGCTAGACGAGCGACTGGAGGGATGTCCACCGGGAGCAGACGTTCGGTTGAAGCTTGTTGGAGCCTGTGTCGACCGGTGGAAACCGATCTCAGGATGGAGTCTGGAAATGGTAGATGAACGGGGAAAGCCGCGCAAACCTGGACCGAAAGAAGTTCGCCGCTTGGTTCCCGCAGGGAGCGTCTACTTTTTCGACGTCGTGCACGGTAGTGCGGCGACGCTGGCCGAGAAGTTTTGGCTTCGAGCGGTCAGCGATGAAGGCCAGGACCGCCGAGATGGGTTCGGTCTGGCGCTGTGGGGCATCTGGAACAACGCGAATCAAGCTAAGGAGGAAAGTTAACCATGACTGAAAACATGAAGATGTATTGGCTACATGGACTGACTCCCTTGCATGTCGGCGCCGGACGGGGCATGGGATATATTGACCTGCCCATCATGCGCGAAAAGGTTACCAACTGGCCGCTGGTACCCGGCTCGACCGTCAAGGGAGTGCTGCGAGACCATTTTGAGAATAACGGAGTGGAAACACGGGATAATTTGTTGAACTCAGCGTTTGGCCGCGCCGATCAAGATGGAGAGTCCGCCAATTCCGGATCGTTGGTGTTCACGGATGCCCGTTTGGTTTGCCTGCCGGTGCGCAGCTTTTACGGCACCTTTGCTTGGGTTACCTCACCTCTGGCATTGCGCCGGTTGCAGCGGGATTTGAGCACGGTAGGTATAGCCGAGAACTTAGAAGTGTCCGCTGACCTAGATTCGCAAACGATTCAGCTCCCGCAGGGCATTCCTTCAGCTCTTAAGGACGCCGACAATAAAGTGTATTTTGAAGATCTCGATTTCACGGTGCAGGAGGGCCCGATTAATACTTGGGCTGAGAAAATCTCGGAATGGACATTCCCCGGCGACGCCACCTGGCAGGACGAATTTAAAAAACGATTTGCCGTAATCCCAAATGATTCGTTTGATTTCTTATGCGAAACCAGAACGGAAGTCCACGCCCGCGTTCGCATCGATCCGGAGAAGAAGGTGGTCGCGAAAGGCGCCTTATGGTATGAAGAGTTTCTTCCGGCCGAGGTGATGCTGGCTGGGGTAGTCTGGTGCGACCGAGTATTTCCCAGGAACGGCGCAACGCCGGAGCAATTAATGAGAGCATTCTGTGCTACCGAGCTGAAGCTGCAAATCGGGGGGAAGGCGACGATCGGTAAAGGCCAGGTGCGATGTATCTTTGAGAGGAGGTCAGGCCAATGACAACCCGTGATCAACAGCGAGCACAAAAGGCCTACACGCGGGTGGCGGCCCGCTTGAACCAAGCTGGGGAAGCGGAATACAAGCGTTTCAGCAGGAGTTTCCCGGCTCTCGTCCACACCTGTGGCCTGGCGCAGGCCATCGCTTATGGTCAGGTGAAGGCCCCAGTTCAATATATGAGTGACCTGGCCGATATTATTGGACTGCCCGATGCCGAGACATTGGCGCGGGCTGGGCGTGAGGCGCCCCTGCCGGATTATCAAAGATACAGCCGCGAGGCCCTTGCCTCGGCAACCTGGATCAAGCGATATGCGGATGCCGTCTTGAGAGGAGAGGACTAATGCCCGGACAAGCCTGTCGAAATAATATAAGGAGCGTTCCACGCGACGAGGGAACCAATGCCGGATTGCTGTTGGCGCGGTTTCTACATACTCCCCTGAAAGACCCCAAGGAGAATCACCCCGAAGATCGGCATAACCTTTATGGGTCTGCACTGAAGGCCTGTCGGGCGGCCGCTCCTGTCTACACACAGGCCTTCGATCGTTGGAAGGAGATCACCAAAACAGCCGCAGAGCGCTATATGTCCGTTCATGGCCGTTTGGTCATAGGCTTGGGCGGAGAGAATGTCCTGGAAACAGGCATAACCCTCCATCATACCTACGGCATTCCAATCATTCCCGGCTCGGCCCTCAAAGGCTTAGCGGCCCACTACTGCGTGCAAGTGTGGGGGAAAAAGGAAGCTGAATTTGGGAGCCGCGGCAAGGATTACCTTGAACTTTTCGGCGCTGCGGACGACGCAGGTCATATTGTCTTCCACGATGGCTGGATCACTCCGGAATCGCTGAGCCGCCCTAATCAAGGGCTGACTCTCGATGTGATGACGCCTCACCATAGCAATTACTATAGGCCCGTTGCGAATGACGATTCCCAAGCCCCCACGGATTTTGACGATCCTAATCCCGTTACGTTTCTATCCGTTTCCGGAACGTTTCGCATCGCCGTTTCTTGTGATGCGGCGGACGCGCAGCAACGCGTAAAATGGGCCAACCTCGCTCTAACGCTTCTGACGCAAGCCCTCGAACATTGGGGCGTAGGGGGGAAAACGAGCGCAGGGTATGGGCGGATGGTTACGCTCCAGCCAACGGAGGGGTCGCCGGCTTCTGGTGGAGGCGGCGCTCCAGGTACCAAGCGATCCAGCCCCCAATTTAAAGTTGGCAACCAGGTGCGTGCCCGGCGTATCGAAGACCCGAAAGGAAAAGGTCGCGTGTGGTTCGAAGCTGAAGATGGTGTTGGCGGCGTGGTCGTTGGCGGCGTGCCGCCGCCGGTGGGGATCGATGATACCACAACTCTGTGGATTGCGGCGATCAACAGTAATAATACTTACAACTTTCACGCCAAGCCCCCATCGCCAGGTCGAAGAACCCAAAGTAGAGAGCCGCGGCGGTAATAGTACGATTTCGGAGAGAAGGCCTCGTTGAAAGAGGATTGAAACCCTTTCAAGACCGCGGTGCCGCCGTTGTTGATATTAAAGTCGGAGAGAACGCCTCGTTGAAAGAGGATTGAAAGAATGTAGAGATAATCGATACCATGACTTCATAAGTAGAGTCGGAGAGAAGGCCTCGTTGAAAGAGGATTGAAACATTGTTCCTTGAGGGCGATTGTGGGCAACTAATATTGCGTCGTAGAGAATGCCTCGTTGAAAGAGGATTGAAACTCAGTTCTCCGTAAAGAACACTTTGGAGCCTTGCGTCGGGTCGGAGATAATGCCTCGTTGAAAGAGGATTGAAACATTTGCTTCCCGGCATCGGCGACAACCAGCTTCAGTCGGAGAGAAGGCCTCGTTGAAAGAGGATTGAAACTCTCCTTTCATAGTAGTGAATAGGACCGGCATAGGCTTTGTCGGAGAGAATGCCTCGTTGAAAGAGGATTGAAGCAGTTGCAGTAGAATTCCAAGGTTTCGTCGTTGATAATTTAGGTCGGAGAGAATGCCTCGTCGAAAGAGGATTGAAACCTTCTTTCTGTACATTATTAGGATTGTTAGGATCCGGTGGGTCGGAGAGAATGCCTCGTTGAAAGAGGATTGAAACACCTTTTCTTTTCATGAAGTTCTGCATAACGAATTGTGATGTTGAGTCGGAGAGAATGCCTCGCTGAAAGAGGATTGAAACATTTTTCTGAGCAAACACATACCTGGAAACAAGAATCCAGGTCGGAGAGAAGGCCTCGTTGAAAGAGGATTGAAACACCTCCGCTTCGCCTGGCTTCACGGTGCGGAAGCATCGAGAGACGACCCACCGGGTCGTCTCTACGGCGGAAAGCGTTTTCTATATTTTCACAGCCCTGCAAAAAGAAAAGACCTGCTACACCACCACTGTTAATAAGGTACTTTTCCGTATCGACAATGGGGACGCTTTACTTCATCCACAATGCGATTTACAATGGTCTCCGGTAGATGATGTTCCTTTCCCCTCGATTCAACTTAATCTGTTTCCGATAGGAAACCATTGTGCAAGGTCCTTGGTTATTGGCAACGTATCGCTTTTGGGGATTGCACCCGGTCGCTACCGCAACCGGTACTGTTGCGCTGGAGTTAGTCATGCCCCTTATTGGGCGCCGCGACGATTGCAAACAGTACCGCCTGCGGTAGCGGGCGGGTCGACCGAGACGAGTAGGCCGCGGCGCACCCGGTCGCTACCGCTCCCGGTTCTGTTTCGCCCGGGGTTACATTCAGAGGAATCTTTTTCGAGAATTTATGTCGGTATCTCCAATCAACACTCCGATTTTTTATGATCCGCAGGGAACGCGCCGAAAACGCGTATGGGGAGTCGGTCTACTCGTGGCGGCGGCCGTCACGGCTCTGGCGGCCATTATGATCGCCAGCTTGCTGATCAACCCTTGGCTGCCGCGCATCGATCTGCGCCCTATCAACGGTTTGCCGCAGGCCCGCGACACGCGTTGGCGGCCGCCGGCTCTCACGACCAATCCGCGCACGCAGAAAGCCCGTCGGGCGCAATCAGAATTGCAACGCGCCGCCATGGCCGCCGGCGTGACGCGAAAGCCTAAACCGGCGCGCCCCCCTACAACCTCATCATCATCGACGGTAGCGCCGGCGACCACCCCACCGCCGACAAAACCGCTGACCATAGGTTTTTACGTCAATTGGGATGACTCGAGCTATCAGTCGCTCAAGCGTAACTTGGCCGATCTCGATTGGGTATCGCCGGAATGGCTCCGCTTGCAAAATGGCGACGATCCGCTGGCGCGCAACATTGATCAACGCGCGCTCGACTATATTCGGCGCACGCGTCCGCAAATGCCCATCGTCCCTCTCCTGCAAAACGCCAAAGAGGGCGTGTGGGACATGTCGCTCCTCATGCGCACGCTCGCCGATTCAGCGTCCCGCCAACGTCTGGTGGACAGGTTGGCGCGCTTTGTCGAGCTCAACGCGTTCCAGGGCATTTGCGTTGATTTTGAAGAAGTCCCCACGGCCGGGCAGGACAACCTGCTGCGCTTCATGCAACGGCTGCACGAGACTTTTCGCTCCCGCGGTTGGATCGTCGCTCAGGCCGTGCCGTTCGACGATTCCGACTGGAACTATCGTGCGTACGCTGCGGCGACGGATTATCTACTACTGATGGCCTATGATGAGCATTGGTCCGCCGGTCGTTTGGGGAGTATTGCCGGACAGAGTTGGTTTGAAGAAACCCTCGCTCGCCGTATGCGCGAGCTGACGCCGGCCAAGACGATCGTCGGCATTGGCGCCTACGGTTACGACTGGTCGCCGGACGGCGAGGCTAAAGACTTGACGTTTCAGGAAGCCGTGCTCGCCGCGCGCGATTCGCAGGCCCGCATCACGTTTGATCCCCAATCCCGCAATCCTTATTTCCAGTATGTGGAAAATGCGACAGACAACGAAGAGCCCACGCACACGGTCTGGTTCTTGGACGGCGTCACCGCCTACAACCAGGTCCGGCTGGCTTTGGCCCATCAGCCGGCCGGCTTTGCTCTGTGGCGACTGGGCTCGGAAGATCCGTCCCTCTGGTCCGTGTTCGGCGCCTTGCGTATGTACGCGCCTCCCGATGGGCTTCGTACCATACGCTACGGATATGATGTCGATTTTGAGGGCGCCGGAGAGATACTACAGGTAGCGGCGACGCCGCAAGCCGGCGCGCGCGTCATTCAGGTCGATCCCAAAACCAACTTAATCTTGAGCGAAGAGTACTCGGTGACGCCATCCTCTTACGTGATTCGTCGCACGGGCCATCACCCGGGCTTGATCGCGCTGACCTTTGATGATGGTCCCGATTCCAAATGGACCCCGCGCATTCTTGATGTGCTCAAGCAACACCGTATCCCGGCGACGTTTTTCATCATCGGTAAAAACGGCCAGGCCAATCCCGGATTGGTGCAGCGCATCGTCGCCGAGGGACATGATATCGGCAACCATACGTTCACACATCCGAATCTTGGTGAAATTCCCGGCCGCATAACCGAGCTGGAGCTCAACGCCACGCAGCGGCTGATTGAGTCGCTCACCGGGCGGTCGACGCGCCTGTTTCGACCTCCCTATTTCGGCGATGCCGAACCGACGACACCGGATGAAGTTGAGCCGGCCGTAAGGGCGGCGAAGCTCGGCTACATTACCATCGGCCTGCGCATTGACCCGGAGGATTGGGCTCGTCCCGGTTCTGAGATAATCGCCAAGCGGACGATCGCCGCGGCCGCCGGCACCGATCCGGATCAACAGGGGCAAGTCGTGCTCCTCCACGATGGCGGCGGCGATCGCCGGCAAACATTGGAAGCCTTGCCTACCATAATTCGCGATTTGCAGGCGCGGGGCTGCCGATTCGTCACGATATCGAGCCTGGCCGGTCTGGCGCGCGATCAAGCCATGCCGCCCCTGCCGGCGGAGAGCGGCTTTTTTATGTTCGCCAATCGGATTTCTTTCGGCGCGCTCTCATTGGCGGAATGGCTGGTCCACTGGATATTCCTGGTCGGCATTATCTTTGGTTTGGGACGATTGGTTATCGTGGGATCATTAGCCTGGGCACAGTGGTTTCGGGCGAGGCGCCGCGCCGCCCGCCATGCCGGCGAATCTTATGCGCCCTTGGTATCCGTGATTGTGCCGGCTTACAACGAAGAGCGGGTTATCGTTCGCACCGTAGAAAGCGTGCTGGCCTCCGACTACCCCTGCTTTGAAATCATTGTTGTTGATGATGGATCGATCGATCGCACTACTGAAATTCTCACGCAGCGCTTTCATGAGGAAACACGCGTGCGCGTCTTTCGCAATGAAAACGCCGGCAAAGCCGCCGCTCTCAATTTTGGTTGGCAGCGGGCCCAAGGCGAAGTCCTTGTGGCCCTTGACGCGGATACGATTTTTGCGACGGAAACCATCAGGGTGCTGGCTCGCCGGTTTCATGATCCTCGCATCGGCGCCATTGCCGGCAACGCCAAAGTGGGCAACCGGATCAACCTGATTACCCGCTGGCAGGCGCTCGAGTACATAACCTCGCAGAATCTGGAGCGACGCGCTTTCGCCAGCTTGAATGGCATCACGGTAGTGCCGGGCGCCGTGGGCGCCTGGCGTCGCGGTTTGGTGGAGCGCGCCGGCGGCTTTGCCGCTGATACATTGGCCGAAGATCAGGATTTGACACTAAGAATACGAAGCATGGGTTACAAGGTAGGTTATGAAGAAGAGGCCATCGCCTGGACGGAAGCGCCAGACACGCTACGTACGCTGGCTCGCCAGCGCTTTCGCTGGGCTTTCGGAACGCTTCAGTGTATGCGGAAGCACATAGCCCTGTTATTTCGTCCGCGCTATGGGGCGCTCGGCATGGTTTCGCTCCCTAATGTGTGGATATTCCAGATTCTCTTTCCTTTTATCTCGCCGTTAATGGACTTCATGTTGATCTGGGCCTCCATCTCTGACGGGCTGGGAAGATTGGCGCACCCGCGTGAGTACACAACGACGAATCTAAATAGCGTGCTGTTCTATTACGCGCTATTCCTAGCGGTTGATTGGCTGGCTGCGGCCTTGGCCTTTGCCATGGAGAAGCGCGAGCGCAAGAGCCTATTGTGGTGGCTGTTCTTGCAGCGCTTTTGCTATCGTCAGGTGATGTACTACGTGATGGTTAAATCGGTGTTGGCGGCGGTGCATGGCGCGCTCGTGGACTGGGGCAAGCTGGCTCGTAAAGCCACCGTCTCCGCGCAACCATGAAACAGGGCATCACCCGCAGCGTTGGTTCCCGCAGCTCCGAAGGAGCGAGCTATAATAGCCAGGGGCAAGCGCAGCGCAGCCCCTGGAACACCCCGCCAGCGCGCAAGCCCTGAAAGGGCGCACTAATGGAGATCAAATCCTATGCCGCAGTCGTTGTCTTCCATACGTATTCATCGAGCAGAAAGGTATCCCGCCCTTTCAGGGCTTATAACTTCTATAGTCTTATAGACCAGGGGCGGCGCTCCGCTTGCCCCTGGCTATTATAGCTCGCTCTTTCAGAGCTGCGAGATCAAGCTTCTCGAGAATCTGTTCGATCTTGCCCTCCATGGGGCCTGATTTCAGCAGGATGTAAGCCCTACCGGGTTACATAGATCCGGCAGTGCTTACGGCCATTACGGGTGCAGCGTTCGGAAGTCACACCCTCTCCACGCGCTGGTAGTGGCGAACAAACTTGATCGCCCAACCGATCTCATCGGCCGGAATTTATTTGGAGAATTTTTTGAGGATTTCGGGAGACAGGACCGCAGAGTTGGAGGCGGCTAAATTTTGCGCGCGTATGGCTTCGTACACTTCCCAGCGGTGCACGGCAATACTGCGAGGAGCCTTAATCCCCAGCTTAACGCTATCTTTGCCCACACTGAGTATGGTGATTTCGATATCGTTGCCGATCATCAAGCGCTCTTCTTTTTTCCGCGTAAAGACTAACACCGGAATGCCTCGATTTTTAAGGCGCGGCGAGCGCCTCCTGCTCTTGCAATATGGGAAACTGCACCGGGTGATCGCTGCCGTGGAGGATAATCTGTTTTCCAATCATGTGACGAAAATTAAGCACCACCGGCGCGAGCAAGTTGATCGTCGTATGCTCAATCTGCGTCGGAATAGTCACGATGGAATAAATCAGAAGATCTTCCGGAGTTTCCGCATGAAGCGGCATGGCGTCCTCGGCCGATATGACGACATGATAATCTTTTTTTACCAGGTAGGGACTGATCAATGGGAAAGCAATAGGCGGATCGTCGATCGCTTGCAGATATTGAAAAGGCTGGAACTCTTCGCTATCCAGAAAAATGAATTGCTTGAGGTTAGGGAATCCCGGCAAACCCTCCGCAAAGCGGATCACGTCATCGGCAAAATAGGTAAGCTCTCCGAAGGATAACGATTGAATCTGCATAAGCCTCATCCAATAAAGTCAAACAAAGTACGCCGAGGTATACGGGCGCCGACACCGAGAGTGGCACTTTCCACCGTTTGTTCCCTTACCAGATTGGCAATGGAATCGGCCATATTGGTGTCTTCGATCGCGGAAATGCTGGAGACCAGATGTAGACGTTGATTGTCTAAGAGCTGTTTGGCCCGATCGACGACGCCCAAGTAACTTCCGATCTGCGCTCGCGTGGTGCGAAACTGCTCAAACGAACGGGCTATAGTGGCCATGGCCGTGGTGATTTGAACGGTCTGCGTAGGACCGGGTGGCGAAGGCGCCGGCGTCTTGAGCGCCGTAATCAAGTTGCCCAGCGCGGCAAAAAGGTCGTTGCCGGAGATAGTGAAAACTTGATTGCCGGGAATATTAGTAGGTGAAGAAAGCCCCGGCCCAATGTCCACGAGGTTCACGCCACTATCTCCGTTATAGGTAACAACGCCGCCGCTGATCGCAAATGGCGGCGTTGAGCTTTGTTGGCCGCCAAAGATGTAACTGCCTTGGAAAGAGCTATTGGCCAAATTTAGTATTTGATCGCGTATCACGGTTATTTCATCCCCGGCGGCGCGGCGAGATTGTACACTCTGAGTATCGGTGGCCGCGGCGACGCCCCGCTGGACTACGACGTTCATCAAATTCACGGCGGAATCCAAGAGGGAATCGGTAAAGCTCAATAGCGCTTTGGCGGCTCCCGCATTGCGTCCGAACTGGTCGAGTTGGGCCAAGGCATCTTTGACTTGCAGGAGGTTGGAAATGTTGGTCGGATCATCGGAGGGAAAATTGATCCGCCGCGCCGAGCTTACCTCCCGGCTGGCCGTTTCGATGCGACGGCGAGTGGCGCTCAAGTCTTCCAGAAAGTCTCGATAGCTAATCGAAGACACAATCCGGTCAATACTCATAATTACCTTCCTGACCCTAGAATGCGTATCGTCTCGTCGGTTAGAGCATTCACAATGCTGACAAAGCGAGCGGACGCTTCATAGGCTTTCTGATATTGGATAATACTGGCCATTTCTTCGTCCAAAGAAACACCGGACACGCTATCCCGCAGATTCTGCACTTGCCGTACGATCTGTCGCTGCGTTTTAAGCCCGTCAGCGGCCTCTCGGGCTTGTCCGCCCACGCGCGCCACTAGCGTCCCATAGTACTCGGAAAACGTTACTGAACCCAGCGACGAGATGCGGGCCGTCGCTAAGTTAGCCAGGGCGCGGGCGTTGCTGTTGTCACCGGGAGGGCCGGAAGGCGGCAGCGTGGTGGCCGCGGCAATACGGGCCGGATCGGTAATGGCAACGGCAATCGTTTGAGCCGCGCTGGCCCCGACGGAGGGTGGTGTGAAGAAACTGCCTCCGACGGCGCGCGTGAGATCGAAACCACCGGAATGAATGGTATTCACCTGTGTGATTAAGGCGCCGGCCATCGTGTCGAGCGTTTGCAAATAACCGGGGATATTAACATCGCGCACCTGCAATAATCCGCCCAGTTTACCGCTGGTGACTTCACTCGTGATATTGTTCCCATTCATCGTAATCGTGAAGTTTGGCGACCCGGACGGCGGCAGCGTGGCGGCGAGCGCAGTGGCATTGCCATTCTCCACTAGGGAACGACCATTAATTTGTACAGTGACCATGCGCGCATCGTTTTCCATGTAACTAATGTTGGCCAATTGTCCCAATTGTCCTACTAACAATTGGCGCTGGTCGCGAAAGCGGGTGGAGTCTTGGCCGAGCGCTTCGACGCTGGCGACTTGCGTGTTGAGTTTCGCGATCTGATCGGTTAATCCGTTAATTTGATCGATCGTTGTTTTAATGCCCTGATTGGCGATGCTCTGCGTGGTCACCATCTGGGCATAGGAATTGCGGATCGAGCCGGCCACGTTATTGCCCGCAATCAAAACTTGTTGCCTGGTGGCGATGCTGGTTGGGTTATTAGCCAGATCAGAAAAACTGTTGAAGAATTTTGTAAGCGCGTCCCGTATGCCGGTGCCGCCGCTATCGGCAAAAAGCGCTTCAATTTGCTGTAAATTTTGGTTCATGATGTCGAACTGGCCTAGCCCTTGATTTTCCTTTACCAGACGCGCTTCAATAAATCGATCGCGGGCGGCGTTGATCTCCAATATGCGCACGCCTCGCCCCAACTGTCCTTCGGAGATTTGCAAAGGGTCCAGCTCCGCCATAATGGCTCGCTGGCGTGAGTATCCCGGCGTGTTGACATTAGCTACATTATTCCCAGCAATGGATAGGGCGAGTTGTTGTGACCGCAAGGCGCTGAGTCCCAAATACAGGTTGGAGAAAAGAGTCATCATAAAGTTTGCTTTCCTTAGTTTGGGCGTGGAGCGACGCCCTTCCTAACCTTGCCGACGCGCGCCGGCCAGGGCGTTACGACAAGTTCCTTCGTCGAGGTCCACCGCCAACCAGCCGTCGAGCAGGGGCGCGCACAGTCATTCCCGCCTAGGCTTCCTGCGACACAAAGGCTGTTCTCAGCGCCGGCGGTTGCAAGGCGCCGCTGCCTTGGTATGACGACATCGTACCGATAACCAAGCTGCCCAGCACCTGTAGATACTCCTGTGTGTGATTAAACAGCACTTCGTTTCGGTGGTTATGTCGTTTTACTTGGACCAATATATTCGTCAGGGCCGCATAACAAGCCTGCAATTGCGCCGCGTGGGGGAGCACGGCGACGCGCGCGAGATAGGACAATGTCAGCGCTTCCGCAGATATTTCCAATTCATTGGCTATAGACTTGAGCAATTCTTGGAGCTCGTCCTCCCGTCCCTTGATCTTGAGCACGAGGGTTTCGGTGGTTTCGTTATTAGCCGAGATGGATGGCATATCGCCCTCCACCAAAAGATCGGTGCGCTGCTCCAGAGCCCGGACCAGCGCCTGGTACAAATCAATTTCCTCGCGAACAACTCTGATTACTTGCAAGAGCTTTTTTTCCATAGCATCCTTACTTCAATGCAATCCTTGCGCCAGCCTTAACCGCAGGGAGATTCCGCGTAGGAGGGGCAATGGTCGCATGTCTGATAAGGCGTCATCGCGGTGACGCAATGGATTCACTCATCCCGCACAAGAGAGATATGGTGCGTGAGGGGCACGCTATGGTAGGGACAGAGGTTGAAGCTTAAAAAGGTACCTTTTCGTAATACCAAAGTGATCGCCCTATGGACTGGCGATTCCCGCGCCGGCCGATTCATTACAGTACAGTGCAGAAAATATTAGCGAAGCCGGGTTGGGCTGTGCGAACCCTCCGCTTCAATCACCGGCGATAATCTTATCGGCGATTTGCCGGCTGCTTACCACATAAGAGCCGCTCTGTACGTCCGCCTTGATAGAATCTACTCTATCCTGCCGAATATCCGGCGCGGCGTTTACGAGATCGCGGAGGGAATTTATCTGCTGGCTGGTCGACGAAATGTTGACGCTGTCAGCCGATCTGGAATCACTATCTGCCGCGTGGGCCGCTTCGGCGCGTGACGCGGCGGCGCCTCCAACAGGCTGTGGGCCTGATTCCTGTATGATGTTATAGTCTGTGTTTTCGATTTTCATCTAAAGTCACCCCGTAAAAGTCTCTCTACCCAATGTTAGTATAACAAACTTTCCATATTTACTTATCGGCAAAAACGCTCAGCACTTTAATGGAAGTTATTTTTTCAACGGGACGTCAATATAGTGTCGGCTGACGTACGATACTTCGAACGAGCTTTTGACCGTCTTTCCCGAACCATGCCGCCGTCGAAGCAGCCTCGCCAAGGAGACGAGACTGTACGGCAACAGCGCGCTTGGTCTTGTCGCCGAAGAAAACCCGATTCGTGGCTGGGATCAGCAGTGCTTACCGGCGGCCTTCTTGACGAACCATGGGTTGTTCTCATTAACCGCAGCTCATAACGTTATCGCCTCTTTCCGCTAGGCAAGAACGCGCCATCGGTTTTATAATAAATCTTGATGACTCGAAGCAGGTTGTTTGTGGCCGTTGCAAGGCTTTTCCAGATTTTAGTTCTCGGCTTTGTCGTAGGCGTTGCCGAAGGAGTAATATCTGCCGCGGCGAATGAGACCAAAGTAAAGGACGCCCCACGCGAAGCTTCCGTCCCGCTAAGAATCGTTGCAACCGTATCCAGAGACCGCCTACTGCCTACCGATGAATTTTTCCTTGATATGTTCATGGAGCGTTACCCCGCCGATGGTGGGTACCGCGTGAGACGGTTTCACGGCTATGAGTTCTTTGAGACAACTCGAGAACGCGCCGTTGAGCAAAAGCGAAAGAAGTTTGAGGCCGATCTAAACGATGAATATTCCGACGCCGGAATGAGCGCAACGCTGCTTCCCAAAATCAAGCAGCCGCTACGTGGCGTGCGTTTCAAGGCCGGCGGGTATAGAAGCAGGCCGACGAAAGGCTTCTCCGGCCATAAAGCCTATGACATGATCGTCGCCGAGGGCACACCCGTTTATCCCATCGGGCACGGCATTGTCGTCGCGGCTGAATCACAATGGTGGGAAAAGGTGAACCAAGGCGAACCCATACGGATTACCGATCGCGCGTGGTGGGCTACCGCGCCGCTGGAGGAAAAACCGGTAAGCTTAAAGAGTGGAAATTTTGTAATTGTCTATCACCCGCCCGCGCCGCGCAGCAAGACCGCCGGGTACTATTCGTTTTATGCTCACATGGCCGACGGCGCGGCCCTTCAGCCAGGCCAAATGGTCACTCTCGACGACATCATCGGCCACGTGGAACATTCCGGCTATAATGCCATGCGCCAGGGCCATGGCGGCCATCTCCATTTATCCGTTATGAAGGACTTGGGCAAAGGCTATTTGGAACCCATCAAATTCGGCAAGTACATGGGATTGCGCGAAGAACGAGTAGCTCGCAAGAAACATCGAACCGCCGCGGCGCGGCGAAGCGCACGGGGCGCCGGTGTGGATAATTCGCGTTGAGCCGGCCGGCCCAAAGTTTCAACTTGGAATCTGCTTTTCGTCAGACCAAGCCGGGGGACTCCTGAAAATACCTGGGAGCGCCGGCTCCCAGCCGGCCTCATCCGAAACCGAGCACGGGTCTGCCGGCAAGATGCCGGCGTTCCCAGGACGTCGCTTTGATTTTCCGTGTTCGTGGCGCTCCACTCCGGGGCATAAACAACTCCCTTGATAATAGCTCCCGTAAAACAGAACCGGGAGCGGTAGCGACCGGGTGTGCCGCGGCCTACCCATCTCGGCCGACCCGCCCGCTACCGCAGGCGGTTCTGTTTTCCTTCGTCGGGGTGCCCCACAAAAGGGCATGAATAACTCCCTTAATAATGCGTATGGGAGAATGCGGATGGCGACAAGGCTAACGAGCTCGTTCCACGATGAAGGGTTGTTTTAAAATTAAATCTAATTGAGTGCCGCGCTCCAACACCAGATCGGGTCCTCGTGTGGCCAAGACGGTAACCAGGCCGCCTATGGCCCCGGCCGGGCCTCCAATGGCCACACCTTTGCCGCGGCCGGCAGCCCCCCCAATAATCGCGCCGGTGGCGGTCGTCTGGCCGATGAGTATCGCATCTTTGCCTTTAGTCGTATCGCCGCGAATCTTCTCATCGCCGGGTTTCATTTTAGAAAAATCCCGGCCGTGCGCGCCTTTCAGCTCTACCTTGATTTCGGATGTATAGCCATCAGGAAAAATTATTTTCTCAAAAACGAGGGCCAGCTCGGCGCGGCCCTTGACTCGGCCGGCCCGCTTTACGTCTGCCACTCTTCCGGTTACTACCGCGCCTTTGGGAATCGCCACACGGTTTTCCACAGTAATCGGCAAACTGACCTCGGCATGAAAGTTGTCGCCATTCTGCGCATTCTTAGTGCTAAGGAAGGTATTTAAATTGACGGGAATAACGGTATCGGCGGATACCGTTATGGAGTCAGCCCGCTGCGCCCAAACGCAAAGGCCGCTCGCCGCCAGCAGAGCCAGCCCTAGGCCTATTCGTCCAATTCTTCTCATCGCCATTACCTCCACAGCTCATTTTATCACAGGGTCGGTTGGGTCTCCGGCCCGTATATTGGACTAACTCTTTATGCGAAATGTTCAAGGCTTCCCGGAAATCTGCCGGCCCGAAAGGAGGGACAGGCATCTTGCCTGTCCTGAAGTTTGGACATTTGCCGCAGGCCACGCGTTGCTCCGTTACAGCCCGAAGCAGGTACTTCTAGCTCCGAAGGAGCGGGATATAATAGCCAGGGGCAGAGCGCGAAGCGCGTCGCCCCTGGGAAGTAGGATGGCAAAGGACTAGAGCCCTGAAGGGGCGGAATAGCGAAGTACTTGCGTGCGTCTCCTTTATTTCGCCCTTTCAGGGCTTAGGCAAGTGGCGCGATTTCCTTTCCAGGGGCGGCGCTACGCTTGCCCCTGGCTATTATATGACGCTCATACGGAGCTTACATCGTACCGAACTCACACACGCATCGATTACCAAGAAGCGCGTCGGCCGGCTCAACCCGATGCTTCGCCAGCGTCAGACCCATGGCGCGGTCGCGCGTCACCATGCTTTTAAGAAAATCGACGCGGGCTCGGATTTCCAGCAGACGGGCCTCTGCCAGATCTCGTTGCGCCTCCAGGACAAAACGTGTAGTTGAGGTTCCAACGCTATACTTGAGCTCCTCGCCTTCCAATTTTTTCTCGGTAAATCGAACGGCGGCCCGCGCCGTTTCGACACGTTGGCGATTCATCTCCAATTGCCGGCAGGCGTCGCGCACTTCGAGGCCAATCCGTTTCGCCATGGATTTGATTCGACCTCGGGCTTGGCGCTCGGCGATCAACCCTTGTGCCAGTTCGGCGCGCGCCTCGCTATTGCCGAGAGGCACGGTCAAATCCATACGAATGGTATATCCTAGAAATTTTCCTCTAAACAACTGGCTCAAGGAATCCCCTAACCCGCCGGGAACCATGCGGCCGGTGCGCAGCAAGCGCAACGTCTGGTCGGCGGCCAGCGTGGTCTCCATGAAATTTCCACCCAGTCCGTTCTGACTATACCCGGCGATCAGATCCAGGCCGGGAAGCCGTTTGTTCTTGGCGCGGTCAAGCTCCAAGCCGCGGTTGGCCAGCTCCAGTTCCAGAGCGCTCATTTCCGGACGATGTTTTAACGTAATCCGTATGGCTTCTTCCGCGCCGAGCGGAGCCTCCGGCAATGGCTCGATGGGAGCCAAGGCCTCGACTTCCGCCGAGGTTAATTCGGGATTCTCCTGCGCGCTAATGAGAGTTTTTAATTGATCGCTGGAGTTCCGCCACCCGTATTCGGCCACTACGACTTGCTCAACGCGCGTCGCCACCTCAGCTTCGGCCTGAACTACGTCCAACGAGGCCAACGTGCCGGCCTCGACCCGCGCTTGGTTATGCTCGAGCGTGAGCTTGGCCAAGTCCAAAGACTGCTTCCTCACCTTAAGAAGTTCGCGGCTGTGGACCAAATCCCAATAGACGTTCTCGACATTGGCAATGATCTCCATAGCGCGGCGAACAAACTCATGCTCTGACATGGCCAAATTGTTGCGAGCGATACGAGTCGACACCAGATTGTTGGATCGGCCGAAACCGCGCAACCAACGTTGGCGAACCATGATGCTCAAATTGGTGGCCACCGACGGATTAAGAAAAATAAATTGGCTGGTGGTGTCATAGCGCCGGCTGCCGAAGTTGACTTCCAAATCCGTGCCGGTTGTGTACGGTTTGCGAAAGGTATAATCGAAGAGACCGGTCTTCTGTTCGAGATTCAGACCACCGGCCAATAGATTACTGTTGGGAGTGTTTAAGCGGTTGAAGTAGGTCGACAAGAGGTGAGAAGGATTAAACGCCGCCTGGCTCTTTTCAATTCCCCAGTACGAAGCGTAGGGCCCATAGCGCTCCACCTGTAGGTCGACGTTGTTAAAGAGGGCGAGCCGCACCGCTTCCTCGGGCGTAAGCGCCAACTTGCCGTTACGCACCACCGGGGCTATGCCGTTTTGGTCTTCGTTCTCCGGAAGTCGCACGGTGGGTGCCGCGAATTGCTTTCCGAAATTGTTTCCCCAAAAGCGCTCCCAGGCCCCTTTGGTTTGATCGGGCGGGGCGTAGCGATCGCGCTCCTGCGCCGGCGCCGTGGCGGCCGAGAAAAGAAGAAAAACTAAGGCGAAACGAAAACCGATTCCTCTCATAAATACGCTATCCCCAGGCCCGTCCTAGCCGGATCGCGAGGGTAACGATGTAAAACTCCGCGCCTACCTTTCCGCGTCGGAACCCTCGGCAACGAGCCAAAATAGTCTCGACTAGTCCGATTATTTCGACCTTACCGCCGGCGTGACCGACGACGCTACGGCGATAAACGCATCGACCCGTAAGCCGATGGGCAGCTCGTGGCCATCATCGAGCTCGATTAAAGTTTCCAAGATCTTGGTGTCCAACCGTTCGGTGGGCTTGTCGGTGCGAACATTCTTCTTGCCGAGCGCTTGACCAATGCGTACGACGCGGCCGGAGAACCGGCGATCGCCAAAAGCATCGGCGGTGACATAAGCCGACTGACCCAGGCGGATTTTATCAATATCACTTTCATCCACATCAGCTCGCGCACATAATTTCGAAGTGTCCGCTACGGTAAAAATGGGCATGTCGGCGGCGTTGCTCACGCTCTCACCGACTTTCAAGTGCTTACGCAGCACAACCCCGTCAATCGGGGAGCGGATAATCGTTTTATCCCGGCGGGCGCGGGCCTCCTGCAGACGTGCTCTCGCCAAGGCGACGTCGGCTTGCGCCCGCGCTATATCCTCTTCGCGCGCTTCGTCGTTGATAAGCTCATGGCGATGCGTAGCGGCAGCGTAACGCGCCTTGGCTACCTGATAATCGCGTTCGGCGCGATTGACCTCCTCGCGAGCGATAACGCCCTTCCGGTAGAGCGTCTGGCGCCGCTCCATCTCCACACGCGCGTTTTCCGCGGTGGCGGCGATCTCGTTTACCGCTTCCCAGACTTCGCCTCGCTCGCGCGCTCGCGCGCCGTTGCGTATGCGGCGATATTCCGCCTCTTTTTCGAGCAATTGCGCTTCGGCGGAAGCCACTTGCGCTTGATAGTCGCGATTTTCCAATACCGCCAGCGTAAGGCCGCGCTGTACGGCGTCGCCTTCGTCGACCGTCAAACTATTTATCCTGCCGCTGATCTCCGAGCCGACTTTGATCTCTTCCGATATCGGCTCGACACGGCCGGCCGCGGCCACTACCGATTCGCTATGAGGCGTGAGGGCGGCGGCGCTGTCCGGCGGGGACGATGGATTGCGCCCCATCATAAATAACGTAACGGCCAGTCCGATTACCGCCATGGGTAATAACAAAATTGAGTTCCGCATAGTTGCTTTCATAACTTCCTCCACCAGCACTTTCTAACGGTTGTGATTTCGGTACGATGTAAGCTCCGTAGGAATCCCCCAGCTTGTCCTAACGGTAATCAGATACCAAGAAGAAACTGGGGAAGTTTCTAAGGAGTCCCCCACGCGTCCTAGCGAGACGCGGATACGAAGGAGAAACGTAAGTGTTCAAAGAGTCCACTGATGAGCCTATCGACAAAAGGTGGCCTTTCAGCGTCCGGTCCCCGAAGGGGACACTGTTAATAGCCGGGGGTGGCGTTATGCCACCCCCGGACCGAGATCCCCGCGCGGGCCGACCCTGAAAGGGTCGCAGCCGTCCACCTGCACCGGGCGCTACGTGGACCCTTTCAGGGTCCGACTCCTGGTGGTGGCATTCCGTGGGTGGCGCGAGGCGCCACCCACGGCTATTAACAACGTCCCCTTCGGGGACCGGTGGGTGACCGCCCTGAACAGTTACGAAGAAACTTCCCCAGTTTCCTCGTTATTCTGCGTGTCGTTACGACAAGCTGGGGGACTCCTACGGAGCTTACATCAGACAGAAATCACACCCTCCCGCGCGGCGACGCCCTCGGGCGTTGGTACCTGCCGCGCGCCAAGCTCGCTCTATCGGCCAACCTCATAACGAATTCACTACCCGTGCGGGGTTGGGTTAATCGAACTGTAGTCGGGCGCGTCCGCGCCGGAGATCGTTGCCTCATAGGGGATGGGTGACGGCATGATCTTGCCATCTTCAATACGGATGATTCGATCGGCAAACTCCAAGAGGCGATTGTCATGCGTCACCAGAACTACCGCGCGATCACGCTGCCGCGCCAAGGTGCGCAGTATTTCCATCACTGTTCGCCCACTATGCGAATCAAGCGCCGCCGTCGGCTCATCGGCAAGGATCACTTGCGGGTCGCCCGCCAGAGCGCGGGCAATCGCCACGCGCTGCTTCTCACCGCCACTGAGATCCGCAGGGAAAGAATCATATTTTTTTGTTAAACCGACGGCGTCGAGCAATTCTCGGGAGCGCGACTTGGCTAGGCCGGCGCGCACACCCTTTAAATCAAGGGAGAGTTCGACATTCTCGCCGGCCGTTAGTGTGGGAAACAGATTAAATCCTTGAAAGATAAATCCGATGTGTTGCAGTCGGACCGCGGGAAGTTTGGCCTCACTCAGCCCCGAGACGTCCCGCCCGCACACTTGCACGAAGCCCGAAGTAGGCCGCAGTATGCATCCCATAATGGACAGCAGCGTGGTCTTTCCGCTTCCCGATGGACCCATCAACAGCGCCACCTCGCCGTGGCTGACCGCCATCGTGACGCCGGCCAGCGCCTGTACGGCGGCGGCGCCCGATGCATAAGTTTTTGTTACATCCTTAACGGCAATGGCAGTAGTCATTCGGCATTGTCCTTTGGCCCTAACCTTTAAACACCATGGCCGGATCAATGGTGGTCACTTTCTTAATTGAAACGATGGAAGCGCCGATGCACATGGCGAGCGTCAAGCCAAACATGGCGACGGCCATGGGCCAGGGCATTCTGATAGCGGCGCCGCCTTTTTGACTGATGCGGATCACTACGGCGCTGATTGCCATACCCACCGCGTATCCGATAATGGCGCTCATGATCGCTTGCTTGATAATCACGCGGTATATGTATCCATTCGGCGCGCCCATCGCCTTGAGCGTGCCGAACTCACGCAAATGATCCATCGTCGTGGCGTATATGGTTTGGGCGACGACGACCACTCCCACAATTAAACCCATGAGCGCCGCGATCAAAACGGCAATGCCGGCGCCGGTAGTGAGCATCCAATAAAACTGCGTCGAGCGGCTGAATTCAGCGGTCGTAAAAATGTCAACGTTGGTGACGCGGGCGGATAATTGCCGCTTCAACTTGGCCAGGTCGGCGCCGGCCGCCGCTTTCGCCATAATGTAAATGGTTTGGTCTTCATTGATGAGACGGCCATAGTTCAACGCATTTTTAAAGGAGGTAAAAATGAAAGGCGAAGTGGTGAATGATCGAATGCCTCTAGTGTAGCCGACGATCCGCGCGCGATAGCCGTTGATTTCGACCACCTGACCTAAATGCGTAACCCCAAGCTTCTCGCGATAGAACTCATCTATGAAAACCGTATCCGCGGCTTTCAAATCTTTGACGTGACCCACCGTTAGATTCCACGGCCCACCCATGCTGGTGTCGGGATTAAAGCCGATGACGATAACATTCTCTTCCGCCCCGTCCGGTCGCTTCCACCGCGAAAACCGCACAATATATTTTTCGGCTTTAATAATCCCCGGCGTACTCATGACCTGGTAAAGCTTGCGCTCCGAGACGGGCACGCCGGCGTCAAAATACTGCACGCCCTTGGACACTACCCATAGGTCGGCGTTCGAGTGATCGATGACGTTGGACGTCGTTGTGGTGAAGCCGATGAACAAGCCAAGCTGAACGACGATCAGAACAATCGCGAAAACCACGCCGGTCAAAGTGACGGCGAATCGCACCTTGTCATGAAATAAATTACGCCAGGCTAAAGAGGCCATCGCTACTGCTCCAAAATAGCTCAATCGTGCAATG
Source organism: Acidobacteriota bacterium (assembly GCA_016179055.1). GTDB lineage: Bacteria > Acidobacteriota > UBA6911 > JACOSC01 > JACOSC01 > JACOSC01. The sequence goes on from JACOSC010000225.1 coordinate 36,383, forward strand.
AAGATTCGTAACTGTTCACGGGGGTCAGAGGTTTGGGATCGGGCGATATTGCCTGGATTTCTTTTCCAAAAGACTTCCGAAATCCGTTAAGCATCCGCCCCACTACCCAATCTCTAAATCACTCTAATTCCCAACAGTCATCGGTACCACTGGGCCCATGGCCCCTGATCCCTGACCCCCGATCCCCGTGAACAGTTACGAAGATTCAATCGCGGGAAGGCCGCCGCTCAGCCCATCATAATTATTGGTAGCGGTCGTCCATCATCCCCAGAGGCGTCGGCTAAGCCTTCAGGCCTTTGATCAGCATCTCAATTAAATGATCGATCAGCTTATTCTTTTCTACCCAGGGGAACTCATGATGCGCGATCAGCAATGACGTGACCCCATGGGCGGCCGACCAAATGGCTTGGCTGGTCGTTTCCACATCGACCTTGCGGAACTTTTTTCGCCGGACGCATTCCGCCACGATCAGACGTAAGAAGCCGAAAGCTTCTTCGCTGATGGCGGCCGTCTGCTCGTAGATCTCCTGCCCCGGCTGGTCCACATGGTCTGGGTGTAATATGAAAGTCACTTTGTAATGATCGGGATATTTCAAGCCAAACTCTATATAAACCCGCAAGCCTTTTCTGAGACAGTTAACCGGATCTTTCATGTCTTGGCTGAGCGCGGCGAAGGCTTTGACCAGTTGGGACAGCGTTTCATGGCATAAACAGTGCAGTAAATCTACCTTATCCTTAAAATGGAGGTAGATGGTCGTCGGCGAGTATTCGATCTGGTTGGCGATCTTGCGCATGGAGACATTTTCATAGCCCTGTTTGAGAAATAGCTCACGGGCGGCGTCCAGTATAACTTGCCGCAGTTCCTTTTTTTCTCGTCCGCGCCGTTCTTTCGAACCCATAATATCGACCTGTGTTTAACGGTATATAATAAGTTAACAGTGTTAAGTATAAGGCGCCGCGACAGGCTAGTCAAGCGCTTCTGCCATTATTTCATTTTTTGCGCGACCAAGCCCAGTCGCGGCGAATCTCGCGGGAGGCGGCGCGCCGTAAGCTCAGTAAATCGCCGTGTGCTGAGTGGGCGACCTGGCCACCCCTTAGTTACTTAGCTATTTTACGCGGAGAGAGGTATGACATTCATGAGAAAAATTTAATCTTATTCTCATGGGATTCTCATTTTCGTGTGGTAAAACATAAATTGCGACAGGAAAGGACGGCGGGTATGCGCATTTTATTAGTAGAGGATGAATTTAAAATGGCCAGCTTCATCAAAAAGGGGCTAGAGGCCGAACGCTACGCAGTCGATCTGGTGTCCGACGGCCCGAGTGGGATGGAGCGGGCGCTCTGGCAGGATTACGATCTGCTCATATTAGATTTAATGTTGCCGGGGCTGAGCGGCAGCGACATTTTAAAAACCGTTCGGGATCAAAAGCCGACGATTCCAATCCTGATATTGACCGCCCGCGATGGGCTGCCGGACAAGATTAAGCATTTTGAGCGCGGCTGTGATGATTATCTCACGAAGCCGTTTGCTTTCGCCGAACTCGTAATGCGCGTCAAAGCCCTGCTCCGTCGCGGGGCCGTCCGTCGCAGCAACGATCTGCAAGTCGCCGATCTGGTACTGGACCGCAACAGCCGCCGGGTCCTGCGTGCCGGAAAACCGATCGACATGACGGCCAAAGAATTTGCCCTCCTGGAATACTTGATGCTCAACGCCGGCCAGGTTTGCTCGCGCGCCATTCTCATCGAGCACGTCTGGGATCAGAGTTTCGACACGTTCACCAATATTGTCGATGTCTACATTCGGTATTTACGAAATAAAATCGATCGTCATTTTGAGCCGAAGCTCATTCACACCGTCCGGGGGGTGGGTTATGTCCTAAACTCGGGGGAGGCGCCATGAACGCCCGTTCGATTCGGTTCAAACTGACCGCTTGGTATGCGACGCTGCTGGCTATTATACTAATCGCCTTCGGGAGCGCCGTCTACTTTGGTCTGGAGCGCTATCTGACGACCCGCTTAGCGGAGCAGTTGTCGCTCCAGGCCTTCCAGATTGCTGATACCTGGCTTCGTCAGATTAACCGGTCCGGCACGGAGTACATCGTCAACGAGATCGAGGAGCATATTTCGCCGGATGCAACAGGCCGCTTCGTTCGTCTGACTCGCTCTGACGGCACATTCCTCTATCGATCCAAACCCCCACGAGACGGCCGCTTTGACCCCTCGACGGTGGCCGCGGTAAAGCCCATACCCTACGCCCCGCGCACTCGTGAGGAACATTTGGCCAAAGGCGAACTCCTCATCTATTCGCTGCCCTACACCGTCCCTGGGGTGGGATCGTTCCTCGTGGAAGTGGGCGCGCCGTACCATACGGTTGAGAATACATTACACGGTTTGGTGCTCATCTTTGCGATTATCCTGCCGATCGCGTTGGCTTTGGCCATTGGAGTAGGCTTCCTGCTTATGACGCGAGCCTTGGCCCCGGTCGATGTCATTACCCGCACGGCGGAGACCATTACTTCGCGGAATCTCAGCGGACGCTTGCCGATCTCCCATACGGGAGATGAGATCGAGCGACTTTCGGCCACGCTTAACCGCATGATGGAGCGGTTAGAGGGTTCCTTTCGCCAAGTCGTACAGTTTACCGCCGACGTTTCGCACGAGCTGCGCACGCCGCTGGCCGTATTGCGCTGCGAACTCGAAGTGGCCCTTGGTCAAAATCACCTCTCACCGGCGGCCCGCGAGGTCTTGGAAAGCGTGCTGGAGGAAACCGGTATGCTATCAAAGATTGTGGAGCAGTTGATGACCCTATCTCGGCTCGATTCGGGCGAACTCCAACTCGAGCGCAGCCGGTTGGATCTGGCCGGCCTCTGTAAAGACACGATCGAGCAAATGAATTTGCTGGCGGAAGATAAATCCATTCATCTCCAGTGCGACGCGCCCGAACCGGTGGAAATCTACGCCGACCCGCTGCGTATTCGCCAGATCCTAACCAATCTCATCGATAATGCCATCAAGTATACGGCCGCCGGCGGTTCGGTTCACATTCGCATCGCTCAAGAGGATGATCAAGCGATTCTTGAGGTCGCCGATACGGGGCCGGGCATTCCGACCGAAGCCCTGCCGTATATTTTTAATCGCTTCTACCGTGTGGACAAAGCGCGTGCGCGGGAATTCGGCGGCAGTGGCCTCGGACTGGCCATCGCCAAGTCGATTTGTGACCTGCACGGGGGACGCATCGCGGTCGAGAGCCGCCTCGGCCAAGGAACCCGCTTCCGCGTGGCAATCCCGGTCGGGGCCAACTAAGGAGGGCAATCATGTGGAGAACCCGTACGAGTCTTCTCGTTATTCTTATCCTTATGCAAGGCGGTGTCAGTCGGTCGGAGGGCGCATCGCCGCCGCCGTCGTCGGCATCGGAGGAATCCCTAAAAAAAATCGAAGCGCAGCTCTGTGAAGCGCTCGGACGGCTGGAACAGACCCAAGCCCAGCTCGAGGCGTTAAAGCTAGAGGTGGGCCGATGGCGAGCCGAGCTTTCCCAAAGTCGTCTGGCCCCAGCGGCGCCTAGCGAGCCGGCGGCGACCTCCGTGCCCGCGCCTGCAGCGTCCGTATCGCAAGAGCCCCGCGCCCCCTTCGCCGAAAGAATTATTGGGCCCGGTTTAGGGGAAAATGAGCGCCCACACGAAATAAACTTGCGACCGGAAATTTTCATCCAGACACGTTATTCCACCCGCCCCTATAAGGGCGCCACTCTGGAAGATTTCCCGTCGAATTTCCGATTGTCCCGTATCGAGACGCGCTGGTCCGGGCGCATCCATGAGCAATTGGGCTTGGGTCTGGAGCTTCAGTATCATCCCGCACCCGACGGCTCCCCCGAAGAACTGGTCAACGATGCCTTCATAGAATATTACCTTAACGATCGTATCACGCTGAGAGCCGGCCAGTTTATCAAACCGTTTGGATTTGATATACAGCAATCCAGTTCGGTGCGCGAATCGCCCGAGCGGGCCCTCTTTGCCGGCTACTTTTTTCCCGGCCAGCGCGACCGCGGAGCTCTCCTGCAAGGCGATCTGGATTTTCTAGATCGGCCGGCTTTCAAGAATATTCAATACTTTGTCGGCGCCTTCAACGGCAACCGCTTCTTTTCCGATAACAATCGGCAACTGAACTACAATTTTCGTCTGCGGAAACGCTTCGAATCGCTCCGTCTAGCGACGGGAGTTTCTATCCAACGGGGCCATCAACGGCTGCCGCCCGGCTTCGCCGGAACCAACAACGAGAATGTCTTCGGGGTCGATGTACAATCTACTTGGGGTCGATGGGGATTTCGAGGAGAGTTTGTTGCCGGTAATATGCCCTCCACCCGGCTGGGCCTGCCCGCGCGGTTTGCGCCCGCCTTCCGGCCGGGCCGTCATTCCTCAGGCGGCGCCTTCTTTGCGACATACCACCTTACGGAGCAGGATAATTTGTATGCTCGTTACGACCAATTCAACGGGGATTCAGTCACAGGTCAAAATGTACGGGCCTTCAACTTCGGATACTTTCGGCGAATCGGGGACATCTCGCGCATAAGCATTGATTATCAATTTAAGAATCGCTTGTCGTTCAACGATGATGGGGTCAATACGCGCCTGCAAGCCACATGGGGGGTAATTTTTAGGAGTTGTTCATGCCCCTTGGTGGGAAACCCCGACGAATGAAAACAGAACCGCCTGCGGTAGCGGGCGGGTGGCCGAGACGCGTAGGCCGCGGCGCACCCGGTCGCTACCGCTCCCGGCTCTGTTTTCTGTTTTGCCGGGGTATTTTCAGAGGAGCATATACCTATGGATGAATCTATGGTTGAACAGAGGAAAGAAAAAGACGGCCAAATGCCGTCCGCGCGCGAGGTGTTCCTTTATTTCTTGAAGTTGGGCTTCATTAATATCGGCGGCCCGGTCGCGCAGATTACTATGATGTTCAACCATATGGTCGAGCGGGCTCATTGGCTTTCCAAAGACCGCTTTGTCAAAATCATGGGCTTTGCCCACATGCTGCCGGGCCCGGAAGCTCTGCAACTCGCTATCTATGTTGGCTACCTGAAACGAGGTTGGCTTGGGGGGATAATCGCTGGTCTCACGTTTATCATTCCGGGGGCGGTGGTCATGGTTCTCTTGAGTGGCTTGTATGTCAACTATGGCAGCCTGCCCCAGGTGAATAATGCCCTTTACATCCTCAAGCCCGCCGTCATGGGCATTATTGCGGCCGGAATCCTTAAGCTCGGCCGCGCCGCCATTAAGAATACCGCTCTGGCGCTGTTGCTTGTCGGCGCGTTTGTGGCGATGCGCTTTGGCGGAATAAATGTTCTTCTCGTCCTGCTGATAGCTGGGATGATTAATCTGATGATTGTCGACGGCATACCTCGGTTACGACGATCACACGGGATGATTCCCCTGCTTATCAGCGGGCTGGGCGGTTTTGTCACGCTGGCGGACTCACGCTGGTTACAGATCGGCTGGCTGTCGTTCAAGACAGGCTTGTTCAGCTTTGGCGGAGCCTACGCCTCGCTCGTGTTTCTCCAGCGCGGCGCGGTCGAGGAGCACCGGTGGCTAACGGCGGGCCAACTTCTGGATGGGGTGGCGCTGAGTGTGGCGACGCCCGGGCCCTTTATGCTGTTTACCACCTTTGTCGGCTTTATCGCTGGCGGTGTCACGGGCGCCGCCTTGGCCACGTTTTTTGTTTTTCTGCCCTCGTTCGTGATGGTGCTGCTGGGTGCCCGTTACATGGAGCCCGTGCGCCATAATCGGGGCATTCAGTCTTTTCTGGCCGGAGTCAGCGCTGCCGTTGTGGGGGTCATCGCCGTCGTCTCGATCGATCTGGTCCCAGAGGCCTTTAGCGGGCCATTGACCTTTGCTATCGCGGCGATGGCGTTTTTGCTCATTAGCGTACGGCAGATCGAGGTAGCCTATGTGGCCATCTGGGCAATGGCGGCTGGTACTGTGTACGCCGCCATCCGGGCCATCTGGTAACGGGATGATGGCAGCCAGAGATGGGCATGTAGAGAACGAATCAGGAAGTACTTGTTTAGCGTCCGAGCGAAAAACAACTTGACAACCATAGGGACTGAATATTGACTGAGCGTATCATGACCAATATGGGAGAATCAATCACACCCGGAGAGGAAGGTGTTGGTTTATCGGTTGAGTCGGAATTTACATTTTCTGACTAGCCCGTATTTAGATTGGAGATGTCTATGAGAAAAAATGTAATCTCTGCGGTCATTGTCATCGTAATGGCGCTTACCTTAGCCTGGTTACCGCGCGCGGCTTTACGCCCGGAAGAATCGCATGAATTGGATGGCAAGCAAACAAAACCTTTTCACCTGAAGAGTCCCAACAACCAAAAAATCGATTACACAAGGTTTGAAGCCCGACCCACCGTCATCGGCTTCTTTGCAAGCTGGTGTCCGCCATGTCGCGCGGAGTTGACCCAGTGGTCAAGACTGCACGAGAAATATGGTAAGCAGGGACTGGTTGTCTTGGCTGTAGCAGTCGATCCGCTTGTAACACCCGATACGGTGAAAGGTGTCGGGCCGTTGGCCGCGGAGCTAAAGTTGCCATACGCCGTAGCGCTCGCTACCGATCAGTTTGCGAAAGATTACAATTACAAAGGTTTTCCAACAACTATTATTATCAATGCAGATGGAAAGATTGCGCGCACATTTTATGGATACCAGGATCTTGAAAAATTTGAGGTTGTATTGCAGAAGGTAGTCGGGACAAATATAAAGAACAGCAAGTCCAAGTGACAATGAAAGAATTGCTGAGCGCATTAGTGAAATTTTGGATCGTACCTCCCCAGCAATGGCATCCATGGATTATTCATTTTCCGATTGCATTATTGGTGCTGGAGTTGGGATTCACTGTGTTGTTCTGGGTGAACCGCAAGCCGCAATACGCAGCGTGGTCGAAGAATTTGCTAACGATGACGCTGGTAACGATGCTCCTAGCGATGCTGGCAGGCGTTCACGACAGCGGGTTGGACCTGGGCTCTGGAAATCACTTTTTGCTCGGACTTCAGGATCGGTTGAAAAGCGCCTTTATATTTCACAGCAGTGTTACCGTGCACACGTGGCTAGCGCTGGTATTGTTTAGTGTCACCGCTGCGCGCTCTATCTGGCGAAAGTGGCAAGCGGAGAACGCGCTCAAAATGCCGCAAGCCTACGCGTATGGTGTGTTGTCTTTTATAAATCTGTGGCTTCTGTTGGCCGCTGGACACGCAGGGAGTGTGGCGAATCATCGCTGAAAGGGCGAAACCGTCACTATTGTTGCCATCGTTCTAAACAGTAATAGTAAGGCGAAAGAAAAAAATCCTCGCCTTTTAAACCCTATAGTAAAGACGTGGCCATCGCCCAGACACGACAGAGCCGACGCTAATTATGAGAGAACTTTAATCTTATTCTCATGGCCCTCTCATTTCTGTGTGCTAGGGTATAATTTCGTGAACGGATAATCGGTATAAAGAAAGGTCCGTCGGAAAACGGATAGGTGCCCAATAAATTACACGAAGCCACTAAAAGATAAATGTTGATAATTGAACGGTTACAGAGGACAGGTTAATGCGCCATTCCAACATATGGTCCACGGTTTTGCTCTTGGGACTAGTTGTCAGTTGCCAAGACGATAAGATCAGACACTATAAGGTATCGAAGCTCGAAGCACCTGCCCTGCGTCAGGCGCATGGGCACTCCGCCTTGAGGTACACCGTTCCGGAAGGTTGGCAAGAGGAAGCCAATCCGGAAGGTATGCGAGCGGCAGCCTTCAAGATGGTCGATGGTAACCAAACGATCGAGATTACGATTGTGCCACTGTCTGGCTCCGCGGGAGGCTTGTTCCAGAATGTCAACCGTTGGCGCGGCCAAGTCGGTCTCGACCCAATCCGTGAGGACGAGCTGACCCAACAGATCAAACAGATCGACATTGCTGGTACCCGCGCTTCTTATATCGACCTCGGTGGTCCGGAACAACGGATACTCGCCGTTGTGCTTGTCCGAAACGACCAAACGTGGTTCTTCAAATTGCAAGGTCCGGCAGATTTAGTCGAGCGGCAAAAAGCCGCCTTTGAAGCTTTCGTCCGATCGGTGAAGTATGACGCTTAAAGAAAAGCACATGACCAAAGCAACCGCCCCGTCCGGCCTATGGATTGCCAAGAAAATGCTGAAACCGCTGGCCTCGCTCAAGTTGACGGTTGTGCTGTTGGCCATGGCCATCCTCCTCGTGTTCTGCGGTTCGCTGGCGCAGCGCTTTGAGGACAACTGGACGGTGGTCGGCACCTACTTTCGCACGGCATTCGTGTGGATCCCGTTTCAGATCTTCTTCGTCAAGGAGATTCCAGGCGCCTTTCCCTTTTTCGGAGGATGGCTCATTGGAGGGGTTCTGCTGGTAAATGTGCTGGCCGCCCATGCTGTGCGGTTCAAGATGGCCTGGCCGCGCGCCGGAATCTTCCTGATTCACCTTGGGTTGATTGTAATGCTCTTGAGCGAGCTTTTCACGGGATTGTTCGCAAGAGAAGGTAACATGACCATCGACATAGGGGGGACCTCGAATTACGTAGAGCACATGCATAGCGTCGAGCTAGCCATCGTTGATCCTTCGGACCGGAAGATGGACGATATCACGGTTATTCCCCAGTCGATCCTGAAGAAAGGAGGCAAGATTCGTCATGATCTGTTGCCGTTTGACATTATGGTGAAGAAGTACATGGTCAATTCGGGGATTCCAAAGGATCCGGCGTGGGTGCAAAACCCGGCGACCGCGGGGCAGGGACTTAAGACGGTGGTATTGGAGCGTCCGGGAGTGACCGGTACGGATTCCGAGCAGATGGTGGACATGCCCTCGGCATATGCAGAGCTTTTAAAAAAAGGTACGAGTGAATCACTGGGCACGTACCTCGTTTCGTTGTGGCTGGATCCACAGAAAGTAATGTTCGACGGCAAGACGTTCGAAATATCTCTTCGGTTCAAGAGGACGTATAAACCCTACTCCCTTCGCCTGAAAGAGTTTCGCCACGATAAATACATCGGGACGGACACGCCCAAGAACTTTTCGAGCTTGGTGCGCCTGGAGGATCCGTTGCGTAACGTCGACCGCGAAGTGCTGATTTATATGAACCACCCCCTGCGCTACGCCGGCGAAACGTTTTACCAGGCGTCCTTCAAACCGGATGATAGTGCCACCATCCTGCAGGTCGTGCGCAATCAGGGCTGGTTTATGCCCTACATCTCGTGCGCGATGGTGGTGATTGGGCTGCTGGCTCAGTTCGGTATCCACCTCTTCAAATTCTTGCGACGGAGGGCGGAGGCATGAGTCGATACTTTACTTGGATCGTCCTAGGCCTGGCTGCGTTTTATGTGATCGTGTCGATGGTACCCCCGCGCGATCCAGAGAACCAAATGCACCTACAGGAATTCGGAGCGATCCCGGTCGTCTATCAAGGCCGGGTCAAGCCGTTCGATACGCTGGTCCGCAACAGCCTGATGATGATCAGCGGCCGGCAGACGTATGTCGATCTTGCCGGCAGCCGGCAGCCGGCGATCGAATGGTTACTCGACGTGATGACCAGCCGGTTGCATCCAGGTGGAGCCGCCGAGAAAAAGAAGGTCTTTCGAATTGAAAATGATCAGGTATTGAATTTGCTGGGGTTGGAGGCGCGGCCTGGATTACTGTACGCGGTCGAGGAGTTCGTTGGCAAGATTGAGGATTTGGAGAAGGAAGCAACCCGTGCCAGAAAGCTTGAGTCCGGCCGGCGTGACCTGTTCGACAAGAAGGTGCTTGAGTTTGCTGAGAAACTGATGCTGCATATTCAGTTAGCGGATCTCGCAATCCCCCATGCGGTTCCACCCCAGTCGCCTCAAGGAGACTGGATGACGATTATCGACAAAGCGCACGAAGCTCAGCAGAAGGGCGAGGACAGCCCTGCCGTGCGTTCCCTCCTAACGATCCTTCAAGCCTATGCGGAGGGCAAGACCGAGCAGTTTAATAGTGAAGTGGCGCGGTATCGCAGAGAATTTGTCAGGCAAATGTCCGAAGCCCATGCTTCTGGCTTCGAGGTTTTTTTAACCACTTCCAGCCGTTTTACCAGTGCTCAATACTATACGCCGTCGTGGGCCTCATGGCTTGCCTGGCGTGGCTGGGTTGGGCACAACCGCTGAGGCGCGCCGCGTTTTGGCTCGCGCTAGGAACGCTTGTCGTTCATACCTTCGCGTTGGGATCACGAATGTACCTACAGGGCCGTCCTCCAGTGACGAATTTGTATTCCTCTGCGGTGTTTATCGGTTGGGTGTTGGGTATTTTGGCGTTGATCCTGGAAAAGTTGTATCGGGACGGTACCGGCACGCTTATGACTGCTGTGGGCGGTTTTCTCACCTTGATCCTAGCACACAACCTGGCCAGCGGAGGGGATACGTTGGAAATGATGCAGGCCGTGCTCGACACCAACTTCTGGCTGGCCACTCACGTCACCTGTATTACCATTGGCTATTCTTCCACCTTCTTGGCCGGGTTCCTCGGTATCTTGTTCATTCTCCGTGGCGTGTTTACGGCCTCGGTGGACAAGGAAGAATACAAGAAGCTCGGTCGAATGATTTACGGAATCCTTTGTTTCGCCACGCTCTTCAGTTTCACCGGTACCGTACTTGGAGGAATCTGGGCCGACCAATCTTGGGGGCGCTTTTGGGGTTGGGATACCAAGGAAAACGGCGCGCTAATCATCGTGCTGTGGAATGCGCTCATTCTGCATGCGCGTTGGGGCGGACTGGTACAACAGCGGGGCATCGCCGTCATGTCCGTTTTTGGCAATGTCGTCACTTCATGGTCATGGTTCGGTGTCAACCTGTTGAGCGTGGGCCTGCATTCCTACGGCTTTATGAGCGGCGCCGTGTTCTGGCTGGTCATGTTCGTTATCAGTCAGCTCGCGGTAATGGGGCTAGGAATGCTGCCGCCTCGTTTGTGGCGCAGCCTGGAGACGCTCGAAACCAAGCACGTACCCGAGGAAGCGACGACTCACTAACGGAGCTATAAATAGAAACATCAGGGAAACGGATTGGAACCAATGTAAACAGCGTAATAGCCGGTAACTTGGGTTAATTAAATCATAGAGAGGAGCCAACTATGAAAACCAATCGAGTGATGCTCTTGGGAGGGTGTGTCGCATTCATGCTAGCCACCCTACGGATTGGCCTAGCTTTGGAGGAAAAGTCCCGCGCGTCGGCGCCTCGCATAGCCAACGCTGATAGCCCGGCCGATAAACTGGACACGGCCAAAATCGAACAGCTCACGGGCGCCAAGGGCAGCTACAACGAGAGGGAAAGAGTGTTTAAAGTCAATTTACCGCGCACGGATTTGCAAGTGACCGTGGCCGGCGTGAAGATGACCCCGCCCATGGGCCTGACCTCTTGGGCCGCTTTCATGAAAGCCGGCCATCAAACCATGGTCATGGGGGATCAGGTCGTCCTCGAAGATCAGGTGAACCCCGTGATGGACGTGGCGCTGCAAAATGGGCTGGAAGTTACCGCGTTGCACAACCACTTCTTCTGGGAGTCGCAACGCGTGATGTTCATGCACATCGGCGGAATGGGGGACACGGTGAAACTGGCTACGGCAATAGGGAAAGTGTTCGCCAAAATAAAAGAGACCAGCGGCGGCAAAGGTCCCGTGCCGCGTGCGAGTCTCGACCCGGCAAAGACCTCGCTGGATCCACAGAAGATCATGAGCGCCATCGAGACCAAAGGCGAGTTGGCCAACGGCGTGTATAAGCTCACTCTCGGTCGAACGACGAAAATGCACGGCCACGAAGTTGGCAACACCATGGGTGTAAATACCTGGGCGGCCTTCGTGGGCAGTGATGACCAGGCGATGGTCGATGGCGATTTTGCCATGCTCGAGGAGGAACTGCAGCCTGTACTTAAAGCCTTACGCCGTGCGGGAATCTACATTGTAGCGATCCACAACCACATGACGATGGAGTCGCCGCGTATGGTCTTTCTCCACTACTGGGGCGTCGGGACGACGACAGCCCTGGCCCGGGGGTTAAAAGCGGCGCTGGATGCGCAGAAGAAATAACCGAACACCGTATGCGTGATCTCATAATGAAAAGAATGACGGAGGATTATGACGAAGAAGCGTAATTCCTATCCCTGGACGTTTATAGGCTTGGCGTTGGGCGTGGCGGCCGTGGTCACCGCGTGCGGGGGTCCGCGGCAGAACAGTACCGAGAGCCGCCAAATGGGCGAAGAGGCAGGCGAGGTTGTGATCTACGTCTCAGAAGATCGCGTCTTTGCCGAGCCGGTGTTGCAAGAATTTGAACGACGGATGGGCCTCCGCGTAAAAGCCGTCTATGATACCGAAGAGACCAAATCGACCGGCTTGGCCAATCGTCTACTGGCCGAAAAGAATCGACCACAGGCCGACGCCTTCTGGAGCAACGAGCCGGTACGGACCATTATGCTCAAGCGCAATGGCGTGTTGGCGCCTTATGCGTCACCCAACGCTGCCGTCATTCCTGGGGAATTCAAAGATCCGGAAGGCTACTGGACAGGCTTCGCCGTGCGTAGCCGCGTCATCGTCTATAACACAAAGCTCGTCAAACCAACAGAAGCGCCCCAATCCATGTTCGATCTGACGGATGCCCGATGGAAGGGTCAAGTAGCCATGGCCGATCCCCGCTTCGGCTCCACATCATTCCATGCGGCCGTTCTCTTCGTCGTGTTGGGGGACGAGCGTGCCTCAAAGTACTTTAGCGATCTGAGGGTCAACGATATCAAAATCGTGGATGGCAACTCCGTCGTCCGGCAGATGGTCTCGCGCGGCGAAGTCAAAATAGGTTGGACGGACACCGATGACGTGTTGGTAGCCAAGAAAGCCGGCGAGCCGGTCGAAATGGTCTATACGGATCAGCAGGGGCTGGGCGTACCCATCCTGCCCAATATGGTCTCGCTGATTAAAGGGGGACCCCATCCCAAGAACGGTCAGAAGCTGATCGATTACTTGCTCAGTCCGGAGGTGGAGCGCATGCTGGCCCAATCGGAGGCCGGACAGATGCCTCTGCACACGGGGGTCGAGGTCCCGCCTTACGTACGACCGGTGGGTTCGCTTAAACCGATGACATTCGATTATGCGGCGCCGGCCGCGCGCGTTGAGGCGGTCGTCCGCCGGCTACAAGGGATTTTGAAATTATAAAAAGCGGGATGGACTATAACGGGGCATGAATCACGAAATCTAACCATCATGGAAAGGCGGGCGTGTATGGAATACGAATGCTCAGGAAATGCAAAAGGGGATCCCCGCGTCGTTCGGAGTCGTAGGGTACGGTTGCTGACGAAGATAGTGTCGTTATGGCTGATCATGCTATGGCTTGTGCTCGCGCTCGGCGCCGAACGTCAAGAGAGACACCCCTCATCGAATTCGGCACGGCCACCGGTAAATGGCCCCACCGCACCGGATTTTCCGCTGGGCACCGCGACGCCCTCGCAACTCTGTGGAACATGCCATGAGGCCATCTATCGAGAGTTTGCCATGGGATTTGGCAGCGATTTAAAATACAAGTCGATCATCTACCAATCGCCCCAAGACAAGATGCTGACGGTTCCGGCGCAGGTCTCCTCCACGGCCACTCTACACGCGCTTTCTGGATTGGACCCGTTTCCGGTCCATGCCCGGGGCGTTGAGGAGAAGGGGGAGTCGTGCAATGCCTGTCATTTCCCGGAAGCTTTCGATATACCGGACCTTGAGCGGGTTGAGATCGCCAAACCGAAGGCCCGCCCAAGGGAGCAAGAGGCCGCCGGATTGACCTGTGCCAGTTGTCACCTAACGCCGGACGGAAAAATTCGTGGGCCCTATGAGGTCGAGGCGCCGCACCAAACCGTCGCCGATCCGAAAATGCGAACTTCGGCCATGTGCGCCTACTGTCACGCCATGGGGGAACGTGTGGTTGGAAAACAGACACAGACCTTTCTGGAATGGCGGGAAGACTTTTACAAGCCGGGACTCGGCCGCCAGCATTGCCAGGACTGCCACATGCCGCGAACCCTTCGCAAGTCGTCCGACTTCGAGGTTCCGGTCCGCGCGGTGGCCAGACATCTGTGGACCGGGGGGCACTCGACACAACGCCTGCGGACGGCGCTGAACTTGGTGATTGTTCAAGCGGAGGAGGGACGACCGGACCTTGAGTTTCATGCCATCAACATTGGCGCCGGTCATTCCGTGCCGACCGGCTCCAACCGCAGGTCAGTTTATTTGAAAGCCGAGGTGGTCAGCCGCGGAGGGAAGATCCTGGCGAGCCGGGAATGGATGTTCGCCCCGTGGTACGGCGATCGCCCGGATGATCGAACTTTTTTGGAAGAAGACAAGAAGCGTCCCGATGCTGTGGCGGCTCTGCAAGCCGACGCGCAGGGGCCGCATGAGGCGCCGATCCGGGCCGGAGAAGAGCGTGTCTTGACTTGGGCGCCGAAGCTAAAGACCGGTAAGTATACCGTGCGAGCCCGGCTCATCTATGACTTGAATCGGTACAACGACCGGGCGTTCGCCGGTGACCAGACGGAGCTTTATTTTATTTCCCTTTCCGTTTATGTGAAAGGACGCTGGACGCTCATAGAGCAAAGGAGGCGTTGTGAGGACACAAAATAGGCTCGCCATTCTAATTTCAGCTATGGGCTTGGCCCTGCCGCTGGGAACGCTCCGTGGAGCGGAGCCATCGCACTCGGCCGAGGTGGTTTATGTCACAAACTTCGATGACAATTTCACCACAGTCATTGATGTACGTACGAACCGCAAGGTAGCTGATATCCGTACGGGTATCAAGACGCATGGCGTCGCGTGGACACGCGACGGTCGTAAAGTGTATGCCAGTAGCGAAGGGGACAACAACGTGTCGGTCATTAATACCGCCACCCATCGCGTGATGACCACCATCCGTGTAGGAAGCCAGCCCAATCAGCTCTGTAGCAGTCGTGACGGTCAAGCCATCTACGTCACGAATAATGGTAGCGCGACGGTATCGGTGATTGATACTTCAACCGATCAAGTGGTGACTACTATCCCTGTCGGGCGTAATCCGCATATCGCCTATGCGGCGCCCGACGGTCGCCATGTCTTCATCACGAGCGAAGGCGATAATAAGATTTCGATCATCGATCATAAGAGCCGGAGCTTGATCGGCGAGATCCCAGTTTTCGGGTTTCCGCGCGTCATGGCCGTGTCACCGGATAGCCGGTGGATTTATCTTACGCTTCGCTGGCTAAACGGCATAGCCGTGATCGACACCGAAGCGCGTAAGGTGGTTGCGGCACTGGATCTCGGCTTACCCATTTTCTCCAACGAAGGCAAAGCGGCTCACGGTTCCGGACTCTCACCCGATGGGAGATACCTCTACTTGGCGAGTCAAATTCTCAATGCCGTTTTCGTCATCGATACCTCCAGTCTGAAGGTTTTGCGCAGCATTCCCGTTGGGCTCGATCCGAACTGGATCGACTTCACGGCGGACGGCCGATATGCCTACGTGAGCAACACAGCTTCGAACGATGTTTCGGTGATTGATACCGCGGCTGGAAAAGTGATCTCTACCATCGCGGTAGGGAAGAGTCCCAAACGGTTAGTGGTTGCTCGGATCACCACCGGAAACTAAAAGAGAATCGTTAGAGCAATCACTTATGGTGTTTAAATGCGAGTTGAGATTTTAAACCGGCAATGGACCGCTCGCAGCACTATTGGGTTGGCGGGGGTGCTTGTGTTTGCACTGTCCATCTCACCTGTGCTTTACATGTTTGTGCGGTCGCTGGAACATAATGGGCAGTTCACCCTTGCCTACTATGCTCAGCTCCTAGGTGAGCCCCGCCAACGCCGGTTGCTCGGCCACAGCATTCAGCTCGCCGCTTGGGCGGCGCTGGCCGGGTCCGCTCTGGGTGTTCCCGCGGGTCTGCTGCTGGCTCGACTCCCACAAGCGACCGCCCTGCTATTGCGATTTGTGCTGCTGGTTCCCTTGCTGTTGCCACCTTACATTTTGGGCGTGGTCTGGGTTTTTGTCATGGGCCGTGCGGGATGGCTGAGCCGATGGATGGGTAGCGATGTAGCCTCGGTCTGGGCTTACAGTTTGCCGGGCGCCGGCCTGGTGCTGGGTCTCGCATTAGCCCCACTGTCCATGTTGTTGGCGGAGGCCGCGCGACGAGCGATCCCGGCGCGACTCATCGAGGCGGCCCGTTTGGTCGCCGGCCCCTCGAGAACGCTGGCGCGCATTACGCTGCCGTTGGTCGCTTCGAGCTTGGCTGCCGGCGGGTTATTGGTATTTGTACTGGCGTTGGCCGAGTTCGGCGTTCCCTCGCTGCTGGGCGTGCGCGTGTACACGACCGAGGTATTCACGCAGTTTGCCGCGCTCTACAACTTTGGCGCCGCCACGGCCACGGCGGCGCCACTCTTGCTGGTCGTCGTCGTGGCGGCCGGCCTGGCGCGGATTCTGCTGGGCGGCCGTGTACTGACCTCGAGCCTTATGGCCGAGCAACCGCTACGGCTCTCGTCTCCCGCGCGCGTGGCGGCCCAAAGCTACCTGATTTTGTTAGGTCTGCTGATGGTTGCCGGGCCGCTTCTCGTACTCATGGTCGAAGCGGGCTCATGGCGTGCGTTGCTCGATGCGTTGGTATCCGCGCGAATTCAAATCGGGACCAGTATCGCGCTGTCCATTATCGGGGCTAGTCTAGCCACAGGACTTGGATTGCTGCTGGGTTACTGGCGAGCGCGCACGACCTCTGGTGGGCGAGGTTTTTTTGATGTGGGCATGCTCGTCTTGTTTGCTGTTCCGAGCACGGTGGTGGGCATCGGCTTAATCGGATTGTGGAATCGCACGGGCTGGACCGGCGCCTTTTACACCAGTCCGGCGATGATTATCATCGGATACTTGGCGCGCTACGTTCCGCTGGCGGCATTGTTGCTGGGCGCTTATCTGCAGCAATTGCCGGCCGCGCGTGAGGAGGCCGCGATCGTATTCGGTGCGCACTGGTGGCGTATGCTGGGGCGGATCGTGGTCCCTGCGGCTCGGCTGGGTCTCGCGGTCATATGGACGATCTGTTTCATCTTCATGTTCGGTGAATTGGGAACGACCGTGTTAGTGGCGCCGCCCGGTACGACCACGCTGCCGGTGCGAGTGTATGCGATCATGGCCAACAGCCCAGATCAGCGCGTTGCGGAGCTTTGTCTGATGCAAACGCTGGTTATTCTACTATCGCTCGGGGGATTACTGGCGGCTGTGCAGGTCGCTGGACGGCGTCAGAAGAACGGAGGAAAGGTGGATGAATGACGATTTCCTTAAGCTGACCAACATCGCGAAACGCTATGGCACTCGAGTGGTGGTTGACCATTTGTCGCTGACGGTGCACCGGGGCGAATTACTCTGCTTTCTCGGGCCATCGGGCAGTGGCAAGACGACGCTCTTGCGCATGATGGCCGGTCTGGAGATCCCAGACGAAGGCCGTATAGAGATTCATGGCGCTACTGTCGCCGCCGAGGGGCGCAGTCTGGTTTCGCCGCAAGACCGGCGCATCGGCTTTGTGTTTCAGGATCTGGCGCTATGGCCCCATCTGACGGTGGGGGAGCATTTGGATTTTGTCCTGGGCTCGCGCGGGGTGCCGCGTCGTCGTCGCCCGGAGAAGATCGAACAAGCCCTGTCCTTGGTGCGACTCCACCAGCGAGCGAGCGCGTATCCGAGCGAGCTTTCAGGCGGCGAGCAACAGCGGGTCGGGCTGGCGCGGGCGCTGGTGACCGAGCCGCGCTTATTGCTCTTTGATGAACCCTTGGCCAACTTGGATATCGATCTCAAGGCGGAACTGGAGGCCGAGATTCGGGCGTTGCAGCAACGGCTGGCTATCACCAGTGTTTATATCACACATGACCCGGGCGAGGCTTTTTATCTGGGCGAGCGCATCGCCATTTTGCAAGCCGGCCGGCTGGTCCAGGTCGGATCTTCACCGGAGATCTTGGAGCGTCCGGCGTCCGATTTTGTCGCCCGGCTTATGCGCCTCTGGCAGGTCCGTGGCTTGCGCGGCGCGCCCGATAGCGACCGTCACTTCGCGGGCGAATCCTGAAACCGAAGGGATTCGTGAATTGGGCGGGCGTGGGCGGCTTTCTTGTTTGGGCAGTTAAGGGCTGGATGAAGAGCCCGTACGCTCCGCATCGAATCAAGGAGATAAGGCATGAAGTGGGTGACGCGCCAAGGAGTAAAAGTGGACCGGGTGGCGTGTCCTTGGCTTATTAAAAAATTTGTGGACCCCGAGGCCGAATTTTTCTTTGTTCCGGCCGACCGGGTTTTGGAAGTTGCCGAGCGGGAAAGCGCCATTCCGTTTGATGTCGCCGGTGTGGAGCTGGGGCATCATGAAGGCAAGTCCAGTTTTGAAGCTCTGGTGTCCAAATATCAGATGAACGATCGGGCCATTCATCTATTGGCCGAGATTGTTCATGGCGCCGATGTCGCGCAAGACCTCTATGGCCGGCCGGAAGCCCCTGGACTGAAAGCGATCGCCGAGGGGTTTCGCTATCTCGGGCTGAAAGACGATCATGAGATCCTGGCGAAGGAATTTATCGTTTACGATGCCCTTTATGCCTACTGCCGACAAAGAGCGGCGACGCAATAGCGGGTCACCGTAGGGGTAATTTTAGTACACCAAATCAAGTCATCCAGGGTGTGATTTCCGTATAATGTACTTGACTAGATGGAAATTATCTTTAGATCAGGATAAGTATCAGCCCCGTAGGGGCGGTATGTTTATAGCTAGAAGCCAATGAATAAGCGTCAAGCTCCGTAGGAGTTCCCCTGCTTGGCTTAACGGCACGCAGATACCAAGAAGAAACTGGGGAAGTTTCTAAGGAGCCTGGAGTTTGGACATTTTGGAGCGGGCCGGCGCCAATCCTGCGAAGCAGGCGAACTATAAAGTCGCACGCGCCCCGGCAGGGGCGCAAGGAGATTAGCCTGGGGCAAGCGCAGTGCTGCCCCAGGACTCATGGCCTCACCCACCACGAGCGCCCCTGCCGGGGCGCTTGTGTTCTAGGGAACTCGCGACCTGGGGCGGCGCTCCGCTTGCCCCAGGCTAATGTCCCGGCGCCCCTCTGGGGCGCTCTGGAGATTAGACATTTCAAAGAGCAAGTATTACTGGCCAATCACGATTGTAGGCGAGCTTTAACGACGCGCAGAGAATAAAAATGAAACTGGGGGACTCCTACGGAGCTTGCGGCATACCGAAATTACACCCGTCAACCATAGAATCGAAAGGAGCTTATGAGTATAAATATTAAACGTAGACTGTTACTGGGCGCGGTCATGGCTGGGCTGTTAGCCGGCCTCGGCATCATGGGGATACGAGCGGCGATGCCAGGGCCCGTCCCTGTTACGTATAATTTCGACCACGATAAGGTCGGCCGGACGCCGGTCGACTTCACTTCGAGCGTCACGGGCGATGGCCCGCCGGGAAAATGGGTAGTCCAGGAGATGGCGGATGCTCCGAGCGGCAACCACGTGGCGGTGCAGGTCGATGCCGATACGACCGACTACCGGTTTCCAGTCCTCATTGCAAATAAGGGGGAATACGGCGACGTCGATGTTAGTGTCAAAGGCAAATCGATCTCCGGCAAAATCGATCAGGGAATCGGTTTGGTGTTCCGTTTCCGCGACCACAAAAGCTACTATGTAGTACGAGCCAATGCGCTGGAGGACAACTTCCGCCTCTACAAGATGGTGAACGGAAAACGGATACAGTTTGCCGGCGCCAATGTGAAGGTAGCCACGAATCAATGGCATACGTTGCGCGTAGTAGCTATAGGGGACCACATCGTTTGCTACTTCGATGGGAAACCGCTAATTGATGCCCACGAGAAAACGTATACGAAGGGTAAAGTGGGTCTGTGGACGAAGGCCGACAGCGTGATTGCTTTCGACGATCTTACCGTTTCAACACCGAACAACGAATAAGCGCAGCTACCGGGACCGTGGCATCAGCGGTGCAAAACTCCGCGTAAATTTTCCTATGCCGTGCGGAGCGTTCGCCTTGTCGCGATAGTTTTACAACAACACGCTTGCTTTCCTCGATGGTTGCTGCTACTTGGGACAGGGCCTTGTGGGCGCGGGCGTCGCGTTCCTCGCCTGCGTCCATTACGCGTCGCAGATATTTCCAGGTCCGTTCGTACATCGCGCGGCCGTCGCGAAGGTGCTGGTTGTGATCGTGTTTAACTTCCTGTTATCGATTAACGCAAACTAAGCGAGTGGTTATGCTGACTAAACTAGTGCTGAATTATATCAAACGGCATCCGGGGAAAGTACTCGATTTTCGCGACATTGTCCGCGCCTTGGATGTGGCGGCGGACCAAAGAAAAGCATTGCGCGAGGTTTTGGATGAATTCGCCGCGCAAGACGTCGTCTTGAAGCTTAAGCGTGGCAAGTATGCGATTCCTGCGCGTGTGCTATTGGTGGGCGGCAAGTTGACGTGCCACCCCTCGGGCTATGGCTTTGTCACTCCAGAGCGGGAGAGCGGCCTCGGTGAGGACATCTTCATTCCGGCGCGCGAAATGGGCGACGCTTGCCACGGCGATACCGTGCTGGTCAAGGTTGCGAGCAAGGCCAGGAAAGGAAATAAGCTGGAGGGAAGCCTCGTTAAGGTGGTGTCACGCGCCAACGAAAGAATCGTCGGGAGATACTTTGCGACCGCCAAGGGTGGTTACGTCATCCCCTGTGACGAACGCTATCTTCATGAGATTCGCATAGCTCCTCCGTCGGCTGAGATCAAAAAAGGTTTGGCGGATGGCATGTTCGTGGACGTTGAAATGGTCGTCCCTCCCAGCCGGCACGCGGCCCCGCTGGGTAAAGTCCTAGAAATCATAGGTGCGCCCGGCGATCCTGATATTGATTACAAGATTGTCCTATACAAGCACAGAATTCCAAAAGAGTTTCCGGCGGAGGTTATCAAGGAAGCCCAATCCATGCCCTTGGCGGTTGGTTCTAAGGACCGGGCCGGCCGAAAAGATTTTCGCAAGCAATTGAGCGTGACGATTGATGGCGAGACGGCCCGCGATTTCGATGACGCCGTGGCCGTGGAGAAGTTAAAAAATGGCCACTACCGGCTTAGCGTACACATTGCCGACGTGGCGCACTATGTTTCCGAAGCCGGCCCGCTGGATCGCGAAGCCTACTTGCGCGGCACTTCCGTGTACTTTCCCGATCGTGCCGTGCCCATGCTTCCGACGGAATTGTCCAGTGGCATTTGTAGTTTGAATCCGCATGTGGACCGGCTTACGGTGTCGGTTTTGATGGATATTGATGAGACCGGCGAAGTTGTTCATCGGCAATTTGCTCATGGAGTCATTAACAGTCATGTCCGTATGACGTACACGACGGTCAGTAAGATACTGGTTGACCACGACCGCGAGGAGATGGAAAAGCACACGGCCCTCCTAGAGAGTTTTCAATGGATGGCCGAACTTTGCGGGATCTTGAACCGGAAGCGCCGCCGGCGGGGCGCTATCGATTTCGACATTCCGGAGCCGGAAGTGATCTTCACGGCGAGCGGCGCCGTCGCCAACATTAAGCGATCCGAAAGAAACCTGGCGCATCGTATAATCGAAGAATTCATGCTGCTGGCCAATGAGACCGTGGCCGTCTATCTTTTCGAATCCAAGATCCCCTCGCTCTACCGTATCCACGAAGAGCCGGATGCGGCCAAGACTCAGCAGTTCGCCGAGCTGGCCCGCGTCTTCGGCTATCATCTGCAAGGCCGCCCAGGCAAGCGCGGGCCGGCGGACTTCCAGCGCCTAGCCGATCAGCTCAGCGGCGGCCAGGACGTGCAATTCCTGAGTTATCTCATGCTACGCTCCTTCATGCTGGCGCGCTATTCCGATCAGAATGTGGGACATTTCGGGTTGGCCAGTGAGACGTACACTCATTTCACCTCCCCGATCCGCCGCTATCCGGATCTGGTCGTTCACCGCCTCTTGAAAGAAGCCATTCGGAAGAACCCCGATCGCGAGCGCGTAACCGCGGAAGTGGCGACACTCGGCGAGGTAGCCGAGCATTGCTCAGCGCGTGAACGCGTCGCCGCCGCCGCCGAGAAAGAGATGCTGGAGATCAAGCGAACCGAGTTCATGGCGGACAAGTTAGGAGAACAGTACCGCGGCTTTATTACACGCGTGCAAGGCTATGGGTTCTTTGTGGAGCTTTCCGATCCTTACGTCGCCGGCTTGGTGCCGGTCTCAACCTTATTGGATGACTACTATGAATTTGATGAACCGCGGCGTCGCCTGATTGGCAAGGGTCGCAAGAAAATCTTCAGGATCGGCGACAGGCTCAACGTTCGTGTGGACCGCGTTGACCAGAATCGACACATGATCTTCTTCTCCGTCGTGTGAACAGGTGGGCGCACGCGCCGTAGGCATCTACCGGTCCGTGCGGTTTTACTCGCCGATATCTTCATTCCACAGGCGCGGTTGTTCCTTAATAAACTGCTCCATAAGGATTATGCACTCGATGGCGTCCAGCGTGACTACGTCCACACCGTGCGCCCGCATAAACGCTTCGGCGCCGGCAAACGTACGCGCCTCGCCAACGATCACTTTAGGAATGCGAAATTGCACAACGGCGCCGGCGCACAGATAGCAGGGCATCAGCGTCGAATAAAGTGTGGTCTCGCGATAGGAGCCGATGCGTCCGGCGCGCATCAAGCAATCAATCTCGGCATGCTTCATCGGATCATTTTCCTGTAGGCGGCGATTGCGCCCGCGCGATATAATACGGCCGCCGCGCACCAGCACCGAACCGATGGGAATTCCACTTTCTTTTTTTCCGATTTCAGCTTCTGCCAAAGCCGCCCGCATGAATTCATCCATAGTGTTATCTCCCGTGAGTCGGAATTATAGCACGGCGACGGTTCCAACTGGGTGTGCGTCAAAAATATAGGTGGGAATAGACAAGAGATAGGGTTTATCCGAGCCTCTGAAGGCTGAGAAGCATTCAGAATAAATCTTACCATCCCGCCAAGGCGGGAACACAATGATACTAAGCTCACAAAACCAGTTTGTGCCTTCGTGTCTTTGTGGTGAATGAATCCTAGCATAACACCCCTTCCATCACTTTGTACTTCAGTTAGACTCGGTTATAATCAACAAAGAGATTTAGGCGCACACATTTTAGAGATCATTCTGCGACGGCAAGCTGTATAGTCTGATTGTAGAATGACGAGCGCGTTTAAATTAGGATATTGAAGAAGGATAGAGAGTCCCTTGATGCCTGAAACACCTCAAACCAGTCCATCGACCGAGCCGCCTTTGTCACCAGAGCCAACGCCCGCACGCCGCTGGGCGGATATCGGCGCCGCCCTGCAGCAAAAGGAATTTCGCTATTTAATAACCGGCTCGTTTCTGTCCAACATTGGCAGTTGGATGCAGTCGATGGCGCAGGCTTGGCTGGTGCTGCAATTAACCAACTCTCCCTTCTATTTGGGATTGGATGGCTTTGCCGGAACCGTCCCGATCACTCTGTTTGCCTTCGGCGGCGGCGTGGTCGCCGACCGTTTTGATCGCCGCCGTATGCTGTTGGCTACGCAATGGGCGATGCTGGCGCTGGCGCTGATTTTAGGTTTGATGACGCAATTCAAACTGGTGCGCGTCGGGTGGGTCATCCTATTTTCGTTTTTTACGGGAATGGCGCAGTCCATTGCATGGCCGGTTTATCAAACGGCCGTGGGCGATATTGCACGGCCGGACAATCTCTCCAATGCTATTGCGCTAAACTCAACGCAATTCAATTTGGCACGGCTGATCGGGCCGCTGGCCGGCGCTCTGGGATTGAGCTTCTTTGGAACGGCCGGATGTTTTTACGCCAATGCTTTAAGTTTTGTCGCCCTCATTTATGCGCTCTCCTTTATTCGTTTTACGAACGCCTCCTCTAAGGGCGCTCGTCAAGAGGCCGGCTGGATTCAATCATTTCGCCAGGCGTTGGCTTATATGGCTTCAGAGACTTCGCTCGCTTGGCTTTTGTTCCTAATCGCCGTCTCGACGATTCTGGGCACGCCGCTGATCACTCTTCTCCCGATTTTTGCGCGGGACATTTTGCAAATTGGGCCTTCCGGGCTGGGACTCTTGGTAGGATCCTTTGGGGCCGGCGCGGTGATCGGCGGCCTCACCGTGGCTTTCTTGGGCAACGTGTTCGACAAGGGCCGGTTTATCATGATTTCTATTTTTCTATATGTGATCGGTATGGTTGGCTTTGCCTTGTCTCGTTTTGTGCCATTCTCGATGATCTGTCTCGGCCTAGCGGGCTTTTCTATGGTCGGCTTTGCGGCCGTAGTCAACGCACACATACAACTGACGGCGCCGGATCATCTGCGCGGCCGCGCCATCAGCCTCTTGATCTTCACCGATTTTCATGAACCAGAATGAACCCTAAAATCAGGTCGTCGACGCTCCCGAGAAAACCGGTTTTTTATTATCCAGCCAGGGGATAACCATATCTTTAAACTTTTCCATTTCGCTGAGCAAGGCCGGCAGATTTCTTTTCTTTTTCATCATGATCTTTATTTCATGATCGGTAATTTCGATGTCACCGCTA
>JACOSC010000242.1 GCA_016179055.1 Acidobacteriota bacterium
CTTAGTGCGCCCTTTCAGGGCTGGCGTGCTGGGGACGCTTTCTTTCCAGGGGCTGCGCGGCGCTTGCCCCTGGCTATTATAGCTCGCTCCTTCGGAGCTTTGGATTGTAAGCGGTACCCCACTCCCTGCAAATGTCCAAACTCCAGGACTCCGCGGGGCTGGATTTTGGCATCCTTGAGTTTCTTATGATCGAACTTCAGTAAAATTTAGGCATTCAAACCGTGGCGAGCGGCTTAGATGCTAGACGGTGACCGCCATGCTCGTACTAAGAAGCAATACTCCCACACTTTGTTGACTACTCCGTCACATTCTTGGCCCGCGCGGCCAATGAGGACTCCGGCAGGAGAGCCCCGGTTATCGGTCTCCCGCGTGCTAAATTCGGGGCTTTCCCGTATTGCTTTTTTACGCGTGTCGGCAGTCTTCCGTAGCCGCTTCCAGATTCTGCCGCCGATTCTTGAGGTTCGTAACTTAGGTATGGTTCTTGCCTATTCTCGCCGGGGCAAAATCGAAACGACTGGAAAACAAATCTTAGTAGGGGCAGGCGTGACCGACAAACCGGAAAGCAAGGACCTGTTGCTGCAAGCTTTCGATCAGTTTACTAAAGTCTCTGGATCGCTGGAGCTTTCTTATAGTCAATTACAGAAGCGGGCCGAAAACTTATCGATCGAACTGGAAACCTCCAACCGCAAACTTACGCAGAACCTGGAAGAGAAAGAACGCGTTCGGAATTACTTGAACAGCATTCTTGAGAGTCTACCTTGCGGAGTCGTGGTCGTGGATCTTCAGGGAGAGGTGACTATCGGCAACCGATTGGCGGCCCGTTTGCTATCGGTGCCGGAGGCGCGCGCCAAGGGAGTCGGGTATTCGTGCGTGGACCTCTTTGGGTCCCACCCAATAGCAACACACATTGCCAACGGCTTGCTCGAGCCCAATCGGTCTTTGAATGACGTGGAGCTAGAGGCCGACACCGGCGGCACCGTGCTGGCGGTCTCCAGCTCGCCGATGGCGGGCCCCGCCGGCGACATTGTTGGAGTTACTTTTATCATAAAAGATGTGACGCCCATTAAAAAGCTTCAGGCGCAGAATCAGCGGGCCGAACGGCTGTCGGCCATGGGAGAGATGGCCGTTGAGCTGGCTCACGAAATACGAAACCCACTCGCCAGCATTGAACTCCTGGCCTCGCTTTTGTGCAAGACACTGCCGGCCGGTAAAGAGCCATCGGTGTGGGCGGGGCACATACGCGTCGGCGTACGTTCACTCAATGCCATATTAACCAACATGCTCCATTTTAGCCGAGACTGGACGCCGTCATTTCAGCCGGTCAATTTGAACTCGCTCATTGATGAGACGCTGGGCTTCGCGGGACCTCTTATACAAGCCCGCGGCGTCAGTTTACTGAAATCTTATCCGACAGTGCCCGTTATCATCCCCGGTGATCGTGAACTGTTAAAGCAAATGTTCCTGAACCTGATATTCAACGCTCTGCAGGCGATGCCGGACTCCGGTATCTTGGAAGTGGCGGTCGGTTATTCCGGCGAGAGTCAATCTGCCGGCGAGCGCTTCTTGGAGATCCGCATAAAAGATACTGGGAGGGGTATCCCTGGAGAGCAGCTCGACAAGATATTTGACCCCTACTTTACCACCACGAAAACCGGCAACGGCTTGGGGCTGGCGGTTGTGCACCGGATTATCGAGAGCCACCACGGCCGTATACGCGTGGAAAGCACGGCCAACCTGGGAACAACTTTCACTATACGGCTTCCCATCGCCGAGTCCGAGCAGGATGACGGGGGAATCCAGAGGGAGCAAGCGGCCGTACCCGTAGCGCTGTCCGCCGAGTCCGTCGGCCGGCGCGTTAAGGAGGTAGCGTGTGAATCACTTGCTGGTTGTCGACGATGATCCACAGGTGCTCATTGCGTTAAAAGCAAGCTTGAAGCATATCGGGCACCACATCATGGGAGCGGCCAGCGCCGCCGAAGCCGTCTGCAAATTGCAAGGGCGCGCCTACGATCTGGTGATCACCGACGTGCGCATGCCGACGATGACGGGCATAGAGCTGCTTAGGCAGATCAAGATGATGGCGCCCCCCACCCCGGTAATCTTGTTGACCGCTTTTGGCACCGTGCAAGACGCTGTAGAAGCGATGAAGATGGGCGCTTTTGATTATCTACTCAAGCCGTTTTCCGTGGAGGACCTGGAGGCGGTAGTCCGCCGCGCCCTGGGCGACAAGACGAGCGCCCAGGAGTCGATGCTGGGAGGCATAGTTACCAACGAGCCGTGCATGTTGCAATTGCTGGATCTCGCGCGTCACGCCGCCCAGTCGATCGCCACCATTCTCTTGCAAGCCGAAAGCGGCACCGGCAAAGAGCTCTTGGCGCACTTTATCCACAACCACAGTGCCCGCCATGCCGCGCCTTTTGTTGCGATCAATTGCGCCGCACTCCCGGAGAGTCTCCTGGAAAGCGAGCTGTTCGGCCACGAGAAAGGGTCATTCACCGGGGCCACGGCGTCCAAACCGGGAAAGTTCGAGCTGGCCAATGGCGGCACTATCTTGCTGGATGAAATTAGTGAGATGGCGCCTCTGCTGCAGGCCAAGCTCTTGCGAGTGCTGCAGGAACGGGAGGTGGACCGAGTCGGCGGCACGCGGCCGATTCCGGTGGATGTGCGGGTTATCGCGACAACTAATCGTGATTTGGCGGAGATGGCGCGCGCCGGGGCTTTCCGACAGGACCTCTTTTACCGCTTAAATGTCGTGCCTTTAAAAGTCCCCGCGCTGCGTCAGCGCAAGGCCGACGTTCCCCTGTTAATTGCTCACTTTTGCCGGAAGTACGGTGACGGCCGCGTAACGTTCTCAGAGGACGCCATACAGTGGCTGAAAAGCTATGACTGGCCGGGGAACGTGCGTGAGCTTGAGAACATCGTGCAGCGCGCCATCGCCCTGGCGCATAAGGCCGTGATAGACCCTGCGGATTTGTTCTTTGACAAGAGCGGCGATGACCATGCGCTGGGATTAAGGGCGGGCACTTCCTTACGCGACCTCGAACAGAAGCTGATCCTGAGAACCTTGGAAGAAACCGGCGGTAATCGTACCCGCGCCGCTTGCCTATTGGGTATAAGCTTGCGCACGTTACGCAACAAGCTCCGCGAATACAAGAGCCGAGGTGTCGCCGTGTCATCTTTGCCGCCTACCGGCAATTTTTGCCCAAGTAAACAACTGGTCGCCGCCAAGTGAGAGGCAAGCCCTGTTTTCCTTAAGCGAGACTCGTCGAGTACGGAAGTATTTAAGGCAACGGACCGTGAAATTAGCCTACGGATTTGTGCACGCAAGGCGGGTGGCCCCTATATTGATTGAGCAGGCGGGCCTTCGAATTCGCCATTAGCATGTTCAGCGCCACAGGACCAGCGAACTCCGAAAGTGAGAACATCATGACCCAGCGTGTCGTAAGAGTGCTGCTAGTCTCCATCATCCTCGCGCTTTCGCCGTCCATTCCGGCCGTCGATTTCAACCTATTTCCCTTCGATCCAGGGTTAAGTCAATTCATGAGGTGCTACCATCGAGATCCCCAGCCGCAGAAAGCGCTGGATTGCTTCTTCTCTCTGGACCTCGCCAAGTTTGAGCAACGGGCCAAAGAGTCGAACCAGCCGCATTCGATAGCTATTCTTTACGGTTTCTACGCGACGGTTCTTCACCAGAACCCGAGCTTGCTTGCTCCATTCGCCAAGGCGCTCGCGTCCTCCTCGGATGGATATCGTGCAGCCATTGGCATGGAAATCATGGCGTACTCAGGCGCGCCGAAGCGCCTGAACGCGATAAGATTTGTCGGCGAGAAACTTTCGGTTTCCGAGAAGGAAATGGCGAGATACGAGTCTCTTGAGGAATATCCATACAAAGCAATGCAGCCAACGGACCAGTATCTACTCGACATCGTCTGGGCTTGCTATTTCGCCAGCGACGACTTCACGTTTCTCGCGAGAATCGCCGCACAGCTAGAACCGATCTCGGCAACTCTCGAAGACACGAAGGTGCGGCTAAAGGCGATCGGCGAGAAGAAGCCAAAACCTGACAGTATCGAGTATCGAGAGGCGTTGGCCCTCGCACAGGGTGAGGCCGCACGGTTTGCCCTCACAGAGGTCGCGAAAGACGACCCAAAGACCCTTTCAGCGATTGCGCGTCTCGTCGCAAACACGAGTGGCAACGTTTCAGCGCAGTTAGAAGCCATATTGTCAAGACTTGGAAGAGTTCATCGCAAGAACCGAGAGGAGAAGCGTGGCGCCTAACCAGGCGTAGCGGCGGACTCGCCGCCCATGGCAACAACTATCGGCGGTGCGACAAGTCCATCATCGCGTCTAACCCGCGTCACGCCGCTCGCAGTCTAAGAAGTCCCCCCCCCCACGCTGCGGGCGTCGCGCCGCTTTCTCCCAGGAGGCGGCGAGCCGCTGAACGCCGGGTCGGCATGTTGGGAGTTATGAAATTCGCCGCCGACGCGTGGAATACATTTTGCATTGTTCACTCTTGAGGAGGACAAGACATGAATATTGGATTTCCGGAAGCGCCGACACAAAAGGCCATGGAGCGGTACATGGACCTTACCGCCCGCAAACAGAGCCTCGTCGCCGGCAATTTGGCGAACATCGACACGCCGGCTTATCGCACACAAGATTTCTCAATCGAGTTGGCCATGCGGGACGCCGGCAAACCAGAGCCGGGACTTGTACTGCGGCGGCATGACCCCAGGCACTCGCCGGGCCGTTGGCCCGCGGGAGCCACGGTCGATGCCGTTGAAGTGGAAGGGCTGCCGCAGCGGAACGATCTTAACAATGTCGATCTTGATCGCGAAATGCTGAATTTATCTCGAACGGCGATGAAGTTCTCTTTAGTGGCGCAAATCATGCGCGCCGGGTTTCGCAAGCTCCAGCACGCGATCAGTGAGGGGAAATAAACCGTGAGTTTATTTAATACGATGGAGATCAGTGCCATGGCCCTCACGGCGCAGCGCCGCCGTCTGGAAATCATAATGAGCAATATGGCCAATATCAATACAACGCGTACCCCTGAAGGAGGGCCCTATCGGCGCCGCGACGTCGTTTTTGCCAGTCGCGATATGGGTTTTGCCGAGTTGATGGGCAATCCGCTCGGCGCCGGAGCGCGCGGCGTTGAAGTAAGCGAAATCGTGGCAGACCCTGCCCCACCGCTGCTGAAATTTGATCCGAACCATCCTGATGCCGATCCGTCCGGGTATGTGCAATTGCCGAACATTAACGCGGTGGAGGAGACCGTGAATCTTATTTCCGCGGCGCGCTCCTTCCAGGCCAGCGTAACGGCCATCAATGCCGCTAAGGAGATGCTCCAACGCTCGTTGGATATCTTGCGCTAACAAAGTTGCGCCGAGCGCCTGCGGCGAAAGTCGGGTTCACGGCAACGATAGAGAAAGTAATGATAACTACGGGGGGCTTCCGTCGGGCAGCCCATCGCTTGTAACCTGAATTGATGGAGCAAAAATATGAATGAAATCCTTATCGGCAAACTTAGTCAGAATATCCCGACACCAAGACCCATGCGACCCGATCCAGGGCTGGGGCCGACCGGCAAGGGAGGGCCGGCCTTCGGCCAAGTTCTTAAGGACGCAATCATGGAAGTGAATCAGGTACAAAAACAATCGGATGAAGAGATTCATAAACTGATGACTGGAGAAGTGAACGATGTCCACACCGCCCTCATCGCCGTTCAAAAAGCCGATATGTCATTTCAAATGATGATGCAGATACGAAACAAGATCGTGCAGGCCTATCAAGAGATTATGCGCATGCAGCTATAACAACGATGGATAAAGAAGGGAGAAAGAGAAGTGAAGGGCGGGGGATGGTCAGCAAAGGTGGAGTCTTTACATCTACTTCCTCCAGGTCCTTTCTGCGTCCCCCACCGACACTTCTCTTTCTCCCTTCTTCGTCATTCTTCCTTTAGCCAACCCACGTGGGGAGATTAATAATGGCGGAAGCGCCGGCAGGGACTATCGAACAATTAAGAGCTATCTGGGTCCGGTTAACCGTTCCGCAGCGCATATCCATCGTGCTGTTTGGCGGCGGCGTTATGATTGGCCTGATTCTGCTGGTCATTTTCATGAACGGCCAAGAATACCAAACACTGTATTCCGGATTGAGCTCCGAGGATGCGGGCGCGGTAGTCGCAAAACTTAAGGAGCGTAAAGTCCCCTATCAAGTAGGCGAGGGCGGTATTGTAAAAGTGCCCACCGACAAAATCAATGAAATCCGAATACAACTGGCCAGCGAGGGTTTGCCGCAAAGCGGACGGATTGGGTTTGAGATTTTTGATAAGACCAACTTTGGCATTACGGATTTTACCGCACAGGTCAACTATCGCCGCGCCCTCGAAGGCGAGCTGGAACGCACTATACGGTATCTGGACGAAGTGGCGCAAGTGCGTGTGCACCTGACCCTGTCCAAAGAATCGCTCTTCTCTGAGAAAGCCGAGGCGGCCAAGGCGTCCGTCTTTTTAAGGTTTAAGTCGGGACGACAATTGGCGACCGGCAGCGCCGCCGGCATTACGCATCTGGTGTCAGCCGCGGTCGAAGGGTTACGGCCGGAAAATGTATCCATACTCGATACGCATGCCAAAGTACTTTCGCCTGTACTGTCATCGGACGGGGTGCCGCGCGGCCTAACGGCGCCTGAGGTGGAACAACAACGGCAAGCGGAAAAGGACTTGACCGATAAAGTCATTTCAATCTTGGAACCGGTAGTGGGCGTCGGCAAGGTTCGTGCCAACGCATCCATGCAGCTTGACTTCAATAGCAGCGAGCTGACGGAAGAGGTATATAACCCCAACGGCAATGCGGTAGTCAGCCAGCAAAAAAGCGAAGAAAAAATGCTCGCCGGCGCCGCCATGAGTGGTATTCCCGGCACACGGTCCAACCAACCGGGAGGTTCTCCGTTGCCGACGACCACGCCGGCCGCGCCGTCGCCGGACGCGCGTATGAAGCAAAACGAGATTACTAATTTTGAAGTAAGCCGGACGGTTCGCCATACGACTATTCCTAAAGGCAGCATTAAGAAAGTATCGGTCGCGGTGGTGGTGGATGATAAGCTGGTCGCCAAGAAAGACAAAAAGGCCGCGGCCGCTAAGGATGGCGTGGTCTACCAGCCGGCTCCGCGCTCAACCGAAGAAATGGAAAACCTTCGCAAGCTCGTGCAGGCGGCGGCCGGCTTCAACAAAGAGCGCGGCGACCAGATCACAGTAGAGAATATTGCTTTTAACTCGGCGCCATTGCCGGAGGCCGATACGCCGGCCTCCTTTGCCAATCGGTACTCGGAATACATCAAGTTAGGGATCCGCTATGGCGCTATCGTCTTTGTTGTGCTGTTGGTTTACCTGATAGTGCTCCGACCTCTGATGCGACAGGTACTGGCGCCCCTGCAGCGTTTGGCGGTTGCGGAAACCAAAGCGCTGGAGCCGGTCGACACGGCCGCGGACAAGGTGGCGGCCCGTGCCGCACTGGCGAGCGCTGCCGGAGAAGCGAAAGGAGATGATTTAGTCAAATTGTCGCCGAGAACGGCGGCCATTTCATCGGATCTGAATGCCTTGGAGGCCTCCATTGCGGCCGAGCTGGGCAGCGGAACTACTTCTGAGAATATGCGCATGACGGTCTTAAAGAAAAAGGTGCTTGAACTGAGTCAGAAGGAGCCCCAGACGGCGGCCGGCCTGATAAAGACATGGCTGGGCGAAACCGAAGGACATAAGTAGCGCCACATTTAGTGAAGACGTTCCTCAACGCCCTGAAAGCGATGTCGCAACCAATGATAAATTTATTGGCCATCACCAAAGAGCCAAAATCGTTGTTACTAGCCTGGCGCCATCGAGTGATTAAGCTGGGCACTCCATTATAGAACAAACCATGGCTGGACACGTCATTAAAAACCATTCTTCGAAAGCCAAAGCGCTGGCTCTCTTTTCTTATCATTCGGTGCCACAGGCCAATGTCGAAAAGTCAAATGGAGTAGTCTGGGCGGATGATGTCCGTAGCCTTTTTACGGCAAGCGCGGCCGTCGTTACGATTGACGGGCAGGCGCGCCAAACGGCTTTCGTCGAGCCGGCCGAGTGTGCCCCGCACGAGCCGGCGCTGTCGCAGCCTCATGAAGCCGATTCACCAAATACGGAACCGGCAGAAATTGACCCGCATGAGATCCAGAAGCGGGCTTTCGCCGAGGGCTTGGCGAACGGCGAAAAGGCGGGAAGGGAAGTGGGCGAACGGCAAATGGACGCTCTCTATAAACGTCTCGCCGAGACGGTTCTGGAAATCGGTCAGCTACGCAACAAGCTCTACCACGAAGTGGAGCGGGAAGTGCTTCAACTAGCCTTGGCTATAGCCAAGAAGGTGGTTCGCCGTGAGGTCAATATGGATCCCGACGTCACCTTGGCCTTGGTGAGAGTCGCCATGAGTCACATTGCCGAGAAGACAACCATGAAAGTGCGCCTTAACCCGATCGATCATGACGGATTGCTGCTGCATGCCGAGTCTCTGCAGCTCGGTAAAGAAAGCGCCGGCGTAATTCTGCAATCCGATTCTTCGATTGACCGTGGCGGCTGCTACGTAGAAACCGAATACGGCAATGTCGATGCCCGCATTGAAGAACAATTTAAGGAGATTGAATCCGGCCTGCTTGAAATGGCGCCCGGCTAGCGTCACCAAGGAGGCGCATGGCTGGTAGCCGCGCATTATTTATCAGGCCATCTCGCCGGGGAGACCGGACCTTAACAAATCGCTATGAGCAACGAAGCGCCTCAAATGGGTTTGGAAAAGTATCGGACCCGGCTTCAGTCCATCGAGACGATCAAACTGGTGGGCGCGGTAAAGCAGGCGGTGGGACTGGTTTTGGAGTCCTATGGTCCGCCGGTCTCTGTCGGGGAACTATGCGACATATATAATCGCAGTGACGGCACAGCTATACCTGCAGAGGTCATTGGCTTTCGCGACCACCATGTACTCACTATGCCGCTTTACAAACTCGAAGGGGTAAGGTTTGGAGATGTTATCGTGGCGCGCCGGCGCTTTGCCACGGTGCGAGTCGGCGACGGTCTTTTGGGGCGGATCATGGACGGCGTCGGCAACCCTCTCGATGGTAAAGGCCCGATTATTGGCGGAACGGAATATCCCCTGCATAGTCCCACTACGAATCCCCTGCGTCGTCGCAACATCGACCAGGCCTTGAGCACTGGTGTGCGCGTGATCGACGCTTTGCTCACCACAGGGAAGGGCCAGCGCATGGGGATATTCGGCGGCAGCGGCATCGGGAAAAGCACGCTGTTGGGAATGATGGCTAAATACACTTCGGCGGACATCAACGTCATTTCTCTGGTCGGCGAGCGCGGCCGTGAAGTGCGCGAGTTTATTGAGAAGGATTTAGGCGAAGAGGGCCTGCGGCGTTCCGTAGTCGTTGTATCCACGTCGGACAACCCGCCTTTGCTGCGCCTACGGGGAGCGCTGGTCGCCACCGCCGTTGCGGAGTATTTCCGCGACCAGGGGCGCGATGTGCTCCTAGTAATGGATTCGTTGACTCGCTTTGCCATGGCGCAGCGGGAAATCGGTCTAGCGGCCGGAGAACCGCCGGCTTCCAAGGGATATACGCCGTCGGTTTTCAGCTTGCTCCCGCGCATGCTGGAGCGCGCCGGCAACTTTGAAAATAGTGGCAGCATTACGGGCTTTTATACCGTGTTGGTCGAAGGCGACGACATGAATGAGCCGATCGCCGACGCCGCACGCTCGCTCTTGGACGGGCATATTGTCCTCTCACGCGAGTTGGCGTGGCGTAATCATTTTCCGAGCATTGACGTGCTTTCCAGTATCAGCCGGCTCATGACCGCGCTGGCCGCGGCGGATCATACCGAGCAAGCCGGTCGCCTGCGTGAGCTGTTGGCCGTCCATAAGAAAGCTGAAGATATGATTAATATCGGCGCCTACACGCGCGGCAGCAGCCCAAAAATAGATTTAGCCATAAGCCATATGGAATCGATCAATGCCTTTCTGCGGCAAAAAAGCGACGAGAAGAGCGCGCTGGCGGAATCCATCGCCGCGTTGCGCGCGTTATTGTAGTCCGGCTGTGCGCCATGCTAGTAGTTCTAAGATCAATGGCGGCGTTGCCGTTTCCGCCTGAACCGGTAGGTAAGTGGGTATGAAGAAATATCATTTTCCATTAGAAACGGTATTGAACTACCGGAGACATCTGGAGGACAAAGAAAAACAATTGCTGGCTTCCATGCGAGTATTTTACGATCACGAGCGGCAACGATTGACCGATGTCGAAGCGGAGCAAGGAAGGATTCGCGAGGAACTGGCCGTTCTCATGACGGCGCCATTTATGCATGTGGAGACTGAGCCGTATCTTGCGTACTTGCGGCGTCTGCTCAAGATCATTCAATTAAAGCGGGCTCAGCTCGACAGGCTCAAAACACAACTGGCCAAGCAGAATGAAATGGTCACGCACGCTTATAAGAACCGTCGTGTCCTGGAACGACTGGAAGCTAAGTTAAGGGAGACTCATCAATTGGCTTACGAAAAGGAAGAACAACGATTCGTCGACGAACTTCAACTCGCCAAGTTCATCGATAGGAGAAGACCGTAATGAATCGATTGGAATCAGTGCTGCCGCCCTTTCTAAGTTCGGACGGCAAGGATGTAGCGTCCCCAGCGCCCGCCGGCGCCGGACCAGGATTTAAGGACATATTTGCGGAGGAGCAGCAAGCGCCGAGGCGGACTGATCGCGCTGAGCTTTTCCTACGGCCGGGGGCCACCCCTTCAGAGGCTGAAGATTCCCCTGACACCCGCGCCGATGTAGCCGCCACTGAAACAAAGTCAAACGAGGAACTGGGGAATAAAGAGGGCGTTGCCGGCGCGACCGTTGCCGATCGGCGTCGGCCGGACACGGGCCGCCGAAGAGTTTCAAACGCGGCGACAAATGGCCAATCAAAGCCGGAGCGGGAAACTAATATGGCGTCGCCGGAACGCGATCATGCCGCGGAAACGATACCCGCCATTCTATTACCGGGAGCCGTGGTCGCTCAAGAACCCCGGGGACTATTTACCCCGCCTCCCGCTCGGGCGGATCAGGCTTCGCCTGAGACGCATGTGGGAGAAGGAGACGGTCATCGGATTCGATCAGGCAATATCTCTGTGCCACCGATGCGTGAAATGGTTCCAGGGACGCGCGCCGGGTCGGGCGGCGTAATGACTAGTGGGCAAACGGCAAACCTGTTCGCGCCCGTGATAGAGGTCGGTCCGCCGAAAGACCCTTCTGCAACGGATAACGCGACGGGAATACGGAATCCAATAACGGGCCATCGGAAACCGATGGAAGCCGATGTCGACATGCGGGGAAAGGCGATTAGCGGCGCGCAAGTCCGTAAGGTCGCCCTATCGTCGGCCATTAAGGACCTGGCCGGCGATGCGAGTCTGAGTAGCAGTATTAGTCAAGCAGACAAGCCGGCAGCGGCCGATGGGCGGGCTCCTTCCCCCAAAGGGGGCTCTTCGATCAGCGTGGAAAGCGCCCTGCAGTCGCACGAGCAGGCAACCGCATTGCCCAGTCCGCAATTTTTCGGCAAGGACGTTGCCGGAATGATGACACGTGGGACAGCCCAGGGTTCTTCGACTTATCCCGGCCGACTTCCGCCAAACCCCGCGGCGGACCGTATTGGGTCACAGGAGGCCGAGGACAACCCGCCTTCCTATGACCCTGCGCCAAAGTCAAGTAACACGCGCAAGGATCAATCTAATACGGAGGCGCCTCCCATAAAGGCTGTAGTAGCCGCGGCTGCCGTCTCCGACTCGACCAGTCATTCAACGGCGCGCGCCTACGAGCTCGTTCAAAGAGAGAGCGCACAACGGACAATAGAAAGTAGCATCGAGACGGTGCCGAGCCATGCGCAGCCTTTTATTGAAGGAGTGGCCGGTTTGCCGCAAGACCTCGTCCCCAACGCGCTCTCCCGCGCCGAGGAAGCGGGGCGGCATACACTGGATACAGGCCTGTTGCAGGAGCTGGCGGAAAAGGCTCAAGCCTTGACCCAGGCCGGAGGTCGCAATGAAATTCGTATGTCGCTGTATCCGGAAAATCTTGGCGAACTTCGCCTGCGCGCCACCTTGGAGGGCAATCACTTTTCCGTTTCGATTGCTACCGGGTCTGCCGAGGCGAAGGATTTCCTCGAGCGCCACCTACACCTTTTGCAAACCGCGCTCAGCGATCAGGGCCTCAATGTGGATCACATCGAGATAAGACAAGACGACAGCTTCTTCAGCGCCTCATACGGCGAGAGCCATTCCTCCACGCAACAGGAGCCGTCGCAGCATTCTCTCCCATTTCTCTCGCCTGGGTCCGACGCGCCCCGGCCGGCGGCGGAAGGTGCAGAGCCCCTTTCCCTCGCAACGCTTGTGGGCGAGTCCGGCATCATCAATTTACTGGTGTAGAAAGCGGCCAACGGCTAGATGAGCATGCCAAGGAGGTCATCAAGAGCGTGATCGAGGGCCTGCTGATCAAAAAGCAGATCAACCAACTGACCTCGCCTAAATAGAACTACTTCCTCGCGTCAGACACTCACGGCAGTCAATCTTTTGGTGTTACAGTATCTCTATGCCAAGAGCTTTTCCTTCTTCATCCACGTCGATGGCCAGGTTACCTCCATCCTTTGTATGGTATATATAGCGAGTCTTTGACATCTTGGACAATTTCTGTACTGCTGCGAAAATCCACATAGAGAGTCTCTCGTGGGGAAGCATCATCTCCCCACGAACAGCGCTTCATTAAAATCTCAATGAGATCGTCATATTTGATGGTCATGGTATAGGTACCATCCTTGCAGTAGAAATATTGGCGCCGCGAATTACGGTTGTGATGACTCTTGTTATGGGGTTCTGTGCGACTAGGAGATCCTTTCCGCAATAGAATTGCTCCTTGGAGTCAGGTGCTAAAAATTACGCTCAAGGCGGTTCGCTTCAGCTACTTATGGGAGCCGGGCACCCGCCGTTCTTCCGCTCATGTTCAGTCATCTCTGATAGCGCACTTTCGCCAATTATTGATTTCCTCCTGACTTGGCGTCCAAGACTCCCTATCTTGGGGCTCAAGGAGCTCTAGAGTATCGGGCTGGATCTCTGCATATTTCAGC
>JACOSC010000243.1 GCA_016179055.1 Acidobacteriota bacterium
CCCTCAGAGCTCATAGCCCGGTCCTGCGGTCCGCTCATCTCGATAAGTGGGCGCCACAGATCTCGTGGTTGGGAAACAGAAAGTTAAAGTTCGAGTGGGGAGGTTCCGTTTAATCCTTAATTCTGAGACTTAGGCTTCAGCGAAAATCACTGTTATATGAAATTCAATAAATGAAGTAAAGAAAATTCGTTACCGCTCACGGGGTTCAGGGGTCGGGGATCGGGCGCTATTGCTTGAATTTCTTTTCCAAAGACTTCCGCAATCCGTTAAGAATCCACATTGCAACCCAATGTCCAAATCACAATAATTCCTAACAGTCATCGGTACCACCGGGCCCTTGGCCCCTGATCCCCGTGAACAGTTACGAAAATTATTAAATTCGATCATAAGAAATGCGACTTTTCATGCGCGGAGAATATTTATCTGCTGTCCATTTTTTAAGACAAGCGGCAGGATGCCGCTTCTACCTTCCGGCTTGTGCCTTGTGCGCTTTTTTGCGGCTCATTATTCAAGACAAGCGGCAGGATGCCGCTTCCACCTTTACTCGGATTGCCCTTTGGCACCCGCGGCATCGATGCGGTTCCCGTCAGCGTCATATAATTCAACCGCGCCGTACTTAGCCATTACCGACCGGATCTTTGAAACATCTCCCACCGCGACGATTTGCAAATGCGCTAAATCTACGTATTTTTTCGCCACACGCTGAACATCGGCGGCCGTGACGCCCTCAACGCTCTGGGGATAAGTATCCCAGTAATCGTAGGGCAATTCGTATTGCTTCAGCGTTAAGACATTCTGCAATAAACCTTCCGGCCGTTCAAGCACCATAGCGAAGCTGCCGATCAGGGCTCGCTTGGCGTTCTCCAATTCTTCGGGCATGACTTGCACATCACGTATCCGCTTGAATTCCACCATAAACTCATGCATGGCGCCGTCGGTCACTTCCGTCCTTACCGAGGAAAAGGCGGTCCATGTGCCGCGGAATTTCGACCCACTAAAAAAGCTGCCAACACCATAGGTATAGCCTTTATCTTCGCGCAGGTTCAGAAATAGCCGCGCCGCCGGCCCGCCACCCAATATCCTGTTCATGACCAGAAGCGGGAAGTAATCCGGGTCCGTACGAGTGATCCCCAGGTTGCCAAGTTGAAGAACTGTCTGTACGGAGGCCGGCCGGTCGATGAGAAAAATTTTGGCCGCACCGGGCACAGGCGCTGGTGGAATCACAGTCTTCGGCACGCCGGCCCCAATCAAGGAAGCCCAGTTGCCGAAAGCTTGCTCGATTTTCCCCTGTATGTCCTTGAGCGTGACATCGCCGACGATGGCCAACATGGCATTGCCAGGCTGAAAATGCCGCTTATGGAAGCCTAGCAGATCGTCCCGAGTTACTTTCTTTAAGGAGTCTGCCGGAGGCATTATAAAGGCGGCCGGATGGTCGCCATAGGCCGCGCGCTGGAAGCGTTCCTGCGCCAGGAACATAGGCTGGGACCGTTGTAGCTGCCACTGGGCCAGCGTGCGCGCTTTGAATTTTTCCCATTCATCCTTGGGAAACACGGGGTTGCGTATCACGTCGGAAAATATTTCTAGGGTTGGGTCAAAATTCTCCACAAGTCCGGAGGCGCTCACGTTGGTCTGGAACGAGGAGAGCCCAGAGCCGGCAGACAGGCTGGCGCCAAGGACGTCGACTTGCTCGGCGATTTCCTTGCTGGTTCGCTTAGTCGTGCCTTCGCGCAGCATAGAGGCGGTGAAGGAGGCCAAGCCGCGTTGGGTCGGCGGGTCCGATAGTCCGCCGCTCATCACAACCATTTCCATATAGAAGGTAGGCACCGTGTGTCTTTCTAAAACAACCAGACGCATGCCGTTCTTAAGCGTAGTTTCCTAGGCTTTCGGCAACTTTACTCTTAAGACGTCTTTATTGACCGGCGCCTTGCCCTTGATCACGGCCCCCTTTACAGACTGATCGCTGCGGTCCGTGGGTGGCGGACCAAACGACGTAGGGGGCTGCTGCGCCATGGTCCCAAATCCAAAGAGTAACATCGGAATGATCGCGAGGATGGATTGACTCAGCCAACCTATTCGCTCTGTCATCATGGCAGGCTCCTTTACTGTTGCACCGCGGCAGTGGCCATCTTCATCTTAGGTAGCGTGACGACAACCGTGCGGTTCGCGGCGTTAAGGTACTTGTTGGCCACACGCCGCACATCTTCCTTCTTCACGGCGGCAACCTTGTCTTGACGGTGGTTGATGAGGTCTGGGTTATTATAGAACACCGTGTACTGGCCCAGCATAATAGCTCGCGTCAGCGAGTTTTCCATACTGCGTATGAATCCGTAGCGCGAGGCATTCTTAGCTTTCTGAAATTCCCAATCAGCAATGGGTTCTTTCTTGAGCGACTCTATGACCTCATAAATGGTCGCTTCCACGGCCTCCACTTTCCGGCCGGGTTGCAGCGTGGCCGTGATATAGAGGGCGCCCGTTCCACGATGCTCCGCGATAAATCCGAAAACACTTTGCACCAATTCCTTTTCTTTTACCAGCTTCTGAGAGAGCCGCGAGCTTTGGCCGGATTGCAGCGTGGCGGATAGTATCTGGAGCGCATAAAAGTCCGAAGTGTCGCCGGGCGTCGCCTTGTAGGCCACAGTGATCTGCGGCAAACGCGCCAGCGGATCCTCCACCGTGGTGCGCCGCTCGGCCTTTTGCTCCGGCTCGGTCATATCGACGGTGGGAGGACTGGGTTGACCAGGAATGTCTCCAAAATACTTCTTGACCTTGACCAGGGCCTCGTCGGTCTTAAAATCGCCGACCAGTGTAACGACGGCGTTGCTGGGGGCATAGTACATCTTGAAAAACTGCTTGACATCCTCTACCGTGGCCGCGTTGAGATCTTCCATAGAGCCAATCACGGAGTGCTTATAGGCAAAGTTGTCGTATAGTAATTCCTGAAGAGTCTCTCGACTCTTGCCGTAAGGCTGATTATCCCGGCCTAAACGGCGCTCTTCCTGCACGGCGTGCCGTTGATTGTCGAGATTTTCTTTGGTGATAAGAAGGCTACGCATGCGATCGGCTTCCAAAAAGATCGCCAGGTCCAGTTGGTTCGCCGGCAGCGTCTCAAAATAGTTGGTGCGGTCCTCATTAGTGGTGCCATTCATGCTGCCACCATTGGTAAAAATCTGAACAAAGTGCTCGCCGGGCCCAACATTTTCCGACCCCTTAAACATCATGTGCTCGAACAGATGAGCAAAGCCCGTGCGACCTTTGCGCTCGTTGCGCGAGCCGACGTTATAAGTTACCGCTAGCGAAACCACCGGCGCGCTATGGTCTTCCACAGTAATCACACGCAACCCGTTGCTCAGCGTAGTATCCTTAAAGTCGATTTTACGGATTCGTTCCGCCGGCGCGCCGGCTGTGAAGAAAAGCAGTATCGCGCCGGCCATCCCGCCGGTTAGTAGAAGATTCGTAATTCGCATCGCATTGGCTCCTCGACAATTAATTAGTGCCAACAGATTGGTAAAACCCCAACCCCCCATTTCGAATCCAAAGGATTCTCGACCCGAGACCGAACACTCCAGCCCAATACGGATTAAAGAGTCGAGCGCTCAGGTGAACGTCTTAGCAAAATGTTTTGATTGCTCTTAATTAGTCAACCAACCACGCATTAGGACACCCAGCCGATTCAGTACCGCACCCGTTACTGTATTCGTGCAGATCCAAAAAAAGTTATGAATATTCTACCCAAAGATCGGAATGAAAACATTTACAAGCGAAACTGGTGGGCGATGCAGGACTTGAACCTGCGACTTCCATCGTGTGAGGATGGCACTCTACCACTGAGTTAATCGCCCATCAAACACTCTAAGCCCGTTTCTGAAACTAACTCCGGTGAAACAGAACCGGGAGCGGTAGCGACTGGGTGAGACCCGTACCGTCCACCCGCCCGCTCAGTTTTTCGTTTGTCGTGGCGCCCCAAACGGGCATGAACAACTCCTTAAAAAGACTTGAAGAGAAGAAGGTTTGGTGGACGGTAAGGGATTCGAACCCTCGGCCTTCGCGTTGCGAACGCGACGCTCTCCCAACTGAGCTAACCGCCCACGGACCGTATCAACCTTTTCCATGAACAATGCGGCGCTATTGAAAGCGCAGACGCTTTAACCATCGCACAACACATCACCCAAGCCGGGCTCCATGGCGCCGTAATTTTACCATAAAGCTATAGTGGCCGCCAGACCCGTGTGCAGCGCTCTGTGCCGGGCAACAAAGCGACCAAGCCGGCATTCTGGTTAATCGAAGAGGCTGGCAATAGCGACGGTAATACCTTGGTTGGAGTTCCGACAAATTGACATAGTGGGAATCGGTCAAGCATCAAGGATGGCGTTTTCGCTCCTCCAAAATGGCCTCCAACTCTGCAATGGCTTCCAGGTCTTTCGGACGGCCGGCAGCGCGTTTGACGTGTATGAGGCGTTCCAGGCCGAGACAGAGACACTCAACGCCAAAAAGTCGCAGCGGAATCGCGTGGGGCAGGAGACTATCGAACCCACCACCGCCGGCAATTTCGCCTAACAAATCAAGGGCGCCTATCGAAGTAATCAGCGTGAAATTCAACCCGTTCCAAATCGTCGCCTCATTCCACTGAAAGGGCAACCCTAGGGGTGCGCCCCGTAAATAGGGCTGAAGCGGGGCGAGCACTTGCACGACGCGCGCCACATTCGCAGCCGTTCGCCGATAGACAATATCCAGGTCCACAGTTAAGCGGCTTGAGCCGTGGGCCGTAGCCGCGGCGCCGCCCACAATTATGAACTCTACGCGGGCATCGACCAGTCGCGGAATTAGTTGGCTAAAGTCGATCATGGCTTCCCTTCATGTTCACGACCCGCCCGTCGCAACTCTTCGGCGAATTCTTGCATCGCCATCAACTGCACGAATCGCTGTTCAACCGATAGCCGCAAGTTCTCACGGATGAGCGTGCGATCCACGTCCCGCTTGTAGGCTTCAATGATCGGATCAGGACCATAGGGCGCATCGGATTGACTCATAGTAATCAATTCCTCACTGCCAACGGCAACGTCGCAGACAGCGTCTGAGGGGTTTCTATCACTCCCCGCAAGCGTAATATAACATTCTCACCAGATCCGAGCAACGCCGTGCGATCGGAAGGTAAAAGTCATTTAAATTCCAAAGTAACTGTTCAGCCCCGCCTTCGACCAAGCCGGAAGGTTTCCGCGCGAGTCCAGATTTCAAATTGCATAATCGTTCAACCACCCACGTATCAGGCTACCCAGCCGATGCGGAACCGCCGCCATGGGCTGAGTACTTACATTCCAAAAATGCGCAGCGCCACAGTCCCATACGGACGGCCTGTGTGTTGGGCATTCCCATATTGTGAATGCGCTCGCCCTGGGACGGACGGTGATTTAGAACCTCGACCACAGATTTCCCCCTTCCCATCTGTACCCACCTTCGGTTACATTTATTTTGATTTAACGAAAACGGATGGTCGGAGGTAGTATCAGAAATTCTATCGAAAGGAGATGGCTATGGATAGCAGCATGGTTACGACAGGGCTTGAGATAAGTGGGTTTCGTATTGTACGATCACTGGGAGTTGTGCGCGGCATCACCGTGCGCTCCCGTTCAATTTTTGGAACGATTGGAGCGGGCCTGCAAACCCTGATTGGCGGCAACATATCGCTGTTTACCCGCTTGTGCGAGCAGACACGCGCCGAGGCCTTTGATCTGATGGTTAAGCATGCCGACGAGATGGGCGCCAACGCTATTATTTGTGCACGCTACGACGCCACCGAAGTCATGGGCGGCGTGACGGAAGTGCTGGCGTACGGCACAGCCGTCGTCGTGCAACGTGTGCCGTAAGGCCTTACCGATCTCGGTTAATAATAGATAGAGGTCAAACTAGTCGTCCAAAACATAGGGCCACATAGACGCTTTTTAGCTGTGCGTGATCGTGTCGTTCTTCTCGATCACCCTTTGCCCTGCAACTTTCTAATAATAGCCTCGACGCGTTGGAGGTCCTCTAGGCGGTCTCGACGTTTGAGTTCTTCCTTAATTCTAATTAATTCGCCAATTATGGGATGAACGAGGCCGCCGGTGTCCCACTTATAGCCCATTACTTCTTTTCTTACGACATCAATAAATGCGGCTTTTTCACCGATCGTGGTTTTTCGGCGATGGCTAAGCTTCAGTGTGCCATCCTGCATTTGCTTAACTAGTTTCTCAATCATTTGCTCATCCTTGCTGATGGCAACCTCAAATCGCTTGGCTTCAAGTATTAATTCTGTATAAGTGCATGATGAGTAGTCTTTGATTACCGGCGATGAAAGCTCAATGCCGCAATAAGGACAATATTTGGCCTCTGAGGGAGCGTTCTTCTTGCATTTCTGACATTGCGTGGCGGTATCGTTCATAATCGGACACTAGTAACTGTCCGCGTGGTCGTCGGAACCTCCTCTGACACGCAGACTTATTAATATTAGCAACGCCAAACCTCGTATGTAAAGTAAAAATCGATGAAACGGCGAGTCAGACATGTAGCGAGCATCAGCAGACTTGGAGTACGGAGACTAAACGGAATCGCGTCGGGAGAGAGTTGGCCTTCTTCCATTTTAAGAGTCGAGATCGGAAGGCGTCGCGCACTCGTTAATGGCTACGAGCGCGACCCCCGCCGCTTAGCGGCATGGAATGGCGACTACTGGTGCGGGCAAAAAATCACTCGGGGTAAGCTGAGAAAAAAATGAGGGACGGGGTGTCCCTCATTCTCAGCGTTTTGTAAGGGGGAGGTAGATTGTGTTTTGGCT
The DNA here is from genome assembly GCA_016179055.1 of Acidobacteriota bacterium. Taxonomy (GTDB): domain Bacteria; phylum Acidobacteriota; class UBA6911; order JACOSC01; family JACOSC01; genus JACOSC01. The sequence continues at coordinate 6,803 of JACOSC010000243.1, forward strand.
TGCAGCGCAAGCCATTAACATGGGTTTCGCAAAGTTTAGACGCAGGTCCCTTGGAAAGGTTTCACGAGAATATTGCAAATTTATCAAAAAGAGTTACGACCAAGAGGGTCGGCAGGGCTTACGTCCGTCAGCATTGCGTGGTTCTTTCTGAAGTTCGATCCTAAGAAACGCACGGATGCCAAACTCCAGTCCCGCGAGGTCCTGGAGTTTGTACATTTGTAGGGAGTGGTGAACCGCCTACAATCCCAAGCTCTGAAGGAGCGTTATATAATAGCCAGAGGCAAGCGAAAGCGCAGCCCCTGGAAAGAAAGCGTCCCCAGGTCGCCAGCCCTGAAAGGGCGCACTAATAGAAGATCAATTTCTAGGCCGCCGTCGTTTTCTTGCATTAGGTATTCATCGTTCAGAAGGGTATCCCGCCCTTTCAGGGCTTATAACTTATATAATTTTACGTACCAGGGGCGG
>JACOSC010000234.1 GCA_016179055.1 Acidobacteriota bacterium
GCTGAAATATGCAGAGATCCAGCCCGATACTCTAGAGCTCCTTGAGCCCCAAGATAGGGAGTCTTGGACGCCAAGTCAGGAGGAAATCAATAATTGGCGAAAGTGCGCTATCAGAGATGACTGAACATGAGCGGAAGAACGATTCGTTAGCGCGATAACCACCCCGTCAACCCCTACAAGGTCTCACGAGCCGTCTTTTGTCGGGAGGTCCACTGGATGCCACCGCTGTGTTTGAGGTTAGCCACCTCTTCTAGGAAAGTCTCTCAAGAGACGCCCTGCTTGCTCAGACTGGCCCACCTAATCCTTACGCTCTCGTACGCCCCGGGCTTATGACCGACAAAGGACATTACTCGCCAGAATTATTGCACTACGCCCATACTCAAACGCCCTTCGACCTGCGGACCCCCAAGCCCCACTCCCAATCCCTCTACCAATCCCTGCAAGCTATCCCGCCTTCCGACTTCCATCCTCGCTGGGCCGCATGGGCCACGACTCACCGCCACTTGGCCTTTAAACACTTACCGGAACTCTCCCTCTGTCAATTAGTCCAGCGCTCGGGTGAAAAGCCGGAAGACAACTTTTGGAAAGCCTTCCGGGCTACGCGCGATCGTGAAGAAATTCAAGATCTCGCCATTCATTTTCCGCAATACGCAAATTGGCCCGTGCCAGGCGCCAAAATTTGGTTATGGCTCGTCCGGGTTAGGGATGTCCAGAGACACTGGTCGTATTGGTTTGTTAAACCGGTCGAAATATTCAGACCATGCGTGAATTTGTTCGCAAAAATCGGTGAGTCTCGGTTTATAGATATTGAGGGCGTGTGGCCAGGAGTCTGGTGTCGGGCCGAATGACCGAGCTCGGTGGGAGTCAGGCCAAGCCGGTGACCGCCTTCTTAATAGTGCCCTCCGAGTGGAGGAGGATAGACGCCGCAAGGGACCGAGTGTCGTCGCATCGACCCCGCATGGAGTTTTGATAAAAGGGGAAAATACGCGAAAGGCGAGCGCTGGGGAGCCGCCTTGCGCCATAGTTTTTAGGCGGTTAAAATGATGATGAATCGGGCAAGGCGCTCTAGTAGGCGCGGGCGAATGGTAAGAGCCAAGATCTATGGGCTGATCGGCATAATGATGGGGCTCCTCGGCGGTATACAGGCACGGGCGGAGGCGACCCTGGCGTACTATCACACCGATCACTTAGGCTCCGTGCGGATGATCACGGATAGTCAAGGCACCGTCATTAGTGTGCACGATTATTTTCCCTACGGCAAAGACACAACGCCCACGCCCAGCAACCGACCGAAATTTACCGGCCAGCTACGTGACCACGAATCCGGCTTAGATTATTTCGGCGCACGGTACTACGTCAATACCTATGGCCGGTTCACGAGTCCGGATGATGTTCGTAATGACAGTTACCCGAGTAACCCACAAAGCTGGAATCTCTACGCTTACGCCAGAAACAATCCGCTACGATTTATCGATCCCACGGGAGAAGCGGTTGAGGCTTCTAATACCGCCGGCAAGCTCTTGTGCAAGGACACCGATTGCACGTTCGACAAAAATCGATATCTAATCGTAGGCGATAATACCTTTGCTCCGAATCAATATACAGTAGGGGACCCCAACCCGTACGTGACGGTGACCAGCAAAACGGAACCGGTGGCGTTACTGAATAGTTTTGGCCTGCCGCTTTCGCAATTTGGCGAATATCACGGCCGACCGGAGCCGGGGCTGATGGATCTTACACCTCACTTAGTAACTGCAATGATATCTCTCGCGGGCGTGCCAAATGTAGGGCTTACGATAAAACTGATTGGAAATTTGGATCCTGCTAATTTGACCGACAAAGTTGGGAGAATGGCGGCGGCGTTCCGTCGCTCGCCGACAGAGGTGAAAGACGCGATTCATGAGGCCAAGAAGTTCTTGCCTAGAGGTGGCCGGCAGAGGAATCCAGATGTATTGGTAGATATTACAACCGGAGAAATCTACCCTAGACTCCCGATGGGCACGTAGGGGATTCTATCGGAAACATTTTGACTGATTTCAAAAAGTAATCGAGGTTACAATGAAAACCAATGGCTCCTGGAGCACTGCTTCGCTTAGGATCTATAGCAAATCGATGAGCATTGCAGAACTCAATAGCGCCCTCGCGACCGTGCCGACCGGGTCGCGCGAGAAAGGCACGCCTGTGAACCCTCGCAATCCTAATAGCCCTATTAGACAAGAATCCCTTTGGATTTTGGACAGCGGGTTGGATAACAGCCAGCCAATAGAACAACATATTATAAAACTAGTTTGGTATATCGAGTCGAAAAGTTCAGTGCTGCAGACTTTGCTTTCAAGCTGTGAAATAGATCTCTTTTGTGGTTACTCATCTGGAAGTAGCCAAGGTGGATTCACGTTGGAGGCCGATATTATTAGTAGACTTTCAATTATTCCGATACCTATTATCTTGAGAGTGCCAAGTTGTCCACTAGCCGGCCAGTCGTAGACCCTCAGCCCTGCCTACATCTATCCGTTCGATGAGGAATTTTGTGAAAGGAGACCCCTGCCGGTTACCCACGAGAAATTCGGGAAGGCTTATCC
>JACOSC010000235.1 GCA_016179055.1 Acidobacteriota bacterium
CCCTTCGATCTTCTCCGCATAGCGTTCCGTCAGCAAGCTCATCGCATCCTCACCTCATTCCTAGTATTTATCAGTTGGGCACTATACAGCATCCTGCGGGAGGTTTTCAAACTTTTTTGGTTCCGGCTCGTCCGGGTTGGGGTAGAACGCCTGGTTTAACAGCAATATCTTCATTGGTCCATCTTTCTCCAGCATGGTCTAGACCCGCCACTTTAAAGCCGGTCATAGACGCTTAACGCAGGCGAGGGTCTGCGAGGGGAACCGTCGGGCGCATGTGCGGCGGCCATTCCAAGGGCCTGACCTAAACGACCGCTTCGGACAGGCGCTCGGACATTGGCCGAGTGGCCGGCGAGTGCTTCGCCGCGTTCGGCGCGATATGTGCGGTGGCAATTCCCAGAAGAACGCAAAACAAGAAGGCGTTGGAAGGAACCTGTAAATTAAAATCCGTAAACGAATGGAGGAGTATTCCCAAACAACTCGTCAGGGACCCGACTCGAATGGCCAACCTATTGCGACTGGACTCAGATTGGATTAATGACAACGACCGACGCACTGCGACTCCAATGAAGAGCGCCGCCAAGCCGAATCCGAGCATCCCCATTTCGCAGAGTAGCTGGAGGTAATCGTTGTGCGCGGCCTCCCATTTCCCAGCCACACTTTGATAGAGGGGATAGACGTAGACAAATGTACCCAACCCACTGCCGGTCCAGAAAAAGTCCCGACAAATTGCCGCCGTATCTTTCCAAACAGCCATGCGCCCGGGCACCGGTGTCGCAACATAGTCGGCTATACTAAAAAAGCGATAGATAACCTGCTCCCAGTTTGACCAGAAGAATGCGCCCGCCAAAAGAAAGAAAGCAAAAGTCATAAAGTAGCCTTTTAAGCCAAGGATATTGGTTTTCTGCGATCGGCGAAGCAAGCACGCCATGAAGAATAGTTGTACAAACAATGTTACGATGCCGCTGCGCGACAGCGACAGAAAAACCGAAAAGGTCATGATCGCCGCTATCGTCCCATATAAAACCATCAGTTCTAATTTGAGATCGCTGAGAAACATGATGGCGAGAACCAGGGGTATCGAAAGCTCCATATAACCCGCAAAGTGGTTACGGTTTACGAAGGGGCCGAAGAGCATCGCTTCATCCGAGAACAAAAAGAGTATTGGGCTGGGGACCAGACACTGCAAGACTGAGAGAGCAGAAATCAGGAATGAAATGAAGATAATTAAGTGAATCAACCAATCCGGCTCTGGAACTATCCGTCGCGGCCCCGTGCGTGCGGGCTGCGCGAACAAACAAGACGCCAGAATAAAGATTGTCATGTAGCATAACAAGAGCTGCAGCGCCTGCTTTGTCGCGTAAGGATAGACAGATAGCGTGGTGGTCGTTGAGGGTAATGGGGACGGCGCCGGCGCCCCGGTTATTAATTGCATAACGCGGGCATTGTTGTGCGAGGGCCAAGGAATCACCTGCAGCAGCGCCAGTAGAGCCAACAGAACAAACAATAGTATGAGGTCTGGGTTGGCGATCTCAAGTCGGCCCTGACGAATTTTGCCGATAACGTAGACACCGAATAACAGCCCCACTCCCAATTGCATGATCGTCATCGACCAGATTTCAGTAGCCCCAAAGGCCAGTGTGGTAAACACCAGCAGGAGCGCTAGACCGACATACACTGCCCTATCTAACATTGGAGTGCGCCACCATAGAATTACAAAGGCTCGACATGCGACGCGTCAATTTCGATCGCAACGGACTTTTGAATCAAATCAACGGAGATCACAAACTTGGACTTTTTCTGCTTACGCACCAGGATCCCCCGCAATCCGCGTAAGGGCCCATACGTAATTTCCACGCGTTTCCCTTCTTGCAGATAAGGATGCGGATCGCACTCTAAAACCTCATCCACGAAAACCATGATAGCGTGAATCTGTTCGTCAGGGATCGGCATCGGGCTATGGTCGAAGCCTACCAGGCAAGCCACTCCATCCGTATTGAGAACCTTCAACTTGTCTTTAAGGGAGACGTTGACAAATACATATCCAGGAAAAAGCGGGAACTCTACTAATTTGGTCCGGTCCTTCCAACGGCTCCAAACTCGTCGCAAGGGTAAAAAGCAAACGGCTTCTTTTTCCGCTAGCTGCGTAGCCACTTTCTTTTCATGTCGTCCATACGTGTGAACGGCATACCAGCGAGGGGTGGTTAGATAGTCCTGAATAGCTAAGGGAGATAAGTACTCCGGTCTGCGTAGGGCGGGTTCGAGCATGTCGGTTCTCCTATGCTAATTTGAACTTTTGATTCGCCTCTCGTGTTCCACGTAGCGTTAAACGGTGTTCAGGAGGCAGTGGCGCCATTTCCGTCACCATAGTGATAGTATCCTCCGTAGCCATAACGGGCGCCGCGCGCGCTCACTTGGTTGAGGACAACGCCTAAAACATTGGCGTTAACCTCCGACAACTTTTGCGTTGTCCTTTGTAGTACTTGTTTGGGGATACTATCGGCCTTGGCGACGATGATGACCCCATCAACGATGGAGGAAAGGATATAACCATCGGCAACGGCCAGTAGAGGGGGAGAGTCGATAATCACGTAGTCAAATTCCTTTGCCAGCAGTTTCAAAGCCATGTCCATGCGATCCGACGAGAGTAACTCCGACGGATTGAGTGGTATTGGCCCGCTGGGTACGACATGTAGATTAGGCACTCGGGTGTTTTGAATGATCGAGGTCAGATCAACCTCGCCGGAGAGGTATGAACTGAGACCCCTTGCGTTGCGCATTCCGAAGCTCTTGTTTACGCGCGGCCTTCTCAAATCGCAGTCTATTAACACGACCGAGCGATTGACCTGACTAAGCGCAATGGCAATATTGTTGGATAAGGTAGTCTTGCCGTCTTCCAGCGATGGACTGGTAAATAGCAGGGTTCTAGAGCCCTTGGATTGATTTGAAAGCAGTATAGACATTCGCACGACTCTGAAGGCCTCCGAAATGGGTGACCGCGCCTCGTCGAAAGCGATTGTGTAAAGCGAGCCGGCTGACCGATGGCCGTTGGAACCGTTGTGCGCCAGAGCCCGACCATTTACGCCCAGGGATGGGAAGAACGGAATGACCCCGAGCACGGGGAGCTGAACTAAATAGTTTATTTCTTCGGGCGTTTTGATGGTGTCGCTGATATTGTCAATGACTAAGGCCAGGCCGATGCCGAGCATCAGACCAACGATCAAGCCGCACAATACTTGCATTCTCTTATTAGGCTTGAACGGCAGCTTCGGCACTTCGGCGCGGTCTAGTATAGTAACGTTGCTGGCATTGAGACTCGAAGAGACCGTCGCTTCTTTTAGGCGTTGCAACATACTTTCCAGGAGCTGCTTATTGATCTCCACCTCTCGTTTAAGAATGTTGTATTGGATCGAATTCTCTTGCGCCTGCATGGCCAGCGCCTGTTGCCGATCGACCGCGGCAGCCAGCATCCTCTCCCGTTGCAGCGCTTCTGAATAATCCTTCCCGATGATTTTAATCACTCGCTTTTTTTCTTCTTGTAACTGCTTAGGACTCTCCACAAAATAAAGTTTAACTTTTAAGGTCGCATATGCTACACTCTACCGCATGGCAATCGACGTGGCCGACAAGCTGATGCTCAAAGTGCTTGAGACGCTAAATGAGGCGCAAGCCCGATGGTACGTCG
>JACOSC010000236.1 GCA_016179055.1 Acidobacteriota bacterium
CCCTCTCCCCGCCCGGCGGGGAGAGGGGGTTGGGGGAGTGGGGCGTCGCCGGTGTAGGCTGGGCCTGAGTCCCCCCCAGCTTCCGCTGGGGGTCTCTTGTGTGCTCTCAGTGAACCCCGTGAACAGTTACGACACTTCCTTAGTTTCATCTTGGTATCTGCTTGCCGTCTTCGCAAGCTGGGCACTCCTACGGAGCTTGAGGCCTCCTTCTGGGTACACTTGGCTATAAACATGCCGCCCCGACAAAGTCGGGGCTGATATTTATCCTAAAACTACGGGAGCGACGGTCGCCGTCGTCCCCGATTGTAATGAAGCCATGGCCATAAATGTCGCGCGTGTAGCAAGCGCCGACTCTCCAAAATCTACCGGAGAGCCAAGTCCCTGCCGGACGGCATCTATGAAAGCTCTTACTTCATGATAGTGCCCTTTGTCTTGGGCGAGGCGCCGTATGACTTTACGTTTACCGTTGCGCAGCAGAGTTAACCGTTTAAAATCCTCGAGCACGGCTACAGATCCTTGACAAAAGACCTCCACGCGCTCTTTGGGCAATAAGGGATCGCCATTGGCCAGGTACTGTAGAGACCCGATGGACCCATTGCGAAAATTGACGGTGATCACAACATTGTCGCGCGGTCCGCCGTCCGCCGGCAGAGCCGTGGCAAACACTTGTATCGGCAGAGCGCCGGACATTAAGGTCATGAAGTCAAGGAAATGGCACGCTTCGCCGACAATGCGCCCCCCGCCTTCTTCCGGGAGTTGCAACCAATTATCGGGCGGCAGAGCGCCGGCGTTGACGCGATAATTAATAACTCGGGGAGCCCGGCAAGAGGAGAAAAAGTCGAGCATATCCTGCGTAAATCTGGAAAAGCGACGGTTAAATCCCACCATCACGTGAGCCGTCGGGGCGGCTCGCCATGCCTCAATAATTCCCAGCAATTCGGCCTCGTTCAAACACAGCGGTTTTTCTACAAAAACCGGCCGGCCGCTCTTGAGGGCGGCCATAACCAGAGGTGCGTGCAGGTTATGACGAGTGGCAATAAATAGCGCGTCAACCTCCTTGTCGGAAAGGAGAGTGGCGTAGTCCGTCGTACAATATTCAAAGTCAAATTCTCGCGCAGCACTCTTGGCGCTGAGACCTCCGGCCGCCGCCACGTGCTTCAGCCGCACGTTTGACAATCGGCGAAGATTGGGCAGTAGCGCGGCGCGCGCAAAATTACCGCTCCCAATGAAACCGATGGTCACGGGCCTTTCCGCCGGCCGCGTGATATGGGCGCGGTTAGGCCTCGAGCGCGCGCTCGAGACCGGCACGACACGCGGGTTGCCGTTCCCGCCCAATGGCGGCGCGGTCGCTTCGGACAAATGGTAATCAAGCAGGATACCCAAGTAGGGCGACGACGCGGCGGACGTGATCAGACCATAAGCGGCCAAAGCCTCTTCAATCGGAAAGATGTGCGTGATCAGCCGCTCCACGCAGACCTTATTCTCGGCCAGCAAGCCGAGAAAGGCCTCCATGTTCCGTTGTTCGGTCCAACGTACATAGCCATAGGGATAATCCACTCCGCGCTCTTCATAAATCGGATCATAGCGACCTGGCCCATAAGAGCGCGACAAGCGCAACTCGAGCTCCTTCTCGTAATAGACCTTGCGCGGAACCTCCATTTTAACGGCGCCCACCACGACAACGACCCCTTTATCGCGCGCCAATGCTCCGGCCATTTCAATGGGCTCATTGCTCTCTGCGGCGGCCGTAATCATCACCACATCGAACCCGCGAAACCTAGACCCTGCGCCACGCCCGGCGCTTTCGATCTCGGAGGCATCGGCAACGGCGGCGATGCCATGAGCCCGCGCCAAATCGACCCGCCACGGATCGATATCAAAGCCCACCACTTGACAACCGGCCGCGGCAAGAATCTGGACCGTTAATTGGCCGACCAGGCCCAGCCCAATCACCAGCACGCGCTCCCCCAACTGCGCCCGAGCGACCCGCACGCCTTGCAGTGCAATAGCTCCCACCGTAGTGAAGGCGGCGCTCTGCAAACTCACTTTCTCCGGAACGCGCGCGCACAAATTACGCGGCACATAGATCTCTTCCGCATGGCCGGCAAAACCCAGGCCGGCGCAGGCCAGTCGCTCCCCGGCTTGCAGTGACGTCTCTCCGTCGCAGGGTTCTACAACGACTCCGGCGGCGCTGTATCCGAGAGGAACGGGCCTAGCCAGCTTGCTTTTGACTTTCAAATACGTTGCCTGCCAGCCGGCGGTTTTCAGATTTTGAAAAACTTGCCGGACCAGGTCGGGGCGCTTGCGCGCTTTCGCCAAGAGGCTCCCGCCGGCTAACTCCAGTAGCATTCTCTCGGTTCCCGTACTCACCAATGAATAAGCGTTGCGGACGATCGCGCCATTCTCTCTTTTCGCCGGAGCGGGAACCTCTTCGATGACGGTTTTTCCGTCTTTAAGCTGTTGTATGACTTGTTTCATAAATTCGTGGAGAGGGGATGAGAAACGTTAAACCGGGGCGGCCACCGGCCAAGATAGCTTGTAACTGTTCACGGGGATCGGTACCACCGGGCCGTTGGTCCCTGATCCCTGACCCCCGATCCCCGTGAACAGTTACGATAGCTATAGGAAGCCAATCGTAACCCGGATAATCCTTCCGGATGGCAACCAATGTCATTCCGTTGAACGGCAGTTCCTAACTTAGTTCATATACATGCGGTGCCATACATCAAACATGATAATACCGAATAACTCCATCGAGTTATCGCGCCGCCGGCGCTTTTGTTCTACGCGCAATTCCTGAATGGCCGCCCAGTTAAAAATGCCCACTCGCTTCGTATACTCCTGCGGCATGAACATGTCAAAATAACGGTCGAGATGGTTGTCCATCCACTGCGCCAGAGGCGGACAGAAACCGCGCTTCGGGGCCCGTCTGAGCGGTTTCGGTATAAGGGCGCTAAACGCGTCTTTGAGAATGTACTTGGTGACTCCTTTTCGGATTTTGTATTTGAAGGGGATTTGCAAACTGAGATCAAGCACTCGATGATCAAGATAAGGGACTCGCACCTCCAGAGCCACCGCCATGCTGGTGCGGTCCGTGTACTCCAATATATTGTCGGCCAAAAATGTTTTCAAATCAAGGCATTGTATGCGCTTGTACAAATCGGCATCGCCGGCGGGGCCGGCTTCCGACAAATAGTGTTCAATAATGCGCGTCGTCGGCAGGCTTTCGGAATCTAACAACAACCGGCGTTTTTCCGCGTCACTAAAATAGTACGTCCACCGCAAGTATTGCTCCGGTAAAGATTGGCCGAGGCCCCGGGCTAATAACTTGGCGCGCCGGATCAGCGGCTGATCATAATTCTCCGGGATAAGTCTTAGCAGTCGCTGCGCCCAATCCCCGAAGATTTTTGGCGGAAAAGCCAGATAGGAAGCATAGGGCAGTATGCGATAGCGTGGATAGCCGCCGAACAATTCATCGCCGCCGGCGCCGGAGAGGGCTACGGTGACATACCGGCGCGTCTCTTTGGAAATCAGATACGAAAGATAAGACGTCGGATTGCCAAACGGCTGGTCGAAATGATTCATGTGTTGGAAGAGATCCTCGATGTTGGACACATCCACTCGCAACTCGTGGTGATTCGTGCCAAAATGGCGGCTTACCTGGCGCGCATTCCGGCGTTCATCAACGGTTTTAATCCCGTCGCCCTCAAAAACCACGGTAAACGTCTCGACCGGACGGTGGCTATTCTCAGCCATCAGCCCAACCAGTATGGTGGAGTCGATACCGCCGCTCAGAAAAGCGCCGAGCGGGACGTCGCTGATCATCTGGCGTTTCACCGCATCCTTGAGCGTACAGACCAGCGTCTCCCGCAAGGCTTCGTAAGGCATCGTGGCGGGCTTCGCCTCCGGACTCCAATAGCGTTCGAGCTTCAGGGCGCGCGTGCGCAGATCGAACGTCAGGTAATGGCCGGGCGGCACCTGAGAGATCCCTTCGAAAATCGTCATCGGATGCGGAACATACAGGAAGGAGAAATAGTCATAAAGCGCCTGCGAATTTATGCGGGGCGAAATCACGCCGGACTTGAGAATCGACTTGATCTCCGAGCCAAAAACCAAAACGCCGTTTTGATAAGCATAATACAGCGGTTTAATGCCCAGACGGTCACGCGCCAGTAAGAGCCGCGCCCGTGGCTGATCATATATAGCAAAGGCAAACATGCCGTTCAGTCGGCGGAGACTCTGTTCGCCGAGCTCTTCATACAAGTGCACAATGACTTCCGTATCCGTGCGCGAGCGAAATTGATGGCCCTGTTCTTCCAGCGTCCGGCGCAGCTCGACGAAGTTATAAATCTCGCCGTTGTAAACTACCCAAATGGATTGGTCTTCATTGCCCATCGGCTGATCGCCTAATTCCGTCAAGTCGATGATCTGCAGCCGCGTGTGACCCAGAAACATGCCATCCGGAAAAACCCGGGCGCCTTGCCGGTCGGGGCCGCGATGCTTGACCGAGTCGATCATGTTGTCTTGCGCGGATAGCGGAAAACCGCCAACAATGCCACACATGGAATTTGTCACCTCTCCGCAATTGAAAGTGTGCAGGCCGAGCTTCCAGAATCGACTACAAATATTTGATCGGCCCAAAAGATACGTTTCTCAAGGCATACTTAGAACCAGTACGAAAATCCGCCCCGCGGATCGATGCACCGGACTCGGAGGGGCAGAATTTTTGGATTCTCATACACACTCTAATGTTCTTCTCTCCCTTTCGACAATGAATCACAGCCCAACGTATTTAAGCCGCTTGCTTCCATCTTTATCATCGACCGCTTCTCCTCTCTTAGGTGAAATCACTGTTTACAGTTATGGTGTATAGATGAAGCCGTGCAACTTCGAATCCGGCAGTGTAGTGTAAAAACCGCCTACTTGACCATCGTTATTTATGCTTGTGTAAACAGTATCAATAGATCCCGGGAACCTGGGAAGGGGAGTAAATTTGCCATTATATAAGAAGTAATTGCCCGGTGTATAGGAATATGACCCTAAGATCGTACCTGAATCATTTATTCTATGGCAGAATGTCTGCTGTGCTCCGGGGTAAGACAAAGAAGTAAATTGGCCGCTTTCATAAATGAAACAACTGAAGATGGGATCATTTATGGCGTAACCCCCAACTATAGCCTGCTTATTGTTTATTCCATGCAGCTCCGTAGTATAAGCGTCTGGGTAATCAATTGTTGTATAAGTGCCTGACTCATATAAAAACCCATGAGAGGCAGCACCTGAATAAAATCTCCGGTATGTTCCTATCACTTGAAGTGCATCATTTATACCAGACACGCTGGTATGAAATGAACTTGGGTAATTAATTTCTGTGGCTTTAGATCCTGATACTAGCTGATACGATTCTGTAGTGTAAATTATTTTATCGTTAGTTCCATTGATGGCGAAAAACGCAGCCGGATTTCTCCCAATAGGGTGACATCCAGCGTTGTCGTATATTAGTGGGTACCTTTCTCCAGGAGGGTAGAGGACTTGACCGACGAATTTTTCAAAAGGGCCGGATAACGGCATATCATATAGGTATGTTTGAATTGCACCTGGACAATCAAAGGTCAGCCAAGTCCCCTGCCCATATCCTGAAAAAGAGAATATCAAGAACGATAGGATTGTCGGCAAATATGCTTTCACGGTGACCTCCAATAGTTAATCTGCTACTTCTGCACATACTTGATCGTCGCATAACCCATGCATCTGGGATATGGACCGGACAAACAACTCGCTCCCGTTACATACACGTTACCCAGGGTGTCGAGGGCAATAGCGTGGGCCGCATCAGGGCCACTGGCCGGCCCATTGTAGCGGTACAGCCAGAGTTGGTTGCCGTCCGCATCATATTTGATCGTGGCGTAATCTTCGTACGTGCTCACACTACCTATGCTCTGGCCCGTCACATACACGTTACCCAGGGTGTCGACGGCAACAGCCCACGCGATATCACCAGCATGGTGTGGGCCATCGTAGCGAGCCACCCATTGTTGGCTGCCGTTCGCATTATACTTGATTGTGGCGTAGTCTAAGTCAGTCCCCCTGTTCCAGCTCGCTCCCGTTACATGAACATTACCCAGGGCGTCAACGGCAAGGGCGTAGGCCACATCAAAGCTATGGCCTGGGCCATCATAGCGGGCGACCCAAAGTTGGTTGCCGTCCGCATCATACTTGATCGTGGCGTAGTCATAATCAGCGCCCTGGCTTGCTCCCGTAACATACACGTTGCCATCGGCGTCGAGGGCGAGGGCGGTCGCCAGATCACTGCCATGGCCCGGACCATCGTAGCGGGCGACCCAAAGTTGGTTGCCGTCAGCATCATATTTAATCGTGGCGTAATCTTGGTACGTGTTCACACCCACGCTTCCGCCCGTCACGAATACGTTCCCCTGGGCATCGAGAGCGAGGGCAGAAGCGGTGTCCCAGTAACTACCAGGGCCATCGTAGCGGGCAACCCAAAGCGGTTGCCCGTCCGGATCATACTTGATCGTGGCGTAGTCCAAGTTCGTGGCCTGTAGGCCATAGCTCTCTCCCGTCACGTACACGTTCCCATCGGCATCAACGGCGAGGGCGGTGGCCAGATCATGACCATTGCCCGGACCATTGTAGCGAGCCGCCCAGAGTTGGTTGCCGTCCGCATCATATTTGATCGTGGCATAGTCTAAATCGGTACCCGCCCCCGTGCTTCCTCCGGTCACATATACGTTCCCCAGAGCGTCGAGAGCAATGGCGGTGGCCTTGTCGATGGAATCGCCCGGGCCATCATAGCGGGCAACCCAGAGTTGGTTGCCATCCGGATCATACTTGACCGTAGCATAGTCTGAGTTGGTGTCCACCCCCGTACTCCGTCCTGTCACATACACATTTCCCGCGGCATCTACGGCTATGGCCGAGGCCCTATCATGATTATCCTTGCTAGTCCCAATCCCAGGGCTATTGTAGGAGGCCACCCACACTTGACGCACTTGGCCCAAAAGCAGGCCGACATGGAAAACCAGCAATAAAAAACCGAAGAGAAGATTCTTTCGCACAGTTCCTCCTTTAATCTTAATGCGGCTGCTAGTTCTTATAATCTTAATGCGGCTGCTAGTTCTTAATCCCTAAACCGCTCAGCCATTGCGTTCAATACATGGCCAGCCTGCTTGCCCTCTTTCTCAGAAGATTCAAATCGTACCGTATTCTTTATTACGATAGAAACCGGATTAGCCACAACTTTTTCCCCTTAGTTCGGTTTATTTGCTTTGATTAGAAGATAAAGACCGTATCTATGGCCCATTCGCTTGACCAGCCATCGGGGGTATAATTTCCAAATAACCTTCGAAATGAATTGCTGATATTTCCTACTGGGTTTTATCTGCAGGAGATCGCCTGGCCCCAGCTTTGTCGTTAATTGTACATTGGCGAATCCGACTTCAGCCAACATTTTCTCCGCCTGGGGAATCTTATAGGCTTTTGTTCCCGGGCTTTCCAGGTGATTAAAAACCGCATCTCCTGCCGATTGAAAAGGCCTCCCCTTTAGGAGACAATTCTGAGCCCATAGCATCCAAGCCGTCCAAGAAGGAATGTGATATATCATAGCCTTTAATGTTCCGCCAGGCTTTAAGATTCTGAATGCCTCCCTGAAGGCGAGCGCAGTGTTCGGCGTATGATGCAGTACGCCCCAAGAGTAGACGAGATCGAATTGGTTATCACCAAAGGGCAGGTTTTCCGCATCCGCTCGGCGAAGTGAGTAACTCTCCGGACTGAGTTGCTTTACTTCAAGATGCTCCTTGCTCAACGCAATGGCCGCTTCCGTCAAGTCAATACCCGTCGCTATAGCACCACTTTTGACCCAGTTATGAAAGTCACTGCCGGCTCCCACGCCTATTTCTAACACCCGCTTGCCGCGCGCTTGCGCAAAGCCGGCAAACTCCGCTATATAGGGTTCGAGTGTATACCGTACATGCTCTATTTGATTGAAGTGCTGCTGTCGCGAGATCGAGGAGTCATATCTTGCGCCACAAACTTCATTTTCCCAATGGGACTGTACTTCTGATTTTAGGTCGTTAACTTCTGGGCGAAAGGTCTTAACATCTCCACAAGTGGCTTGCATATAGAGTCCTCCTTCTTGCGACTAATAACCTGGTAATCCGTATCTATCTCTGCAAGGGGTAGAGCGTCCGGCTTTGATGCAATGCCGCACATAGACTGTTAACACCTATGGTAAACGCGGCGGCCGAGAAAACTAGTTCCTCACGGCCACGGCAAACAAAACCTGATGAAACGTGGACGGCAGTAAATTGCCAGCGGCCGTCACCATACGCTTAATCAAACTTCCCTGCGGAGGATACTTCACCGATCCGGAGTAGATCGGATTAAATCCGGAATGCGACAAGGCATATTCAACTTCTCGCTTAGTATACTAGCGATTGTGGCCCGAAAACGGATAGCTGGATTCGAAATACTCCGCAAAATCCGGCTGCACGGACACGCCGGCAAACAGCAATCCCAGCCGGCGCACCAGCCACGCCTGATTAGGCACGGCAAAGAGAAAATAGCCGCGTGGATTCAATAAATTGCGCAAACGAACGAGAAGCTCCCTCGGGCTTCCCAGCAGGTGCTCCACCACACCAAGCAGGTTAATCGCATCGAAAAGAGGCAATGAAACCGAGTCGAACAGAAGGTCGGCATCGACGAAATGGACCTGGTGGTCAGCAACAAGGGAAACCATCCCGGAAAGCGAATGCCCGTATAGAGCTAACTTCTCTATGCTCGTCACATGGTATCCTTCCCAGGAAAGCAGAAGCGGCATGACGGGCACGAACATGCCGACATCCAGGACGGTCGCTCCCTTGGGAATGTGGGACCGGTACCAATTCAAGACCGCGCGATAATACGGCCACTCCGCCAGCACAAAGTGATCGAAGCGGTCCACTGCGTAGCGGGCGGTGTAGGACCGATTGTACTTACCCAAATCGTCCAGATCCAGGCGAGACAACGGCTTCTCTAACGCGTGACGTAGTTTTTCGATGATGATCGAATCATCGGCTTGGAAGCGACTCATAATGGCCTCGATTTCTCTTAAGCCTGCGGTTTACCGTTGGGCGGCCCTGACGACCGCTCCTGCCATGAAGTCGGCGCGCACGCTCACGGGGATCGTCTTCAGCTTTTCCGTACGTTCGCTCGTCAGAGCTTCGATACTGTTGAATCCCGCTTCACGGAACCAAGCGGTCACCTCTGCCCGTGTTTGGTGGTTAGCGTAGCGCGGTGTGAATATATCCCGCGCCGCGTGCAACGCCTGTTTCCAGTTATAGGGCGTGGTCGAGCCGCCATAAAGGCGGTTGCGTAGGAGGGCGCGGGCGCCCCAAAATAAAAGGGTAAGTCCATAGACGGCGCCATTCTGTAAAGCAAACGGCATGCGCGATACCACGGACCGTATCATGTTGGCGCCGATCGAGAGCGCTCCCTGAATGCCATGGCGCTCCGCCGAGTAGAGCCAAACATAGAACCGTCCGCCTGGCTTGGTCACTTGCGCCGCCGAATGAAACGCGAGGCGCGTGTCGAACGTATGATGCAGCACCCCGCTGGAATATCCAACATCAAAGCTCCGTTTGCGTAGCGGCAAATGGAAAACACTCCCCTGCACGAAATGAACTAGTGGGTTTTGGAGATATGGACGCGCGGCCCGCTCGGCGGCATAGCTAAGATCAATACCGACGACTTCCATGCCCAGCCGCTCTGCGACCAGGTTGGTTAAGACGCCAATGCCACAACCGATATCGGCAAATGTCTTACCGGGCAAGGTCTCCCGCGCCAAACCCACCTCTCGCAGACACAGGTTCAGGCGCGATTCATAGTCCAGACGCCATATGACTCCATCGTAATCATATTCTCCCCACTCCGTGGTAAAGCTGCTCTGTACAGATCCTTCGCCAGGCTCGGGTCGATCCGCGGGCAACGTCAATCCTTCCGCCGCTAGCTGCGACACCATCACGTGTTGGCGATCGATAAACGCACGGCAGCCGGACGGAATGTAACAAAAAAGCCGCGGTACGTGGTTAAAAATTGGATAGATGCGGCGACAGGCATAACACGCCAGAAACCCTTCCTTGATTTCCCTGGTAAAGTCAGCCGCATCTCGCGATAGACCTGCCGTACGGGAACGCAGTTCATCAGGCACGGGAATCGTTTGCTGCTCGATAGCGATGACAGCCAGTTCCCCGCTGCAGGTCGGGCAGCAAATGAGCTTTAAAGCGCGTTGGCGCATGATTATCCTCCTGAGACCCACACACTCCCTGGGCAACTCATGTTCAATCGCTAAACTTTGGTCAAGCCGCGCGCACGCGCGCCGGCGCCCTCGGATTTACGAGAATCACAAGGCGGCGTGTTGGCGATCCGCTCTCTCATTTTTACCGTGATCATCCACTCGGTGACGGCCTTCAAGAAGCAGTAATCGAAGCCCGCGCGACCCTCCAAAAGTCCGCCCCGAAGGACGTACAGATAAATAAATATGAGCGCCGGCCGCAGGGGCAGCCGAACAAACAAGTTTTTCAAGAAGCGTCGCCGCGCGGCGCGGGCGCCAAACAGGCGGCCCACGAGAAGCTGTTCGTTAGAGCGATTTAAGCGGACCTTCAAATAGGCGGACGCTTCCAGCGTGGAAAACTCATCGATCCGTTTGACGTAATATTGAAAACCACGCCGATCATCATTGATAATATGGCGGGTCAAATATCCGGCCCGCGCCGGCGGCACCAGCGGATGGGAATTGACATCTCGCCGTTCGTAGCGTACCTTGGCATGGCGAAATAATCGCAGACTCCAACTGGGATACATGCTGGCGCGCTTGATCCAGCGGCCCATAAAATGCAATTTGAATCGGCACCAATATCCATCTTTAGCGGCGTCATTCTCTGTTACGATACTCGCCACCTCCGCTTTGAGCTCGTTGGGAACCACCTCATCAGCGTCCAAAATAAACACCCACTCATTTCGAATCGGCAGAGTAGCCAACGCCCAGTTCCGCAGCTCGACCAGGTTTTCACGGTTGCCCACACAAGGCACGATATGCGCGGAATACCGCTCGGCAATGGCCAGGGTACGGTCAATGCTCCCGGAGTCCACCACAAATATTTGATCCGCCCAACCGCAAACGCTTTCCAAGGCGAAGGAAATATTTTTTTCCTCATTCAGACAATGAATGATGATACTCAACGGCACCATAGTATTTCCTCATTCGATCAACCACAATGGGCACGATGAATAGCGCCAGCAGAGCCGCGTAAGCGGTGTAATATAAGTGATAAACCTTAATAAAATGATATTGATGGTTGAGCCATATCACGGCCAGCCCGGCCAGAATGGAGGCAACGCTGGCGACTAAGAGATAGGCGTGCCCGAATTTTTGCAAAACGATCGGTCGCAACATGTCCGTAATCGCCTTGAGCACGATCACAAACGAAAGATAGCGAATGTACGTAATGGACGCCGCCAGCTTCTCCCCCAGCAGTAGGCCGATAACCCGCGACCCAATCAAATATAAACCGGTCGACCCCAGAACGGCCGAAATGGCAATCACCAGCAAGAGTTTTTTAAAATACTGAACCGCGGCGGCGTCATCAAAGCTGACTAATTTATATAAGTTCATGCTGGACAACGGCAGCAGAGCGCAGGCGGCATTACATATGGAGTAGGCGATTTTGTTATACACCGCAACTTCAATCCCATAATACTTTGTCAGAATGATGAATATGCCCCACGTAAAGAAAACATTGGTCAAGCTGCCGGCCGACTGGTCGATGGATTTAAGCAGGAGACCAGGCGCCGGCAGGCTCATGAGCGTACGGCCCTTGTTGTCTTTGAAGAACAAATACGCGCTTACCAGGGTTATCAGGGCGTAAGAAATTGTGATGCTGTTGACAATGGCCCACTCGCTGCGAAATAGTAAGGCGATAGTCAGTGGAATGGCGGTAATAATCACACCCGCGACAATGTTAATAAGAATTACGACATCATTACGATTGACGGCAATAAAGTAGCTCGAAACCGCCGAGACAAAGGGAACAAACACAATGTTAAGCGCGAATACTTGTAGGGGCCCCATATACGCCGGCTTGACATCCAAGTAATGAAGCGCCCAAGGCAGCCCGCCACTGATCGCCAGGCACATCATCGCACAGGATACCATCTTCAGTTTTATGATGGCGTACCAGTCCCGCCGTTTACTCATGACGACCTCGACGTTGAATCCTTCGTCCAGTAGGAGAGTGCCGAAAAACACTACCGAATACCCCAACGAGATCATCGCAAAATTCTCCACACCGATAGCCCGCGGCAACACCGTGTTGAAAGCCAACAGCGCGGCAAAACTAATAAGTTGGGCTACATACCCTAACCAATACTGATTTTTGTACACCATATTTCGCTTTAATACCAACAGCCATCACAAAGGCCATGTAGAGGTTATACGACAGAGTAAAGAATACGGCTTGCGTGAGAGAGTAAATAAGCACGCCGAGGCCGGCAGCCCCGATAACCAGTAGCAGATCGCTGTCGTTTCGATGTTTCATGACCAGTCGAATAGAGTACAGGGAATAAGCGGTAACTATGGCAAGACCGGATAAACCAAAGGAACTAAGAACAAAAAAGCTCATGTTGTGGATATAATTTGTTCCTTCCAGCAAACGTAGTTCCACGCTATCACTGATGTAATGGTAGCCGATACCGTGGCCGAACAGCGGTTTGGCCAAAAAGGCATTCCAGGCGGCACTGATCTCGTCGTAGCGTACAACCGCGGTATCGTAGGCCTCCGGCGTGAAGATTCTGATAAAGAACTCGCTGCCCATCCATAGGGCCGCAGCCAGCAGCGGAACCAAGACCAAGAATTTTGGACCGTGCAGCATGGCTTTGCGCGTCACCAGGATGATCAACACCGAAACGCACATCCCCAGGAGGAGGCTCCGCGAACCGGTAAACAGAACCGCCATTAATGCAATCGTCAACAAGCTCCCCCAAAGCAGGGAAATCGAGCGGACTCTTAGATAGTTATAAAAAGCCACCGAGCCGGCAATGACCGGCAAAGGCAGCATAAGAGTTTGATCAAATAAGGACGTGGCTCGGCCGGGGTTATCATAGGCCGCTATTAAAATCAGTAAAATATTAATGGCGCCGGACCCGGCAAAGGCGATTAATATCCGCTTTATGTACACGTCATCATTGGCGATGATTACGTAGAACAATTTGACGAATATGATAAATCCCCAGAACCCGGCCACCTTGGTCAGATAGGCCAGCCATTCGGGGTCCTGGTTGAGGGAGATATACATATTGATAAGCATTACCCCGAGAAAGACAAAGTAAAGTCGACGGTCCATCCCCGACGGCAGGGCCGCCCGAATTCGATGAAGCGCCGCGCTGCTCAGCACGCCCAATATGGAGGCCGCAAGAATCACGCCCATAACCATTTCTCGAATATAATCACGCTCAATCATGCCTTGCGGGAAAAACACTGTGAGCAAAACGGCCAGCAGCAAAGCCTGTTTTGGCCGCACCAGCGCAACGCCCACCAGCGCCAGCATGAGAATACCGACCATGAGAATGGGAGTGGTCATACCTTAAACGCTTTCCGCCATTTTACAATACAGTAATAACGCCATAACCGGCTGGTCTCGCGTACGCGGGACCGCTCCTGAATCTGTGCGTGGAGTTTTTCGAGGAGGGTCTCATGGCCGAGACCCTCCTCCCTTAGTTTGTGAATCCCCGCCAGGAATTCCTTGCGGTTTCCCTCCACCAGACCCTGTACCCATTTTTCTTCGGGCGCGGCGAATCCAATTTTCCGTTTTTCGTCAATAATGGCGCGGGGAAGGCTGTTGCCCATGGCTTCGCGCAAAATGCTTTTTGTTCGCCCCCCGTTGATGAGTAGGGAGGAATCGCAAGATAGCGCCAGATCCACCAACCGATGGTCTAAATAAGGCACCCTGGACTCAACGGAAAAACGCATGGAGTTCTTATCTTCGTATCGCAGCAGAGCTGGAAGGGACCTGTGTTTAATGTAATAAATCAATGTGTGCTTGAGTTGATCCGCCGGAAATCCTAACGGTTCCACTCTCGGCATGGGCCGGTAATTATATAAGCCGTCTCTGACGAGGTGCGAATAGTAACGCAATATCCGCCAGAGTACACTAGCCAATTTCACGTACTGGGCGCGCCGGAAATTGTCCAAAAGGGACTGCAGATAGAAAGTGGGATATCCGGCAAATATTTCATCGGATCCCTGGCCATCCAACACCACTTTAACGCCGTGACGACCGATCATTTTGAAAACGTACCATTGCAAAATCACGCTGGTGGATAAGAAGGGTTCCTCCTGTGTATTAAAAATGTCCATGAGATCCGCAGCTATTTCCGCGTCCGAAGGAGAGACATAGTTGATTTGAAACTTTGTCGTCTTAGCCAGCAATTCAATATTAGCGCGCTCATCGCAGCCCGGATAATTAGAATACCCATTGAATGCCATGGCGTTGGCTATCTGTCCCGAGCTTACACTGAGTTTTAACAGCGTAGACGAATCCAAGCCGCCGCTTAAACAGAAGCCCAAGGGGACGTCGCTGCGCAGGTGCTTATCCACGGCATCCTTGAGAACCGCTTCCAGCTCGGCAACGCTGACCTGCCGGTTGTCGATGGCCGACTCAACTCGATAATACGTTGTCACGTTCGGCGACACCGCCATCGATTTCTTATTCAGGCTGATACGGGCGTAGCTCGCCGGCGGGAAACGACAGATCCCATCAAAAAACGTGTCGGCGTTGTTGTCCAGCACGCCTTCGCGCAAGAAATCACTCACCACGTCCCGGTTGAGCGCCGGTCGTTTAAGGAAGTGCTTGACCGGTTTAATTTCGGAGGACATGATCAAATCGCCGTCGTTTTCGGCATAGTATAATGGCTTAACACCAAAGCGATCACGACTAATCACGACCTCTTTGGCCACGGCGTCATATAGAATGATGGCCCACATGCCGAGAAATTTTGCAAAGCACTCGACCGAGTACTTGTCGTACATGGCCGTGATGACTTCCGTATCCGTCCCGGTCTCAAATGTGTAGCCGTCTTGCCGCAATTCCTCGCGCAGCTCAATGTAGTTATAGATCTCACCGTTAAAGATCAGTAGGGTGTCCTTGTATCGAAATGGCTGATGGCCCATCATCGACACGTCCAGAATGGATAGCCTGGTGTGTATAAAACTCAAATAACGGTCGCCCACCTGCTCAAAATAGGCGCCTTGGTCATCCGGACCCCGGTGAAACAAAAGCTGAGTGACATACCGCTCGAACTCACGATCTGGACTTTCCGAGATCTTAAAGAATAGACCGCACATTATTTTGCGACTCCCTTGTCGGGCTCAGTCCTGACGCCGAACACACATTGTCCAATTTCCATGCGAACATCCCCTTGACTAAACTACTTGGCATTGAGCCACGCCTTCCACGAGGGTGATACGTGTCCTCCTCGCGCCACTCGTGAGGCCGGCTGGGTTTGGGTAAAAGAGCGAATCCGGCAAGCATCGAAAATAAAAATGCATTTGAAGGAATTTGCAAATTAAAATCAACGAGGCTGTGCATCAATAGGCCGCAGCAGCCGACCACGGCGCCGCCGCGTATGGCGCGCATCGCGCCGTACGCCTCGCCGCGCATCAAACGAAGGGCCCGAGCTAAGGTCAAAACCGCAAATAGCAAAAGCAACCCAGCCCCAATCAGACCGGTCTCCGACAGGATTTGCAAGTAATCATTATGCGCCTCGAAATAGATAGCATCGGTGGGCCGGCTCTTGTAGATCGGATACATTATGGGAAAAGTGCCCAGTCCGCTGCCGGCGACCTTAAAATCCTTGAATATCTGAAAGGCCCCGCGCCAAACTTCGTATCGACCGGGGAGCCACAGGTCGGACTGAAAAGAGGTCAGCGTGGCGAGGCGTACGATCACCGGCCGAGGCCCCAGCCAAACCACAACCCCCGTTACCAGGACCACCAATAGAAGCAAGGCGCCGATAATTCTCAGGCGAGCTTGTTTTGAGCTCCGCTTACGGTGCAATAAGAAACCGAGCAACGCTAGCTGAACTGCGAGACAAATGATGCCCATGCGGGATTGCGAAAACACCAACGCCGCACACAATATAACCGTGATAAACCCGTACAGCGGGCGGTGGTCCCGCCATTCCGTTCCGTATAGGGTCAAACTGAAGGCCAAAGGCGCCACGAGCTCCATATACCCGGCAAAATGATTGCGATTCACAAAAGGACCAAAAGGCGACCCGCCCATCGACAGTTCTTTGATCCCATAGATCCTGCCGTCAAAGGCAAAGTGCTGTATAAGGCCAAATACGGCTAATCCAAAAGAAAAATAGAGAATAAAGTGTACAAGCTGATAAAGGCGTTCCTGAGGAGCCGTGGGAGTGGGTGTTGCGCGCGGGACGTGCGGCTCGCTCTCAGCAAAGATATGAGACGACAAATAGAAAACCATCGAATAGCAAAGCACCTTTATGGCGGCCAAGCCGCCCGCGTAGCTATCGACGGACAGGGTTGTGCGTTTGAACCCCAGCCATTCATATGTCCAGAGATTCGCAGGAATAGGAATGATTTGGACAAATACAAACACCGTGAAAAGCAGACTGAGCCCGTGCAGATCCGCATTATGGAAGGTAAGTGCGCCGGCCTTCACCGCATGCCCCACATGAGCCAGCATGAGCAGCCATACCGTCACGACCATCAAGGCGGTCGACCACGTTTCCGTCGCGCCAAAAGCTAAGGGCGTGAAGGCGACAAGGAACATCATGCCATAGAGTTGTAATCTATGAACCATTTCAAGGTACCTATCCGGCATAGCTGTCCGCCACAACGGCTCGCCTAGCGCTCATAAGCGATCGTCGCTGCTGCCCCGCGAACGCTCGTGCAATACGACATCGTCAAGCCAAACCTTCCCCTTAAGAAAACAATCTATTTTTCGGCTGGGGACGCGGCGCAGCCGAATCATGAGGGATTGAATGGAATCGTCGATACTGAACTCCAAATCCCGCCGAATCCAAGGCGACATTCCGGTATACATTTCAGAACGCATGAGCGCTTGCTGGTTATTGGGATAACCGAAAATCTCCCAATAGACGCCTTGATCCGTGGATAGGTCCAGTGTCCGCAAGCCGTAACTAAACACAAATGTCCGCTTCCGCGAAAGCGCCGCGCCGGAATCGAAAGCGTGACTTAGTCTCGCTAAACGTGTCTTCGGTCCCGCCGGTTCATCCGTTTGCACTAATTCGTAATGCTCGTCCGGAGTTTCGAGGGTCTGCCCCAGTGAAACTATTTGAAACAAGTGGTAGAAATCCACGTTTTCCGAGCCATTGAAATCGATACGAAGGGCACGCCCGCCTTGCCGGTGATTCCCACCATCCCAGGAAAAGGCGAAACCCGGACCCGATAACTTTCGCCAGTCAAATCCGCCATTGACGGGTTCAGTCTCGAAGCGGCCATTGTACATGAGGTTGGTTGGCGCCGAGCGCGCGGGCGTTTCTCGGTTCAGTCCACACTTGGCCAACGTCTGGCGCCACACCCGCTGGGCCGATGGAATTTGCTGCTGTAGCAACAGGGCGTCAATGTAAGCAAACATACGGTCGACCGTGAACCCTGGCGTTGAATTTTGCAAGAGCCGTTGCCAAGCGCGCCCGGCGAGGGAGTACTCCCGTCGCTCCAACGCTAAATTAAGGGTTGCAAGATTACCTACCAACGTGTCGGGAACAACGTCCCGCAGTACGCGCTCGTGGTCGGACGTGACCTTCCAGCAAAGCGCCAGCACGGCACTAATCCGGTTTTCGTCAAAGCTCGCCGCCGCCTTGAAGTGCTCAAACGCTTTCTCGCGATTGCCTCGCCCCAGCCAATAATTGGCCGCTTCCCACTGCATTTGCGGCGAGCGAGGGTCCAGCCGCACAGCCAAAGCCACGGCTTCTTCCGCCGAGCGCGTTTCACACGCTTCCCCATAGGCCTTCCCCAGATCCAACCAATAGCCTGCCACCAGTGGGTTGAGCGCGATGGCCTTGTGATAAGAGGAAAGCGCGCGTGCGATATCCGGCGAATCGACAGAATAGTGGTACACGCGGCCCAGATAATAATGATAGGTGGAATGATGACGATCCCAGAGAACGGCCTTTTGCACTCCGGCCGAGGTCGGGTCTCGCCGGAGGCATTCCTCGGCCATCGACCGTTTGGTCAGTTGGTAACCTGTCCAAGCCGCCAGCATGATCAGCGGAGCGAGCAGCGAGGCTTTCTTGAGCCAGGTGTTTAGTAAAATGACCATGGGCTTTTTCACGGGGAATCACTCAAATGGAAATCGTCAGGGCAGCGGTTTCTTTCATCTTGTTTTCCTTATGGCCTGCCGGCGACCGCTTGCTAAGCTCGTACAACTACGAACGACCAAAAACTGCCGCCAACCAACTCTTCTTTTTAGCCGTCGAGTCGACCGCTTCGTCAAGATTCAGCATCTCATCTCCGCGCAGAATTCGTTCCGGGTTAATTCTTACTAAGAGCTCGGCGCCGGCCTCGCCGATAGTTTTAGCCGCCAGCGCACGCGCCTGCGACAGCATTGGTCTACGATGGCTGGAACCATGGGTATCGCTGCCGATCAAGTGGGCCAGATTATTCTTTAACAAGTAAAAGGCTAACTCCTTGGCCTCAGGGCCGAACCCACCCAGAAGACTCATGGAATCCAATTGCAGTCCTACGCCTTGAGCAACCAACCTGTGCAGCAACTTCGGATCGCGTTGAAACGGCCCGTTCCGCTCGGGGTGCGCAAAAATCGGCGTCAGGCCGCGCGCGAAAAGAATCGACAGCAGCCGGTCAAAGTGATTAAACATAGCGAACAATGGAAATTCCATAAGTAGATACGACGACCGGTTCAGCGTCAGGACCGAGATCCCTTTTTCCAGCGCCAACACGAATCGCTCGTTGACAAAATTCTCTGCGCCCAGCAGAACCTCGGGAAGACGAGAGGATGGTTGCGCAGGGTCCTGGCCCTCATTCTGTATCGCCAATAGGAATGAGGCATAGTTCTCCTGAATCAACTCGACGGTATTTTCACGGAATGTATCGATAAACATGTGCGGCGTCGCCACCACAGTCCGTATTCCATCGGCGGCCGCCATGCGCAACATTTCCAAGGACTCTTCCTTGGTCTTGGGGCCGTCATCGACGCCCGGCAAGTAGTGGGCATGAAGGTCAAGCATTGCGTGGGTCCCCATGTGAATCGCCACGATCGCTAGGTTACGCGGCCATATAAACCATACGGCGGCGCTAATCAGGCGCGCCGCACCGACCGGTCTTCCTACCTTCCCGTGGCGCCGGCTTATGTAACGTGATCTCGGCCTTCGCTCGCGGCTTCGCCATAGCGGTAGGAATAGTACGACTTGTAATAATACGTATAATCCGCACTGCGCACGTTCGCCTGATTGATCAAAACTCCTAAGATTTTCGCGCCGGCCGTTTGCAAACTGCGCTTGACGCGTTGAACCATCAGCTTAGGCGTGGTCTCCGCGCGGACGACCAGCACGACCCCATCAACTACCCGCGATAGAATCAGAGCGTCCGTCACCGCCAAGACGGGCGGCGAATCAATCACAATGAATTCAAAGAATTCATCGACCAATTGCAGCATTTGCCGCATGCGTGACGAAGCCAATAGTTCCGCAGGGTTGGGCGGGATCTTGCCCGCCGGAATCACGAACAAGTTGGTAATGGCTGTCTCGATGATTAAGGAAGAGACCTCAATGTTGGCGGCCAGAAAAGAACTCATCCCTTGTTTATTCGGCAATGACAAGATCGAGTGACAGTGAGGATTGCGCATGTCACAATCGACCAACAGCACACGGCCGCCCAACTGTGACAGCGAGATGGCTAAATTGATCGCGCTGGTGGTTTTGCCTTCTGAGGGATTGGCGCTGGTCAGCAATATGGTTTTCGGCGGTTTCTCACTATGGGACAGCAACAATGCGGTACGGACGGAGCGGTAGGCTTCCGCAATTATCGATGTGGAATCGGTATGCGCGATAGTGCCGATGGCCGGTGGCCCATCGCCCTTCTGTAGCGCGCGGCTATGCTGACCATACCCATAGCCAATCAGCCGCTTGCGGTCGTAGATGCTGCGGATCGAAGGAATGACCCCGAGGTTAGGCAGGCGCACCCAGCGGTCCACGTCGTCCGGCGTCTTAATGCTATTGTCCATGTACTCTTTGAAAAACGCCAAACCAATGCCGAGCGATAATCCCAACGCCAAACTCAGCAGAATATTCAGCCCCTTCCTTGGCCGATCCGGATAGCGCGGCACTTCCGCCTGGTCGACGATGCGAATGTTGCTGGACTTCAAGCCGGCGGAGATGCTGGCTTCTTTCATCCGCTGCAGCAGTCCATCATAAAGCTGCTTATTGGTATCCACCTCTCTTTTTAAGATGTTATACTGAATAGCATTTTGATTAAGGCGATTGGCTTCGACTTTCTGATTCTCAAAGGCCGTGCGCAGCATGGTTTCATGCCGAAGAGCGGCGCTATAGTCGACCTCGATGCTCGACAGCGAACGCACCCGCTCCTTTTGCAACTGCTCATTAATCGCCGCCATTTGATTGATCACCTGATCCAGTTCCGGCCAGCCCGCTTTGAAGCTGGAGGAAAGCTTGACGTACCGCTGGCGCAACTCGGCCGACAGTTTTTCAAGCTCCACAATCAGGGGCGTTTTTATGACCTCCGGGAAGGAACTCGACGCAGTGTCCTTGACGATGCGGTATAGCGATTCGCGCCGGAGTCTGTCGGTGCGGGCCTTGGTCAAGGCGTCGTTCAGATCGCCTAGTGTACGCACCGTCACATTCTGTTTTTCATCAAGGCCGAGAATGTCGTGCGCTTGCGCGTACTTCACCAGATCTTCTTCAGAACGCTCGACCTTAATCTTCAAGTCTACCAATTGCTTCGACAAGAACTCGGTGGCCTTTTGCGTCGCATCATACTTGGATTCGAAATTTAGCAAGATATATTCATTGCCCAGTGTGTTGACAATCCGGGCGGCCATTGGCGCATCCGGAGATAAATAGCTGACCTCCACCAACCGGCTATTACGCACGGGGGTCACTTCCAGCTTTTTTAGGAATCTGGTAATCAAGCGCGATTCCGTATCGGCGTCCTCCCGCGCGCCTTCGCGAGCAAACCAGTAGGTCATTAATTGTTCGGCATTGGCCAAGGGATCATCATCCCAACTCAACGGAGCATCGCCGGCCTTCAATTTGAGCGTTTCGATCACGCGCCGAGCCAGCGTACGGCTTTGCAAAATCTTGAATTGAGTTTGCAAATACTGGTCCTGGTTAACCATCTGGGTTTCCAGCTCAACCACGGTTTTATACGGCAAGATATTGCTCTTCTCGGCTTCAATCTCCAGCTTGGCGTAAGCCTTGTAGATGGGCACCGCCTTAAACGAACCGATGGCGGCCACAGTTACAAAGATCAACAGGCAGGTCAAAACTATCCATCGGTGCTTTACCAGAACGCGCCAGTAATCGCGGACATGAACGCTTTCCCCGAGCTCATCCATCTCCACGGGGAGAGGTTCTACCGGCCGCGGCGCCGCTTTCTCCGGCGCCCGTGGCGATTCTATTCTTATCAACTTATTATTATCTTCGGCCATGCGTAACCCTCGATTGCGAAAAAACGCGTCACTTAACGAACATAAATAATTCCGGCCGTGACGATACTGGAAAGACCATTGATCAGCGACTGCGCCGCGTTCTTGGCAGCGCTGTTGGGAACAAAAATCAGATCATTGGGCTTGAGCGGAACATCGTCATGTTTACCTTGTAGGATATGCGGCACATTAAAGGTCAGGTAGGACTTCTTGCCGTTGCCGTCTTGACGAACAATAGTAACGCCCTTCGCCACAGCGGTTCGCAATAATCCGCCGGCCGTGGCCAGTGCTTGCGACAAACGTACCTCGGCATCACTTTCTTTGAACTCGTAGGCCCCCGGCTTTCCGACGTCCCCCAGCACATAATAAACTTTCTCAACCTTCAGCGGCACACTGATGACGTCTCCGGCCTCGATCGTATAATTGAGTCGGGAATTCCCGGTGATCAAAAGCTCTTGCAGGTCAACTTCAATTATTTGGGAAGCATCGGAAGTGGCAGTCGTATTCGGCGACGCGCCGGGGCGGAGAGCTTTGCGCAAAACAATTCGAGATCCGGCTTTGTCCGTAAAGCCGCCGGCCAAAGATAAGGCATCTATCAAGTGCAGTCGGCGGGTTATCTGGTAAGTGCCCGGCCTCTGCACGGCGCCTAGAACGCTGACCGGTTGACTGCGGTGCT
Source organism: Acidobacteriota bacterium (assembly GCA_016179055.1). Lineage (GTDB taxonomy): Bacteria > Acidobacteriota > UBA6911 > JACOSC01 > JACOSC01 > JACOSC01. Next base: position 22,393 of record JACOSC010000236.1, read on the forward strand.
CCTTAATGTTGACCGTTACCTGTGGGTTCTTCATAACCTTGGCTTCGAGCAGGACCGCCAGCGCACGCTCGAGCTCTTGCGCGGTAAGCCCCTCGGCAGTGATCTCGTTAACGAATGGGAGCGTGATCTTTCCGCCGGCGCTGATCTCCAACGTGCGGGTAAGTTCCTTGATATCGAAGACCGCAATGTCCACGACATCCCCAGGTCCCAGCCGATAGTCTTCACGGCTTTGGCCGGGCGAGGAATTCTGCGCGGTCAGCAACTTTTTATTCAGATCGTCGTTAGGGACGATGCGCGTCGGCATGCTCGGCGAGGTGGCTATGGCCGTTTGGGCGAACGATAGACTGCAAAGGCAGGCAAAAATCCAGCCTGCCGCGATACACGCCAATAATTTCATGGTGATCATAATATTTCAAAGTCCAGGTAAGAACGACCGCATGGCCACCGGCTAAGGATGAAGCCACGCTAAGGCTAAGGCCGCGCTTCCGCGCCTCCTGCAATAATCAAGGCGGGATAAATGACGATAGGCATGGTCACGCCCGTTACGTCGGCAATAGCGGTAAATTCGTCGTACCGCGGGCTTGCCACCCAACGATAATACCGGTAGAGAGACGGCGTCGGGGCGCCACGATTAGTCATCGGTAATGCCAATTATGTTCTCTCTCTTGAAGAGAGGCGGCCATAGGTGCAACGGCGTTACACAATGAAACAACACATGCTGAAGAATACTAAGCCTTGGCGTATGGGCTACGCTACTGCAGCCCATGCGCCAATGCCCTTTGTTCCGCACACAATTATGATCTTAGGAGAACCGTCAATAAATGTGCCTTACTTATGGTCTAGAGGGACTGACCGGCGGGTTTACATCCTTATCGGAGGATCGCACACCAGCCACGGCGCCGGCTGTAGCTCCCGCCCCGACGACGCCGACTGTCCACCAGGCCGCTTTGCTACGGCCTAGACCGGTTCGCACGGATTTGGCGCTGGGTACTCCGCTGCCGCGGGTGGCCGAGGCGGATTCCGATTCGCTGCCGACCGTTGCCGACTCGCCCTCGGGTACCGTGCGGGTTTTACCGGATTCAGTCTCGGTCAGCGTAAATTCGCCCTTCTCCGATACAAACGTCACCCGCGTGCTCTCCACCGTCAGCGTGCCGGTGAACCCTTGTCCGCTCTTTAGTGTGGTCACCGTGGCTTTCGGGGTAATCATGGTTAACGTGGTTTCCCTGGGAACATGAACGCGAGACTTCCCCGAAGTTTGCGTGATCTGCAGGGCTTGCCCCTGCCCTGCCATGGTCATTTGCGTATTAGGGCTCAATTCCACGCGACCACCCCCGGTAAGGCTGATCAGGGCCGGTGCATTAATCGCGCGAATCTTGTCGCCCGCCATCACCATGGTGCCGGATGGAATTGGATTGTTATCGATGTAGGCTACGCTCCCCTGCGTGATAAGCTGCCCTAAAGCATTGAGCTGTTCCGCCATGGCGAACGTCGATATACCGCAGCAAACTACGGCGAGCGGCAAGAACAACCACATTAGCATAACTGATTTTTTTTCCATTGGATTCGCTCCTTGCTTTATGGTATATTTACGAGGGGTAAGGTTAGTTTACCATAGTGAACGATAATGTCAAGATAAAATATTTCTGGTTAACAACAAGAGATTATGAGCGCAAATAAAGAATTCTTCATGCGGTTGCGGGACCTGTTAAAAGATTTCAAACAAGTTGAGATTGCCCGCTCGATTGGCGTCTCCAAAGCGATGGTCAGCGGCTATATGACCGGCAAGAAGATGCCAGGCTCCGAAAAATTATACAAGCTGGCGCAGTTAACCGGAATTAACTTGGAGTGGCTGATTTCCGGACGCGGGGCCAAGTATAAGGCTGTGGAAGAGGAGGCCCGAGAACCCGAATCGATACGGCTGGAGCGCCGCATATTTACTCGTCGAAATTTGGCTTCCTACCGAGCCGGCCCCGGCAAGCAGCAACCCACCGCCGTTCGCAAACTCCTCGCCTTGTTGGAAAAGAACCCCGAAATGGAGCCGGCGATCGAAGCCTATATCGATGGCCTCTCCATTCAAATTAAGATCCATAACCAATCGGCGCGCAAAATTAGAAAGGGATAATGAGAACGCTGCGTTTTTCACTGAGCGCCGCCTGCGCAGGCTTTTGCCTGATTTCGTCGCTCTTCGCGTTCAAGCATTATAAACTTCTCATCCGCACTAATGTGGAGGGCGCCGAGGTTTACTTGCAAGGCACGCGGCTGGACAAGACCAATCGGCAAGGCCGGCTGTTAATCGAGCAAGTTCCCGAAGGAACCTATCAGGTGCAGCTACGCAAGGATGGCTATGAAGACTATCGCTCCGACATAACCGTGACCGCGAAAAAAGAGACGCAGGTTCTGCACGTCCGCCTGCGCTCCTTGACCATGGCCACGCCACGGCAACTACCACAAGACAAACCCACCAAGCGCACCAAAGCGGCATTGCACAATCGCCCGGCCCGCCGGCCCTCGCCGAAAGCGGTTACGCCGCCACAGGCGTTGCGGCCTTATGAGCCTCTTAAGCCGTCAGACTCCGCAGGCGTCCTGCCGACAGACACTGGCGCGACGGCGCCTATAGTTTTAAATTCCCCGGGTGTTCCCGTACGCCACGAATTAGCTTCAAGTCCTTTCGCTCGACACGGGCTATTACTCGCGACTGTGATCGCCGGCATTGGTGTCGCGTGGCTATTGGCATGGCTATGGCACACCAGACGTGCAAGGCCGATAATGGTGACGCCCGTGGATCCGCTCAACCAAGATCTCTTGACGCTGCGCGCCGAGGCCACATCGGGCAGCGCCGCCTACTATTCCAGCGAGTCGAATCGGGAAAGGGGGCCGGCCGCAAGAACCCATTTGAGCATGACGTGCTCGGAGCGCCGGTCCCACCCTCAGGGTTTCATGCGTCACTTGCGCCGTAAAGAGGAACTGATCGAGGCCGGTTTTATCCCGACGTCAATAAAACCTGACTCCCCCGGTGCACGGAACAAGGCCGCCGGCTCGATTATCGAAGTCACTAAGGAAGAATATCGCTATGAGGAAAATTCGGATTGACCTACTTGTCGGCTGCAGCCTTTGCGTTTTACTCATGCCGGCCATGACCGGGCTGGCCCAGAGCAAGTTAGCTATCGTCACGAGTGTCCAAGCCGACTCCGCAACCATTAACCTCGGCCGCATCGATGGGCTACTGCCGGAGAGCGAAGGTTCCATCTTTTTCGAGATCCTGGTGGAAGGGAAAAAGAAAGAAGTGCCGGTGGCTACATACAAAGTTATGGGGATCGACAGTGACACCAGCCGCGTTGAAATACTGGTCGCGCAGAGCGACGTCAAGGCGGGATATCGAGTTCGTCCCGCCCGATTGGCCACGCTTAACGCCGAATACTACGTCGCCCAAGGGAACGCCTACTTTCTGTCCGCCGAGTTTGAGAAGGCGCTGCCCTACTATGAAAAGATCACCGAGTTGTTGCCGCAAGACCCATTGGCAACGCATCGCATCGCGGAATGTCGGCGAAATATCGTCGAGCAGGCCGCTCGCCAAAAAGAGCTAATAAACCTTGGTTACTATCGGCACGCCATGGCCGGCTTGCTGAACGAAAATCAGGTAACGTCTGCCGCCGAGTACGCGCAGCGTCTATTGGAAGTGGATCCTGATGACACGGAAGCCCTATATGTCTTGGCGCGGCGCGGCACGCCTCCGGCGGCGCGGGTTTTGCCGGCGCAACTGTTATCCTGGCCCACGGCCAAAGGACGTGCGTTCGAGGTTACCGCCTTGCCCAGAGAGGCCGGACCGATGAATGGGCATCGTATGGTCCTGATCCCAGCCACCACGGCGACGTTGGGAGAAAATGGCGATCATGCGCTCTACAACAACGAGAAGCCGGCTTACCAAATCATGGTTCCATCATTTTATATCGACATTTATGAAGTGACCAACGGGGAGTATCAACGCTTTGTGGATGCCACTGGGCACCGACCGCCTTCACATTGGATGGATGGGCGCCATCCCGACGGGTTGGAAAACTACCCTGTCGTCCACGTATCATGGGACGATGCCAACGCCTACGCGCGCTGGGCAAAGAAACGGTTGCCGACGGAGGCCGAATGGGAGTTGGCCGCGCGCGGCACCGACCGTCGCCAGTGGCCCTGGGGCTCGCTGAATAATAGGAAAGTAAGCAACACCGGTAAGGCTGCGCTCCGCCGTCCGGCTGAAGTGGGCGCCTTTCCGGACGATCGCAGCCCCTACGGCCTTTATGATATGGGCGGCAACGTATCCGAATGGACCGCCGATTGGTATAAGCCTTATCCCGGGAATACCGATGCGGAAGCTCACTATGGCGAACACTACAAAGTGTTACGCGGGGGCTCGCATACTTCGGCAGATAAGTTTGCGCGTTGTGCATTTCGCGCGCATCTGCCGCGTGACTACAAAGCCGGCGATCTGGGATTCCGCTGCGCGAAAGATCCCTAGCGCATGAGTAGTGTCTGCAAAATTACGGGTCTTTGTTATTGGCTGGGCGTGATTTCTGTACGATGTACCGGTGATGGTCGTAAGTTATGTCCGAACTGACGTACCGATGAGCCCCGGCGGCGCGGCCGGTTTACAGGAAACAACCCGCCCCATCCTCCGGAAGCTCCGAAGGAGCGCGATATAATAGCCAGGGGCTGCTCCCGCCACGGCGGGAGCAGCCCCTGGAAGGAAAGTCTCTTTCGCACGCAAGCCCTGAAGGGGCGCACTAATGGAGATCAATTCCTATGCCACAGTCGTTGTCTTCCTTGCTTGTTCATTTGATCTTCAGCACGAAGCGACGCGAACCACTCATCACGGCCGAAATCGAATCGGAACTACACAAATATATGGCGACGGTTTTCAGCTCGTTAAAATCA
>JACOSC010000006.1 GCA_016179055.1 Acidobacteriota bacterium
AGCGTTGTTTTACGCTGATTAGCTGAGAACGCACAGTCATCGCTGAGTTACCCTCCGTGGTGATGATCGTCCGTGCAAAAATTTTTTTGCACGGATCCGCGCGAACAAGCAGAGCCGGACAAAAATGGATCATTTGTTAGAGAACCCTCCTTGTCGTGCAAAATTCAGGTAGTAACTGGGATTCCAAAACAGGCAAGCTCCGTAGGAGCGACATGTGCAGGCTTTGATAATAAAGGCTCTGTACATGTCGCTCCCATGGAGCTTGACTCCTATTCAATGGCTTCTGGCTATAAACATGCCGCCCCTACGGGGCTAGGAAGCGCCGGCTGAGTAGTTACAATGAATTTATGAAACGACGTACTTAGCCAATAGCCAATCCATCGGCGACGCATAACGCCTTGCCGATTAGGAATCCACTCGCTTTGCCGGGGACAGGCGGCCGATGTCAGTCGGGCCCGCAGATAATGATTCGCCTCAGGCGCGAAAGAAAAAATAATGTATCGGTCGCTATTCGAATTGCGTGTTTCGCTCGAAATCGGCAGGGCTAGTAGCTGCGGCGCGCGCGGTTTCAAACGTGATCAGCTCTTCGCGATAGAGCCGCGCCAAGTGCATGTCAAAAGTCTGCATTCCATACTGCTCCGCGCTGCGCGACATAAAATCCTTAATGTTATCCAACTTCTCCGGGATTTCAATACACTCTTTGATAGACAGGGTGGTGCGCATGATCTCGAGCGCGGCAATTCGTCCGCTTTCGTCTTTGCGGGGCAGCAGTCGTTGTGAAACCACGGCTTTAAGAGTTTCCGACAAGCGCTGCCGAATAATCGTCTGCTCGCTCAAATCAAAAACACCAATCATGCGCATGATGGTCTTCGGCGCATCCGTGGTGTGCAGAGTGCTCAATACCAGATGACCGGTCTCGGCCGCCTTTAAGGCAATGTCGATGGTTTCCTGATCGCGCATCTCTCCCACCAAGATAACGTCCGGATCTTGTCGTAGAGCCGCCCGTAGAGCTTTGGCGAAAGACAGGGTATCCGACCCGATTTCTCGCTGCATGATCGAAGCCTTGTCGTCGCGATAGAGATATTCAATGGGATCTTCAATTGTAATGATCTTGCCGCCACGGGTTTTGTTGATGTAATTTACCATCGAGGCTAAGGTAGTCGATTTACCGCTTCCGGTTATCCCCGTGACGAGAACCAGGCCGCGTTCTTCGCTAGCCAGATCCGTGAGGACTGGCGGAAGCGCCAGGTCCTCAAAAGCCGGAATTACAAATGGAATGGCGCGCAGAACTAAGGCAAAAGAGCCGCGCTGACTGCATATGTTCACGCGATAACGGCTGGTGCGCTCCACGCTGTAGGAACAGTCTTCATCCATAAGATCGCGCAATTTCTCCTCAAGGTTTTCCGGGTTGGCCCGTTTGGCCGCCAGTAATATCTTAGCGACGATTTGCTCCGTGTCTCTAGGCGTCAACGGCGGCGCCCCACTCAACGTAACGATACGGCCATTTACTCGCATACGAAAAGGGCTACCGGCGCAGAGGTGAATGTCCGATGCCCCAAGCTCATTCCCTTTCATGAGCACGGCATCAAAAACCTGTTCAATCGATGGCATGTCTATGCCCCTTTCACACGATCATTACGAGTTAAACTTGATGAGCCAGGCATCCGCTTGCTGCCCTTAATAGGGTGGATACCTTGAATGTAGGTTGCTAAGAATATCCGCGGAGTAACTGCTCAGCCGTTATGGTTCCGTAGGGACCACTGACTTTAGGCAGGTCCTTTAGGGCCTGCGGACGAGGACCGGCGGAACACGCCGTCCCGACACGTCGGGACGGTTGAATCCCGGCCGTGTGTGTTTCAACCGTCGCTACGCGACGGGCGGCGCGCGGGACTGGCTATACCGGCCTAAATTCAATCAGCCCCGACGTGCCGGGGCTGAGTAGTTACTCGACGGAAATAATTCATGGCCGGGCCAAAGGCCTATCGTCGGCCAAACGTATGACAGCGAGCGAACGGGTCCGGCCGCCACTTGCCATCCTCTACTAAGCTTTCCATACTTCTTCCAATGTCACTAGAGCCTGTTGGAATCGGCAGCTCGGAAACCGCAAACCGTCGGATAGCGGTTGGCTATTGACCGTCCCCGGCCATCATCAGGCCCGCGAACATTTCGAGCAATTCCCCGTCCCACCAGCCTTTTTCAACTTCTTCGCGCATAGTTTGAATAGCTTCCGCTTTGCTAAGCGCGCGCTTATAGGGCCGCTTCGTCGCCAGGGCGTCATAAATATCGGCAATTTGCAGCACACGCGCCGTGACCGGAATCTCATGTCCCTTTAAGCCGTCGGGATAACCCTCGCCATTCCAACGCTCATGATGATGACGTATGATAGGCAATACCAGCTTGAGCGATTTCATCGGCTCACAAATTCGCTCACCGATCTCGGGATGTCTTCGCATGATGACCCATTCTTCTTCGGTCAAGCGAGCCGGTTTAAGGAGGATGGCATCGGGAATTGCAATTTTTCCCAAGTCATGCAAGACACCGCCCAGGCGAAGCGCGCGTATCTCTTCTCGGTTAAGGCCCAGCCGTAGACCGAGCGCGGCTGAATAGTTTGACAATCGCTCGCAGTGGCCTTCGGTGTAGGGATCTTTAGCCTCGACCGTTAGGGCCAGACTGCAGATCACCGTCTCCGCACGCTCCAGTTCATCCACATATTGCTTTACCCGTGTCAACGCGCGGATTCGAGCTTTAAGTTCAAATTTATTGAATGGTTTGGTAAGGAAATCATCCGCTCCGGCTTCGATGGACTGCAATTTATCTTCAAGCGTGTTCAATGCGGTAATCATGACCACCGGGGTTAGCATGGTTGCCTCATTGGTCTTAATCCAGCGGCACACTTCGTAGCCATTCATCTTGGGCATCATGACATCCAGCAGGACCAAGTCAGGCGGCGATTTCTCAATGAAATCAATGGCGGCCAAGCCGTCTTTGGCTGTGGAAACCTCATACCCCTCGACGACGAGCAAGGTTTCCAGGAGATCTCGGTTATGCTGTGTGTCATCCACCACAAGAATCCGCTGCGTGCGCTTCTGCCCACGAAGATCGACAACTTCAGTTTGTTCCATGACGGGCATTGAGTTTAGGTCCTCCTTCACGGCGCATTCTTGCCAGTGCCGATCTATTGACGAACCATTTGGGGAGCGGAGAGTCAAATTCGGCAAAACCACATATCGGCTGAAGCCGTGGCGCACATTAGGATTTTTGCGAATTTTTCGCGCGGAAAGAGTAGATACCTTGTCCGAGACTTGGCCAAGGCAACCCTTTCTCAAGGAAGGGAAAGGTTGTGAGATGAAGCGAAAGAAGCTGAATCCTTTGGCTCCCCGGGGTCTCCAACGTCGTCGAGCAACACACCAGGGATCGCAGCGTAACCAGGCGGATCACCGCGTTCTTGATCGACCCGGTCTGAGGGCGGTCGAGTAGGCAAAGACGACTAATTCACTATCTGATTAAATGGGTAATACCTATTTGGTCTTTACTCCGTCGCGATTCGCGGCGGGGCGCGAAAACAATCCCAACGGGATTGCGGAACAAAGCCCAGGATTGGCCGCGTCCTCGCGGCCAATCCTGGGAATGCGATGCGAAATAGTTGCAACCCCGAAGAGGGTTGCGGCACGACGGAGCACGGGTTTGTCGGGAACCGACGCAACCCCGATGGGGTTACGAATGTCCACCGACCGTTTCCCAGGGTAGCTCGTTCCTCGCAACCCTATCAATCCCAAACTCGGTAGTTTCGCCGACGGGTATCCCGCCCATTCAGGGCTTATAACTTCAATAGTCTTTCATCCCAGGGGCGGCGCTGCGCTTGCCCCTGGCTATTATAGATCGCTCCTGCGGAGCTACGAGAACAAGCTTCGGGCAATGGCGGTGTGTCGCGTGGCCTGCAGCAAATGTCCAAACTTCAGGGTTGTTACGCAGCCGCGTAGTTACAAACATCGACAATATTTTGTCGATGTTAGATCGCTAAGCGCCAATGGGCGCCGGAAGCGCGCGCGGGGCGGTCCGTGCGTTCGGGAATGCCGGCATCGTTAGTCGCCCCGTATTCATTATGCGGAAGGAGGCGGTGGATCGGGTTCGGACGAAGAGGTCGGCGGCGCCGGGCTGGGCGGAGGTGGAGAACCACCCATCGGCGGCGTATAAGAGGGTCGTTGCGGGGAGTACGGACCAACCTCCCCACTCCGTCTTTCAAAAAATTTAACCCCTAAGAGACCGCCCAACGCGGAAAAAAGGCCGTAGAGAAACAGACTAAATATAAGTCGAATAAAAATCCTTATAATCGTAATCTCGGGACTCATCAGCCGTTCGAAGACTCGTCGCATTTCCGGCGCGATCTCCGGCCTGGAAAGAATATGAGAAACGGCCGCGGTTCCGGCGGCGCCAATCAATAGAGAAATCGGAATCCTTACCAATGTGACGGTAATCGCGCTAACCAAACCGGCCAGCAGACCAACCAAAGCCCCTTCGCCGGACGACACCATGTACGGGGCGTCCTTAATATAAAGGTAGGAAGCCAAGAGACCGCCGCCGATGATTAGCAAGCAGCAGGCGCAATTGAGAAAGTTGATAGGGGGAATCGCTGAGGCGACGCCTGCGGCAACACCGGCGATTAGCGCCGGTTTCAGCATGTTGTCTTTGTACATGATAGCTCCTTTCGTCAGAGAACGTGCGCACGCCACTTTGAGCGGCGCCATGAAGAATTAGAAAAACGACTCAGGGTTCTTAGTCTTACCATCCGTATCGTTATGGAAGATTCGCATCCTATAACCTATGTTAACGATGGTCTCTGGGCGCACTTGGTCTAATAACCAGTCATCCCCTATGTCGAATCACGGGTCCGCGGCTTGGCGCCGGTTCGCGGTGATGAGATCCAATTGGTGAAGCCCGGCACAAGGCAAAAGGACAGAACCCCACCGGCCAACAATCCTGTGGACACACGCGACCATGGCGTGTTTTGGTAGCCGGTGAGCCAGGGCAAACCGGTATCCAAGGCGAGAAGCAGCGCCGCGCCGAGAAGGGGCGCGCGTCCCAATGGACGTAACGAATGTCGCCGGGCCAGCAACGGGTAAAGTGCCAGGCCCGCCAAAAGTCCAAAATGAATGGCCGCGCATCGCTGACAAACGGCCAGCGGAATGCCGAAGAGCGAGAAGGAGCGCTCAGGGATTTGATGGCATAGCCCGGCGTAGCTTTGGTAAACCGCTTGGGCAAGTTCGGAAAATTGCCAATGGGCCGCCAACGGCGGAACCATCAAGAGCGCAACGTCGAATGCAACAAGCAGCACAGTCACAATGTAGATTCTCCGAGCGGTCTTCATAACGTCACCGGGAGTGCCAACGCGATACGAATGAAATTCATCCATGAAAACGCGTATGGCGAAATTAAAAACTCTCCGCCGCTACTTTCGCACGACAGGGCGTTCCTCACGAGACTTGATCCATTCTCTTGCCCGATTAAATCTTCGCGGCCATACTATCAAAATAAAAACCAAAAAGCCACATCGAATACGTGCACCGTTCAATTCTGTGGTGAGCCGGAGTGGTGTGGATCGGCAACCACCCGACAAAAAACCCGCCTAGCCGGGTTCACCGGCGGATGGGGTTTTTAGGAATCGACCCGCCTAAGCATGTGCCGTACCGTCTCGAGGGCTGGGCGGCGTACGCAATAAGCGCGGCATCTCTCAAAAGGCAAGCGCGAACGTGAGGGGAGTGCACAGGATTTCACACCAAATATGGTACCGAGAATTCTCACTCGCACGAAATATTGTAGTAAAGTGCAGTTTTTCCTTGACACAAAAATATTTTTAGTTTATAAGTGAACATCATGGAGGATGAAAAAAAAGAAATATGAATATCGGGCTTACTTACAACTTAAAAAAGGATTGCTCATCCAGCGACGAAGAACCTCCGAGTAAATTTATCGACAGCGAAGCGGAGTGGGACGATCAAGAAACCATCGACGCTGTACGCGAGGCGCTGGCTGTTCACCACAACGTTACCTTAATTGAAGCCAACGATACCGCCTACGAAAAACTCCTTCAGCACCGTGCAAAACTCGATATCGTTTTTAATATGGCCGAGGGAATGAACGGCGTCAGCCGTGAGGCGCAGATTCCCGCGATGCTCGAGTTCCTCGGTTATCGATACACGGCCTCGGATCCGTTGACCTTGACCTTGTGTTTAGATAAAGCCAGAACCAAAGAGATCCTTTCTTACTACCAAATCCCCACGGCAAGATTCTCTTCGGTTATCGGTTGGAACGGCGTTCCGCACTCCGCGCCGCGCAACGGGCTCAATGGCACGAATGGACTTAATCGATTAAAGTATCCACTGATTGTCAAGCCGCTGCATGAGGGATCCAGCAAAGGAATATTTAACGATTCGGTCGTGCGGAGCCGGGCCGCGCTGCGTGACACGATCATGCGCGTCGTTGAACAGTATCAGGAGCCCGCGGTCATCGAAGAATTTCTTCCGGGGCGCGAGTTCACAGTGGCGATACTGGGAAACGGCGATGACGCGCGCACCCTTCCCATGGTTGAAATTTGCTTTGATCATTTGCCGGAGGGAGCCAACCCGGTTTACAGTTACGAGGCCAAGTGGGTGTGGGATCGTCCCAGCGCCCCGCTAAAGATTTTCGAATGCCCCGCCGATATAAACGAGGAGTTGCGCGCCGAGATCGAACGGATCTGTTTGCGCGCATACAAGGTCCTGGGATGTCGAGACTGGTGCCGGATCGATGTAAGACTCGATGAGCAAGACAGGCCCCACATATTGGAGTTGAATCCGTTGCCCGGCATCCTCCCCAACCCTGAAGACAATTCCTGTTTTCCTAAAGCGGCCCGCGCCGCCGGAATGAGCTACGTGCAATTGATCAATTGCGCGCTCGAAACGGCGCTCCGACGCTACGGGTTAATCTAAAACTATATGGCAAAATACGACTGTGTAATACTGCACAATAATATCGAAGGCTACTCACCGGTCTTTGATGATGACATGGTATCGACCAACAACGTGCGCGACGAAGTCGAGGCGGTGGAGCAAGCGCTGCGTGAACTGCGGTTTAATCCTTATGTCATGGCCATTGATTGCGTGGATAAGGAGGCCTTGGTTCTGTTGCAGAAGATTGCTCCCAAATTTGTTTTCAATCTCTGTGAGGGATTGCGCGGCAACAGCGAGATGGAGATGTACGTCGCCGGCTTGCTGGAATTGCTCGGCATCCCCTATACCGGCTCATCGCCTTTAACCCTTGGCCTGGCTTTGAACAAGTTTAAGGTTAAACAGCTTCTCAGAGCCGGCGGCATCCCCACCCCGAAAGGTTGGATGATAAACCCGCTAGAGTCGATCGATCTTAGCGTGATTCCCTTTCCCGTCATTGTAAAACCGAGTCGCGAAGATGCCAGTCTCGGCATTAATAGCGATTCGGTGGTCTACGATGGCCTCGGCTTGCAGCGACAAATAGATTTTATCCATAGCCGATACAATCAAGCGGCTCTGGTTGAGCAGTATGTAATCGGCCGCGAGTTGAACGTGGCCGTCATCGGACATACGGATCCTCAAACGCTGCCGATTTCTGAAATCGATTTTTCCGGACTTCCTCCCGAGGAGCCGCGGATTGTTAGTTATAAAGCCAAGTGGGACATCACCAGTCCATTATTCATTCATACGGTTCCCATTTGCCCGGCGAAGTTGGCGCCGCGCACCGTATCGCGGATCCGCGAGCTCGCGCTGAACGTATTTCGAGAAATCGGCTGCCGCGACTACGCTCGCATCGATATGCGGCTCGATGAAAAGAACAATCCGATGGTTCTCGAAGTAAATCCCAATCCCGACATTTCCCCGACGGCAGGCTTGGCCCGCGCCGCAGGTGTCGCGGGATTAAGCTATACGGAATTGATCGGAAAGATCATCGCGTGCGCCGTCGCACGCGCGGCGAACGAAGTTAAGTTTGCTTATGCCTCTTGAGGATGACCGCGCGGAATTGATGCCAGTAAGCCACCCTTCCGCCCTCAATCAACAAAGTCATTGGGTTACCGCGGGGGCAGGAAAGCGGTGAGTCTGTCCCTGTAAAGATCGGGTAGCATCGGTCGCTGAGCGATCGTTTAAGCCTTAAGCTTGCCTTATGGAAAAACCGTTCTAAATTGGCTCATGGGGATCGGGGGTCAGGGATCAAGGGCCCGATGGTACCTATGACTGTTAGTGTCTGACAAGATAAAATTGTGCTGAAACGGGCAAAATATTTTCAGGAAGCGCCATTCGGGCCTTTATTCATGGGGCCTGTTTGGTTCCGGCTTGGACGGGTTCGGAATTATCGTGATTTAGAGATTGGGTAGTGGGGCGGATGCATAACGGATTGCGGAAGTCTTTGGAAAAGAAATTCAAGCAATATCGCCCAATCCCCGACCCCTGACCCCCGAGAACAGTTACAATGTAACGTCACGGTCGGTCCAAAAAAGATCGGCCCAATGCGCTGGACGTTGCGGTGGATTACCGCGCAAGAAGATCCTCGTCCAGCGGGCCGATTTTCCGTGAACCTCATCGAGGAGAATGTATGGATACTTGGAAACGCGATCTGCAACAGAGCATAAAACGCGGTGAAGATTTTCTGGCCAAGTCTTTTGATGTGGATGCGCAGGAGATTAATGCGGTCGCTAAGGAATACCCGGTGCGCATCACACCGCATTGGCAGAAGCTGATGAAAGAAAAAGGCGATCCGATTTGGTTGCAGGTGGTGCCGGAGGTAAAAGAACTCGATGAAGCTTCCGGTGTGGATGACCCCTTGCACGAGGATATCGACAGCCCGGTGCCCGGCATCACGCATCGGTATCCGGATCGCGTCCTCTTTTTAGTTACATCCGTCTGCGCGGTTTATTGCCGTTTCTGCACGCGCAAGCGCTTGGTCGGTCGTTCGGCGGATATTTCGGATAAGACTATTGAAATGGGTCTGAAGTATATTCGCGAGACGCCGCGTGTGCGAGATGTTCTCCTCTCGGGCGGCGATCCCCTTATGCTGAGCGACGCTAAGCTGGAATATATTATTAGCTCGTTACGCGCCATTCCGCACGTTGAGGTAATTCGTATCGGTACGCGCATTCCGGTCTTTCTGCCCAGCCGTATTACCGATGACCTGTGCGCCATGCTGAAGAAATATCACCCCTTCTACATGAATCTGCACTTTAATCACCCTGATGAGATTACTGAAGAGGTCAAAGCGGCTTGTGGAAAGCTGGCCGATGCCGGCATTCCGCTGGGCGCGCAGACAGTTCTACTCAAGGGCATCAATGACAACGTTGAAATCATGAAGAAGCTCATGCACAAATTGTTGACGATCCGTGTCCGTCCCTACTACCTCTATCAAGCGGATATGACCAAGGGCACTGCCCATTTTCGTACCGACCCTTCCGTCGGACTCAAGATCATCAAGGGTCTGCGCGGCCACACGACAGGATTTGCCGTTCCGCAATACATTATCGACGCGCCGGGCGGCGGCGGCAAGATTCCCATTCTTCCCGATTCCGTGGTGGAGTGGGGCGAAAAGGAAATCCTGCTAAGAAACTTTGAGGGCGGCATCTACCACTACCCGCGGCCCGAGCCGGACGGCGTCGACGGCGATAGACAGAAGCCGACCCCTCAGTTCGTCGAAATGGACCTACGTTAGTTGTAACTGTTCACGGCGGTCTGAACCGTTATCGTTATTTGCCGGATGAAAAAATAAGAAGGCCGGCTGAGAGAAAGAAAGTATCCGCTAATGCATGCTCAAGTTCTCTGCTGAAGGTAAGCGATATTCCCGCCGATAAAGTACGTAACATGGTTGCCACTATGACCTGGGGATTTGGTTATTATTTAAAGAGTGCTTGTCCCTTTAAAGGTCAGCATCGGCATCGTAGAGCTTATACCGGCATTTCTCAGCCATCGCCACGCTATTTTGCGTCGTATCATTCTTTTTTCTCCCTTCGTCCGGCTTCCTTCCCCATTAGTTTTTTATGAAGTGCATTGCCGTTATTCCTGCGCGTTTCGCCTCGTCCCGCCTGCCGGGAAAGCCCTTGTGCGATATTGCGGGTAAGCCGATGATTCAGCGCGTTTATGAGCGCGCCACTCTCTGCCAAGGCATAGATCGGGTTTTGGTAGCCACCGATGATGAGCGTATCATGGCGGTCGTGCGTCGCTTCGGCGGAGAAGCCATTATGACTTCACCGGCCCATGCCTCGGGCAGCACACGCATGGCTGAGGTCGCGGAACATTGTCCGGCGGATATATTTGTGAATGTGCAGGGGGATGAGCCCCTCATTGATCCGCGGACCGTTGAGGCTACCATAGCCGCTCTGCAGGCGGATACTGACGCGGTTGTCGCTACGGCTAAGGTTCCCATCACCGACATTGAGAGTATATTGAGTCCGCATATCGTGAAAGTCGTGACCGATCGAAACCAACATGCGCTGTACTTCTCGCGTTGGCCGATTCCGTTTCAGCAATTTCCGCGCGCCGACTTGGCGGCCATGATTAATCGGATCAACACTCGCTCCGAACCGGCGGATGTCTACTATAAGCACCTCGGTCTTTATAGTTTTCGCTACGATTTTTTGCGCAAGTTTCCGCAACTGACGCCGACCCCGTTGGAAAAAGCCGAACAGCTCGAACAACTCCGCATACTGGAACATGGCTATACCATCCATGTGGCGCAGGTCGCTACCGACAGCCTCAGTGTCGACACGGAGGAAGACCTTGTGCGGGTTAGGCAACGGCTCAAGGACGGGCCTTAGACCGCTGGAGTTTGGACATTAGGCCTGGATCAGAGCCAAGCGACGACGCCGGCTACGGGATAGGTCCGTCAAGAATCATCCAATGGGCAGGGCCGTTACAATGGCTAAATCATGGAAAGCGCTCAGAATTGAAATCAACGCCGACGCCGGCGATGTGTTGCAAGCCACCCTATGGGAGATCGGCATGCTCGGAAGTGTCACCGAAGCTGAAGATGCCGGAACCATTACGATCCTCGCTTACTTTGATTCACAAACTCGCCTTTCATCCTTGACGCGGAATTTGCCGGGCCTTTTACACAACTACGGAGCGACGGGCGCTATCAAACGCATGGACCCCGTCAAGGTAACAGATACAGACTGGGTAAAGCGTTGGAAAGAGTCCTACACGGCGTTTACCGTCGGCGACCGATTTATGCTGACGCCGACCTGGGAAAGTGCTCCGCAGGCGTATGATCGTATCGTGTTGCGCATGGATCCCGGCATGGCCTTTGGCAGCGGCACGCATGAGAGCACAAAATTATGTCTGTTGGCTATCGAAAAATATTATAAACCGGGCCGTACCTTCCTTGATGTTGGGACCGGCTCAGGTATTTTGGCTCTGGCGGCCGCCAAGATGATAGCGTGCGCTCCGCTCGCCGTACGCCGCACGGCGGAAAAATCCGTCACCGCCGTGGATGTAGATCCCGTGGCCATCAAAGTTGCCAAGAAGAATTTTCGGTTAAATCGAGTCTCGCGCTATGTGGCGCCGGACATCGGCGCTCTAGAAAAGCTGCCGCGGAAGAAATATGATTTTGTCGCGGCTAATCTAACCGCCAAAGACTTAATTACACATCGGCAGGTGCTGATGGAGACGCTGAAGCGAGACGCCTGGCTTATCCTCTCCGGCATTTTGCGGGAGCAGGACGCAGAAGTTATGACCGCGTTCACCCAAGGTTCCGCGCCATGGACCCATGTTGAGCGGCTTTATCTTAACGAGTGGTTTGGCCTCGCTCTGCGGCGCTAGCGACGGACGACTAACCGCTTGATGGTTTCGCTCTTTGACATGATGCTGAAATCGGTAGGTAAGGATTGGTCCGAACCGCGACGGGCCGTTCAAGGCGTCATGCGGCGCTCAGAAAATAGTCACTGTTCAGCCACTCAAGCATTCGGACACCCCACCGAACCACCGATAAAACCGTTATTACAGGCCAGCCGAATAAGAAAAGCATCAGCATGTCCTCTGTGGAGCGGCAAAACTTGACGATGAGGATGGCGATCCGGCGGCTCACACGACTCATAAATGCGTTCAGCAAAAATGGTAAAACTTAAACCTGGCATTGGCGTTTCATTTTGCGTATTATAATTTCTGTCGAGCACACCAAGCGTTACAGTGTACTGCTGCAAGGGATGCCAGGATTACGGACCATATCTGGAGCTTGGAGGAATTATTACTGAATTAGGGCGGTAAAGGAGAATGCGCTTCTATGAGAGTTAACAGCTTACCAGAGCAGATGTATCGCCCTAACATAAAAGAATATCTCATTGACGAGTCAACACGTCCGTGTTTCTTGCAGGGAGATGCACTCGAAGTGTTGAAAGACTTTCCCGATAATTCCTTAGATTGTTGTATGACCAGTCCTCCCTATTGGAGCCAACGGGTATATAGTGAAGTTGGGATTGGAACCGAAGGAAATTATAAGGATTACATCTCAAGTCTTGCGGCAATTATGCTGGAAGTACAGCGAGTGCTGAAACCGACAGGCTCACTCTGGCTCAATATCGGAGATGTTTACGTGAGCAAGCAGTTGCTCGGAATACCTTGGCGAGTGGCACTAGAATTGATTGATAATCATGGATGGATTCTGCGCAACAGTGTCATATGGCATAAAGTCAAAGGTGGACCAGACAACTCTTACGATAAGTTACGCAATGTTCACGAAAACATCTTTCATTTTGTTAAATCAGCCAAATATTATTACGATACTGATTCCATACGCTCAAATCCACAAACAACAAAGGTTGTAAATGGTGCGGTTGTATCCTCTTCCGGCGTCTCTGGAATTCGTTATAAACGTCAGATTGAACTTTCAACGGCTCTCTCAGAGCAAGAAAAAAAATCAGCCATTCAGGCGCTCGAAAGTATATTGGAACAAGTACGCTCCGAGAAACTCGCCGACTTTCGGATGATAATACGGGGTCATCAGCGTACAACTCACTCGGACTCGGAGAAAGTCTCGGGAAGAGCACGGGAGCTAAATGAAAAAGGGTTTTACTTCCTTAAATATCACCCAAACGGTAGTAAGCCCAAAGACGTTTGGGACATTTTGCCGGAAGATACACAAAAACGGAATGGCCATTATGCTGCTTATCCAGAAGACCTCTGTAAAATACCTATCCTGGCAACATGCCCCAAAGATGGAATCGTACTCGACCCATTTTGCGGCACAGGAACAACAATGCTTGTAGCGTTCCGCCTGGGTCGAAAATCCGTTGGTATTGACATCTCTGACCAATACCTTGCCATGGCAGAAAAAAGGTGTGGCAGCTTCCTTCTATGACCAATAGAATTACTGAGTTGTTCGGTATTGAAACATCCACGCCAACCAAAATCAATTGGGGAGAGATTGCCAGTATTCAACACTGTCCCTTTTTAGGTCGTAAATGTCTAAAAGTAAGAAAAAGTCAACCACACATTTCTATTGGAACCTGCTCCGTCCGATATGGTAAGGGAAACGATAGCATTATTATCTGCCCTTTCCGCTTACAGGAGCGCAATCAAATTTTTACAGATTGCCTCCATCTGCTGACTCTTCATGAGCCAGGAAACCAACTCCATGTTGTAACAGAAATCGCCATTCCAGGTGGTAGCGTAGACTATTTCCTAGTCTCTGCTAGAAATAGCAAGATTGTCGATTTTGTCGGCATTGAACTTCAAACACTTGACACTACCGGTACGCTCTGGCCAGCGCGTGAACGATTTCTCCAGGAGAAGGGCTTGTTAACCCGTAGTGAAGATACAATATCGAATAAAGGCTTTGGCATAAACTGGAAAATGACAGCGAAAACCACGCTCATTCAGTTACACCACAAGATTGAGACATTCGAGAACATTAACAAGCAGCTCGTTCTAGTAATCCAGGACCGCTTTCTTAAATATATGAGAAAAGAATTCCGATTTGACCATCTTCAACCGGCGCGGCTCGGAGACCCAATGCACATACACGCATACGCTCTGGAACCATCCACAGCGACCTCCCATTTAGAACTGAAAGAACGAATTAGTACCGATATGAAAGATATTTCTATTTGTCTCGGAATGAAAGCAACAGCCAACGTTGCGGTCGAAAATATAATTCGTCTGCTGGAATCGAAAATTTCTCATAAGACATTGTTCACACTATAAGGTTGGGAAATATGTCTCAACACAGATTTTCACCACTACCAGGAAAAGAAATAATCTTGACGAATGGTTTCTCATTTGGTAGAGTCGTGAAGGTCAGAAGGAAAATATCTTGATTAACCGGCCCGGAGAATTTTGGTAGCCAACGCGGCAACGCTCATCCCGAAAGGCTGCGGACCATGCGCAACACGAAGAAGAAACCATCAAACCTCTTTTACCCAGCGTTTATTATTCTCACCCCATCATATGCCCCTTCCATCATCATAGACCCGGCTCTTCCGCGTGGTTGGTCCGGTACAGGTACTATGGAATGCCGCTCGGCGGCTTTGTTGGAGAAACGCCCAGTGCCCCTGCGCCATTAGCCGCGCAGCGCGCAAGACCGCGGCCGCCCCTTTACATCCTTCTGGGAGAAGCAATAGTATGTTTAACCAGCCGGATGAGGGGTTCCCGACGAACTCCCGCGCCGTCGAGGACCGCCCACAAGAAAGTTTTGGGCGAATAATCTTTGGGCCGATAATTTTATTGACGGCCATTTTGACTCTCCTTCTCCTAACGTCCCTTTCGTATAGACCTCCCGATCTGCGGCCGGTTCTACTTCTCATCATAGTTTTTTCAGCTTTTACCGGCGGGCTGGTTTCCGGCGCGGCCGGCTCTCTTCTGCTTTCGATATACATAGCCTTCGCGCTCTCCCCGCCTGGCCAGCCGTTTCGCTATGGCAGCCATGACGTTGCCCAAGTTATGGTTTGGACATTTGCGAGTTTTGCTACGGCCCTGCTGATCGGCTTCTTGAGCCGGCGCGCCCGGCGCCTCTCGCAAGCGGCGCTTAAGCGGGAACGCTATTCCGCCTCGCTGCAGGCTTCTTTCCATGAGCGCAAACGGACCGACGCGGCCGTACGCGAGAGTGAAGAACGCTACCGCACGCTGACCGAGACCGTCGGTGATGCCATCATTACCATAAACGAAGAGGGCCAAATGCTCATGGTCAACCCGGCCGCGGAAAGTTTGTTCGGGTATACGATGCCTGAGATGGTTGGCCAGCCGCTGACGATGTTGATGCCTGCGTCCTCTCGGCCTCTTCATCAAGCCTCCTTAAGATTGTATGTGGAAACAGGAATAAGAGGCCTGGATTGGAAATCGGTCCGGCTTACCGGGCTCCATAAACTCGGCAAGGAACTCCCGCTGGAAATTTCGTTGTGCGAATTTCTCAAAGATGGCCGGCACCTTTTCACCGGCATTATGCGCGACTTGGCGGAAGAGAAGCAAGCCAAAGCCGGCCTGCAGGATTGTCAGGTACGCTATCTCGGCGTCACGCAGGCGACGCACGACGCCATATGGGATTGGGACCTGATTACCAATGCTATGGTGTGGAACCAGGGTATTCGCACGCTGTTCGGTTACGCGGAGGACATGGTTGGTCCCAACGTCACCGGGTGGACCAGCCGTATTCATCCGGATGATCGCGATAGAATCAGCCAGAGCCTGCACGAAGTTATTGAGGGCGGCGGGGAAGCCTGGTCGGGCGAGTACAGGTTCCAATGCCGTGACGGAGCCTACACGTGGGTCAGCAGCCGGTGTTCCGTCGTGCGAAACGAGGATGGAAAAGCCCTGCGCGTGATCGGAGCCCTACGCGACCTCGCCGAACGTAAGCAGGCGGCCGAGACGCTGGAAAATGTTCGTCAGGAGCTGCAATCAAAAATTCGCATGCTCGAAAAACAATACCAAGACACTGAGCGACTGGTCCATACCGTTTCGCACGACTTAAGAGGCCCGCTGGTTTCCATACAAGGTTTTGCCGCGCAAATGCGTCGAAGTTTCGAAGAACAACTGGGCGCCGAAGGAAATTTTTACCTGGAACGGCTGGTTAGGAGTACCGACCAGTTGGAAAAACTAATGGAGAATTTATGGCGCTTTATCAAGGTCGGGCAGGCCGACATCAGCCGGACGGAAGTTGACGTAGGCAACCTTGTGAGTTGTGTGCTCGCCCGGTTGGATAGCCAAATTAAGGACAAAGCCATCGCCACGCGCGTGGCAAAAACCATGCCGGTAGTCATGGGAATTCCGGCTGATCTTGCACAAGTATTCGATAACATAATTTCTAATGCTGTAAAATATATCGGCAATCCGCCCGACCCTTGTATTGATATCGACTGCCGAGAAGAACAGGGCGAGTGGGTATTCACGATTCGGGACAATGGGGTGGGCATTCCCAAAGAAGATCAGCCCAAGATATTTGGGGCCTTGGCCCGGCTACCCGATGCCAAGCTGATTCATCCGGCGGGGACCGGCTTTGGTCTCTCTGTCGCCAAGCGAATAATTGAGCTTCATGGAGGAGTAATCTGGTTGGAGTCAGGGGCAGGACGCGGGGCCGCCTTCCATTTTACGTTGCCCAAGCCACCCATAAGGGCCGAGAGCCGCATTATGGTGGCGTCCACCACGCCCGATCGGCAAAATATCAATCGTCCTTGATAACGAGCTTCCAAGGCGCCGGCCCCCAGAGCCATATGACACCGTCGTCACCGCCCGAGGCCAAGTAGCACCCAGACGGCGACCACGCCACAGAGTTCACCCCATCCGTGTGCCCGATCAGTGTGCGCATCAGCCGGCCGTCCTCGGCCGCCCACACCCGCACCGTCGGATCCTCGGACCCACTGGCCAGTTGCGTGCCGTCCCGACCGGGTCGGGACCACGCCACGGAGGACACCGAACTCGTGTGCCCGGTCAGCGTGCGTACCAGCCAGCCATCCTCGGCCGCCCACACCCGCACCGTGTGATCTGCGGACCCACTAGTATATCGTTTCATTGAAACATATCCATTATGCTGAGAGGGCTTCGAACTTTTTCCAACGATGCACCACTGGAGCCTGGTTGATTTCAGCAATGCCTTGCAGGATACGGTTCCGCAGCTCCTCCCAAGATTG
>JACOSC010000241.1 GCA_016179055.1 Acidobacteriota bacterium
AAGATCGAGACGGCCAATTTCAAACGATACCGAAAGCTGTTCGACCGGTTGATTAAACTGTCTATCGAATTGTCACGATTGAAAATGGCCGCTGGGAAAAAGGCTGGTCAAAGTAGCTGAGAACTCGTCACTCTCAAGTTATTATATTCCCGGCATTTACTGAGCATCGGGTTATGCGCGTCGAAATACAGATTGGCGTACTCGTGCAGTTTTCGCGCACCTGGGATTTGCTTGTTTTTGCGCCGTTCTTGAATCTCCGACATGGCCAAGGAACCATGGTGAATCGGACCAGCGAGTTTGTGCGAGAGGATGCCGTGTTGCATGATAGAGGGCACATTGGCGATCGGGGCGATGAAGTGCAGTTCCGCTATATCGCTGCGATTCATTCCTCGCCTTCCCCATCAGCCTCCCGCCCCAGGCGGTACTTGATGTCGTAGTTGATGATGAAGTCCAGCTCCTCATCGGTGAAGCCGTAGTGCTTCGCCAGCACGCGGTCGATCTCGTCGATGATGAGTTTGGAACGAGACGCGTAGAACTCGTCGTAGGTAATCTTGTCCCCGTCAGTTGTGTTGATAGTCTTTCTGGTGGCGTTAGTTTTCAGGTCTTTCATGAGCTGCTGGTCCATCTCAACCAGGGCCTGGTCTCCGAGGAGTTGTGCCATGACAGGGAAGCCGGAAGCGAGCGTGTCGCTAAGGTGGAAACAGTCTCCATAAGAAACGAAATAAGCATAGAACAGGCTGCTGTTGAGGAGAGCACATACGGCGTGAGCTATATTCGATTTGTCAAAGTAGAGATACCGCCCGTGGGCAGGTGCGCCGACCTCACCGTTCTTTGCATAATACGGCAAGCCCACTGTACCCTTGACCCAATACTGGGTCGCTTCCTGATAAAAAATGAAATGGCTCGTCTCCCGGCGACTGAGCACAGCTTCTACCACATGATCCGCCTTCGCTTTAATCTTACAGAACAGGGATTCGATCAGGGCGCTTCCATATTTAGGAAACAAGCCTAAACAAATGGGCTCCTCCCGACTTCTGACGAATTCCATGCCGGCGAACAAATGCTCCCGACCCTGGGTAGGCCACCGTTGATAGCGGGTTGTGTCCAGCTTCATTGAGTTGGGATCTCCCGGTCCCTGTGAAACAAAGATCACGCTCCTGCAGTGCTGCAGGCCTTCAAACAGCTTCCCAGGGCGATCGTCAAATGGTGAAACAAAAAGTGCGCTGCTTGACTTGCGAAGCGCGGTACGCACCGAGCTCATGCGTGAAGAGCTTACCATGGGAAGTTGTACGATGAAGCTCACGAAGCCAGTCGGGCAACGGAGCGTCAGGGCTCGCTCTGTGCATATCCCATGAAGATTGCCACAGCTTTCGGTCCGGTAATTTCGTATTGTGTACTCTTTCTTTACCTTCGCGTATTCAGCCCAAGGCGGATTTCCAATAATCACGTCGAAGCCGCCGCGTTTCATGATGCCGTAGAATTCGATGAACCAGTGGAAGGGCTTGTGGGAGGCGAGCCAGTTTTGGAAAGTAGAAGCGGCATCCTGCCGCTTCATCTCTTGCACGCGGCTTGAAGCCGCGTCTACTGTGACGCCGTATTCGCCGGCAAGGTAACGGTTGAGTTCATCTTCGAGGGGTTGCAGACGGTCACGTAGTTTCTGTTTGTCTTCGGCGGTGACTTCGCCCCCAAGCTCCGTCTGTTGTTGGCGGAACAAGGCGAAGAGCCGGTCCACGTCTTGTGCCTTTTCCTCGATGCGTGCCAGCGCGTTATCGAAGTCTAGTTTGCTGGTTACTGCTCTCTTCACGTCGTCGTATGTGGCGTAGCCGACCAGAGTATTGCCGGCGAGGATGTTGAAGTCGATGTCGGGCAGCGGTTCGATCTGTTCGTCGCGGTCCACCTGCGCCACGAGTTTGAGGAACAGGCGCAGTTTGCAGATTTCCACCGCCTCTTCCATGAGGTCCACGCCGTAGAGGTTGTTGAGGATGATGGATTTGAAAATGAAGTGGCGCGGATTCGGATGCAGGGCAGCGCGCTCCAGCAGCATGCGAAAATCGGCGAATTTCTCAGGGCGGTGTTTTGTGCCCGAACGTTCCAGGTCGGTGACGAACGCTTCCATGCGGTTGAGGCATGCTTCATACAGCGGTTCGAGGATGTTGAGCGCGGCAAACAGGAACGCGCCGCTGCCGCAGTTGGGATCGAGTACGGTGATGCTCTCGATGCTGTGCCATAAGGCACGCAGCAACTCCGGGCCTTCGCAGTTTTCGATCACGTCCTGGGCGAACTGGCGGATGTCGAGGTTATAGGTGATGAGGTCGTTAATCGAAAAAGTAGAAGTAGAAGCGGCATCCTGCCGCTTGCTTTCAATGCGGGTTGAAGCTGCTTCTCCAAACTTCAGCATGCGGCTGGAAGCCGCATCTACGTTAATGTTAATCTTCTTAGGGTTGTCACGGATGTACTGACGAATACGTTCGAGCTGTTTGGGGCTACGAACAATGTGGTCGAAGGATTCTTTCTGCCAAAGGACTCCGGTGCGATGCAAGAGTTTGTTGATTTCGTTTGCTGTGTATGACTTCCATGAATGGAGAATTTCAGAAAGTTCATGGCCGCCGAGTGGTGTCACCAGCACATGCACATGGTTGGGCATCACAACAAACTCATCCAGCGAATAGCGTTGACCTGCAAAATGCTTCAAAGCCTTTTCCACAATCTCTTTGGGTTCGGCTTGGGCCAGCACACAATCACCGTAACCGTCGTCCAGCCACGCTTGTAGGCGCGCGGGGAAAAGACGGTAATATTCAGCCGTGGTGGACGCATCGTGAGGTTCTGGGTGGGCTGCTAGCCAGGCTTCTTGTTCTGCCTGCCATTGCCGGAGTTTTTCCTGGGGTAGTGAATCCGCCAGGCGAAATGTGACGAAGTACATCACTCCATCCTGCCGCCAATGCGGCAAGTTTCCGCTCAGGTCGGCAATCGGGCTGGAGCGATCGAAATAACCGATTTCGGTAATAGAAGCGGCAGTAGAAGCGGCATCTTGCCGCTTTTCTTGCGTTATGCGGCTGGAAGCCGCATCCACAGAAAAAGTAGAAGCGGCATCTTGCCGCTTGGTTTCAATGCCTCTGGAATCCGGTTCTCCAAACCCCAGCATGCGGCTGGAAGCCGCATCTACTATTTCCTCATAGCGCTTCCTCCGGGCGACGACCTCGCGCCAGATTTCAGTGGGCAGGGCATATTCTTCGGGCGCGGGTTTGTTCCATTCAGTGCGCTTGGAGACATCGTTCAGCCCAACGGCGATTTCGAGTGGCAAAGGCTTCTCGACCCCCTTCTTGACCGCATCGTAGATGTAGCGGTCGGGGCCGGCCTGTAACAACCGCCATATGGCCTGTTCGCCCTCGTAGGCGATCTTGCACTTGGCGCGCGCAGCTTCGAAGAGGAACGGGAGAATGGTGTATTTGCCGATGTAGCCGGTGATGTCCTCCTTGGTGTAGTAGGCGCCCATCTGCTTCTGGTTGATATATTTCTCGAAGATATAGCCGAGCACGTCGGGATTGATCTCGTTGTCCGCGCGCAAGGGGCGTTCGTCTAAATGCCAGTGGTATTGGTCGAAGAAACCGAATAGTTGCTCAAACGCGGCGTCAGCGATGTGGATGGACTCGCCGCGAAGTTGCTCGATCTGGTGGCGCTGGAAGATGCCGCCGTTCAGGTAAGGGACATTGCCCAAGAGCTTGTTGGCCGCGGCGGAGCGTTGTGCGGGCTTTTTGGCAAAACCTTCAAAGAAAAGAGGGCACAGGAAGTCGCGGTAAAAACGATCTTTCTCATGGCTTTTGGTCTGCGAAAGTTTGGTGCGCAAGTAGTTGCTATCCTTGTCCAGGAAGCCTTTCTTCTGGATGAAATAGATGAACATCAAGCGGTTAAGCATGACCGAGGCGTACCAGCGTTGAAGTTCGTCGTCAGGAATGCCCTTGATGAAGCTCAGGAACGCCGCGTGTTCGGTCTTGAATCGCTCGTAGAAACGTTTGGTCACGCGCTCCACGTCGAAGGCGGCGCGGGCACGGCCGGCCACGTGGGCGATGGTGAGCGTTTCTTCCTCTTCGAGGCCGAATGCAATGGCCTGAAGCTTTTGTATGAGGGCGTCGCCCGGTTGATCACGATGGAATGTGTGTTCGCGGCAGGCGGTCGGTTTGCCCGCTTCGCGTTTGACCCACTGCCAGGTCTGGGTTGTCTTGTGCGGGTCAGTGAAGATGATCAGGTGTTCGTGGGCGGATTTGGCTACCTGTCGTTCGATTTTTCGGCGTGTAGGATAGTCTGGAATGCGCCCGTTGAAGACAAAGACCACCAAGCCGCGTTTTTCGGCAATGGCATTCAGTATCATCGATTGACCATCTACTAAAACATCAAGCGTCGCAGTATGACGATCCCAGCCCAGTTCTTCGATGAAAAGGGTCTTAAAATCAAACTTCTGAAGCAAGTCGCGTGTATGTTGAAGATTCAATAGCATCTATGTCTGTTACCCTTTTTTCTTGCCATGTTTGATTGGCGCTTTCTCCAGTAGCGTGTCAGCCGACAGCCAAACCGCTCTGCCATCTTTCCAAACCGCCAAAGGCTGTCCGCTTGCCTGATGTTCCCTCACCACTTCCGCAACGGCCTCTTTCAGCGCCTTTTCAGCCTTGCGCGCAAATTCTGGAATGCGTGATCGCTTCCCCTTCTCCTGTTTCATTATTGTCCTCCTTGATGGCAGATAGAATTATACGTGTCTGAATCTAAAATGATCTCTTCCGCCCGCGCAGGTTGAAGTAGCCAACGCAGAAATCCGCGTGCGTTGATAATAGGAGGGTTTCCCGCAACACCGGCAAAAGATTCTGCTCGATGTTATCAAAGATCCGAGGCATCAGGCCAATCCTTTCTTTGCGTTTACTTTATTACCCCTCGTTCCTAGTTTGAGTTAGATAGGAAATCTGATATTCCTCACGGGGAGGAGATTATCACAGTCGCGGACGCGCAGCAACAAAAAAGCGGCACAAAAAGTAGAAGCGGCATCTTGCCGCTTTTCTTGCGTTATGCGGCTGGAAGCCGCATCTACTTTTTCTTGTCAGATGCTAATAGCTGAATCAAGCTGGACGATGTTCTTTGCACTACGGCCGCTCGACTGTAGTCATTGATGATGCGACGGCGGGCGGCTTCCGCTAGGGCCTGTCGATGGCGGTCAATTCGCGCCAACATGATGTTCCAGCCGTCGGCCAGCGCCTGCGGATCGCGTGGCACTACGACAAAGCCCGTATCGCCCACAATTAGTCGAGAATCACCAACATTCGTGACGACGCAAGGCACGCCGCAGGCCATCGCCTCTCCAATCACGTTGGAAAAACCCTCACCAAACGAAGAGGATGATGTAGCCAAGTCCAACGCATTATACACGGCCCGCATATCATCCCGCGCGCCGGCCCATATAACGTGTTGGTCCAAACCTAAACTTTCGCTGAGGGCCCGCATCTGTTGAAAAAGACGTTGCGGCCCATTCCCTACACAAACAAAGCGAACATCGATTCGGCTCTCCAGCAAGTGCGCCGCCGCTTTTAAGAAGGTAGCGTGGTCCTTCATGGGATCAAGGCGGCCCACCAGCCCAATGAGTCTTTCATCCACACTCACGTTCCATTCGGCGCGAACTTTTTGGCCGGCCTCACGGTCGGGACGAAAGCGCTCCGTACTAATCCCATTGGGGATGGCGACCATCGTTTGCTGAGGAAACCCATTGGCCAAATGGTAATCCCAGCCCGCTTGGGAATTGACAATGATCAAATCGGCCCAGCCCGCAAGGAGGCACTCCAGGCGAAAGGCTACACGGGCCAGCCAGTCATACTGGCTTAAATCCACATTCGATGCCCGCACACCCCACACGACTTTGGCGCCGACCAAACGGCCCATGAGAAGACCGCATAGATTGGCCACGTCGAGATAGCCATGTATGATCTGCGGCTGGGCTTGGCGAACCGCCACCCACAGTCGCCATAAAATCATTACGAGGTCCCAACGGCCCCGCTTGTGCAGCGAGATTCGACGGACACCGTCTATACGATCCAGCTCCTCCCCAAGCTCGCCGGTATCGTAAAAAGTAGCAACGGTCACCGAAAATTGCTCTTTATCCAGTCCGGCGACCAGTTCGATAAGTTGCCGCTCGGCGCCGCCGCGCTCAAGGGATCTGATCAGAAAAAAAATTCCAATCATGCTTGTGATTCTCGCGCAGACCATCGCCACACAGTTATGCCAACCCAACCAGAAACTATTAATTTAACGTTAACGTCTGATCCCCGATCCCAATAGCCTACCGTGTCCGCATCACAGCCCCAAACGGGCTCTGAAGTTTGGCCATTTGTCGCAGGCCACGCGGCGCCCCGCCACAGTCCGAAGCTTGTTCTCGTAGCTCTTTCACAAATCGCACAACCTACGCGGGCGTACGACGAATTGGCGACGTCATTCACTTTTCTTGGCCAGAAGGCCGGCGACCAAAGCGTCCCACATGGGCATCACGGTTTCCACGCCGAACCGTTCGATGACTTCGCCCGCTCGATAGGCGAGGCGCCGGCGATATTGTTCGTCGGTCATTAAATGATCCATGGTCTCGGCTAGCGCCACGATATTCTGTGGCGTAACCAACAACCCATCCACACCATCCCGTATAATTTCCCGCGGGCCCGTAGGGCAGTCAAAGCTGATGACCGGCAACCCGCAGGCCATGGCTTCCAATAAGGCCAATGGAAATCCTTCATAACGAGAACTGAGAACAAACAAATCGGCTCGGGAAAGAATCGCAACGGGATTCTTCACAAGTCCCGTAAACAACACGCGGCCGGCGACGCCTAGTTCGGCGGCCATTTCGTCGAGACGCCGGCGCTCATCACCTTCACCCATAATCACCAGGGACCAGCCGGCGTGTTTCGCCGCGCAACGAGAAAATGCTGTCAGCAACAGGTCAAACCCTTTTTGCCCGGTCAGTCGGCCCATGGCAACCATGATTCGGCCGGTGGGCAAGGGAGACGCCGGGGCGTTGCTTTCAGGGGCTGCCTTTTCCACGAGGTTTGGCAGCACGTGAATCCGGTGGCGCGGAACAAACTGACATGCCCATTCAATAGTAGCGGCGCTTAAGACCACAATAGCCTGAGCCCGTGGGTAAAGCCAGCGTCGCCAACGAGACTGCGCCGGTCCCAGCGGATGCGCCGCCGGATTTATCTGTTCCATGACAATAACCGGCACGCCAAGGCCGAACTTGGCCATAAGCGTGAGTAGATTCATGGCGTCGACAAAACTGATGATGATGTCCGGGCGCGCGGCTTGAATGGCCTGGCGCAGTCTATGAACCCGCCGCCCAGTATTAAGCCAAGAGGCCACCCAATTAGCTGATGGACTCAGTAATCCCAACCCGACTCGATCAACGGCCTTGTGCAGTTTATAAAAATCAGTGGTCGCCGCGGCCAGCGTAATTACTGTTACCTGATGGCCGCGCGCCGCCCAGTAGTTGGCCATGATAGACGCATTACGCTCGGCGCCGCCCCCGGCGAGCGATGAAATCACCAGCGCGATTCGCATAATTTCCTTGCCACTACCAGAAAGTTGCCATAGAAGGCTTGGGTGTGATCTAGGCTATCAAACAGAGCGCCTACTCCGTTGACGATGCTGCAGAATATAATCCAGAGCGGCAATGCCAGCGCTTTCACCCACCGGGTGGCTTTGAATTGATTCATGTTCATCTCAATCCAATTAAGGCACAGCGCGGCCACCGTGCTTCCGATGGCCCCCTCGGGCGATATCTCAACAATGTGATAGCGCTCGGCCAGTAGCGCCCTTATCCCATGCACCGATAAACGCCGATAATCCTCCGGCGAGCCGTGCTCATTGAAGGCAAACGGCATGGTGATCACCAATTCGCCGCCGGGTTTTAGAACGCGGTATATCTCATCAAGCACCAGGGGCAAGTCCGCCACATGTTCGAGCACTTGTGAACACAAAACAACATCGAAAGCGGCGGTGCGTAGCGGCCAGCTTTGTTGCGGAGCGATCACGATATCGATTTTCGGTCCCGCCACAACGTCTATACCGATATGATGGGTGGCCTTGGGCAACCAATCCTCATAAGGCTTTCCGCCGCAGCCGACGTCCAAGACTCGCCCGGTCAGCTTGGGAAGAACACGCCGCAAATCCCTGTAAACATATTTCAAAGCCAGCCACTGGAAATGCCAGGGACGCAAATGCGGGTGACGCCCGCAGAGCTTACTATAGACGTTATCATAAAATTCACCAAGGGGACTCGCCATCTTCTCACCCTTCACCGGACGTTCAGCGCAGTAGTAAATTTTACCGATGCCCGCACTCCCGACTCTTTAGCCATGCCGACTTGCCTTCCGTGACCGACCACAAGCGGCGTCAGCCGCCACGTCACGCCCCTAGGGCCGGCGCCTCGCACTCGCCGCGAGCCTAAGGCTAATCACTTGCGCGCGACGCACACGATATATGGGGAGAAAAGTTTAGTCGCGGGAAACTCCCAGGTATAGCTTTCCACAATCCATATCAATTTGGACAATCGGCTCAGATTATCCAATAGGAATTGTTTCAGCCGAGTCTTGAATTGACCGGCCTCAAGGTTGCTCAAATTGACCACGCCAAAACTGGTGCTGAGAAAATAGTGACTGCGTACGACCTGCAAGCCGGCGCGTTCATGAGCCCGGCGCAGCTCCGTCGGCCGTAACGGAACATGCATGGCGTAAACCGCCGGGTTCATCCGATTGAACAGCCAGCCCACCGTGCCGAGAGTGTTTGGCACTAAAGTAAAGAGAAGGCCGCCGGGCTTCAAGAACTCGGTAAACGCGCTTAGACAGGCCGCGGTATTTTCGAAATGTTCGACTACGCCAAACGACACTACGACGTCAAAGGCGCCGCACAGCTCCTTCGGCGGCGTAAAAAAATCGGCGCAAACTATATCGCCGTCAACACCCGAACTGGCTAATTGCTCTTGTTCCTGACGGCAACCCAACTCCGAATAATCCAGGCCACAGATCTTGAAGCCAAACTCTTTGGCAAAGTAGGGCAACCAAGCGGATCGTGCGCAACCGACCTCCAGCAGCCGCTTTTCAGCAGTTTTTATTGAAGCAAAGACTTGCCTGAAATAGGCGTCAAGCCTCCGGTTAACATAATTCCGCCGGCCAGGCACCCGCGGGTCAACCACGGTAGGGATTTCGGTCTCGGCCCACAGCGCTTCCCAATAGGGCTTGCCGGCTTTATCGGTCATCTTTTTTCCTCGCGGCCTAAGTTACAATTCCCGATCGAGTGGCCTCGGCCGGCCACAACGGAAAACCGCCTATCCTTGTGATACTTGGAATCCGGTATCTGGTCTGCGAGCCGAGTTTCCTCAGACTAACAAAGATTACAGCGAACCGATTCCACCTTCCGTCCGCGCCATGGAGACTTTGAGCCACAAAAATGTCGAGCAAAAAGATAATGATACCAAGTATACCACCGCGGTGGACAGCGCAATGCCGGCGACACCGAAGAATCGCATAAAGAGATAATTCAAGCCAATATTAACCGCCAGGTTGACAACCGCGGCCCACAGCAATATTTGATTCATCTGTAACGAGGAGATTAGTCGCACCACGAGAATGCCGGCAGAATAAAATGGGATCTGCAAGGCGTAAAAGGCTTGCACCGACGAAACTACTTGCGTGTCCTCTGCCGTAAATGCGCCTCTCTGGAAAATAATTCGCGTCAAGGGTTGAGAGAAGAAGTAAAGGAAAACCGTCATCGGCACAGTGGTCAAGAAAATCAGCCACAGATAACGATACAGCGTATGGCGTAAACCGGACCAATTATTGCGGGAAATCATCGTTGAAAAATAGGGCAACACGGCCGTGCCGAGCGCCATGGCGGCTAAATTCAGCGCGAGGCTGATAACTTTGTTTCCGTACGCCAGTCTTGCCACGTTGCCTGACCCAAGCTTGGCGGCCATAGCTTGATTAACCAGTGACGTACTGCTCATGAGGAAGGCGCCGATCATCACGGGGGCAAAACCGGCGATGGCCTGCCGCAAGGACGGGTCCATACCGTACCAGCGCGGTCGCAGTGAGTAGCCCTGTCGTCGCAGATTCCAGGCCAGCAGCCCGGCCTCTATAGTAAATCCCATGACGGTGCCCACGGACAAGGCATATATTCCCCACCCTTTGCCCATCACCATGAGAAAAGCCAAAGCTACGAACGGCGTCACCCCCGGCACGGCCGCGGCCAGCGCAAATCGTTCACCGGCATTCAAGATCGCCGCCCAGAATGTCGCCAGGCCGTTAATAATTAGTATAGGAAGAAAAATGAGGAATAACCGGCGTGATAGTTCCAGTTTTTCAGCGCTGAATCCATAGCCAATCCAGGGCAACAACGACGGACCGAAAAAGCCCATGAGCAAGGTTACGGCGCTCAGCAATCCCAGGCCGCAGAGCATAGCGCTGGAGT
Source organism: Acidobacteriota bacterium (assembly GCA_016179055.1). GTDB lineage: Bacteria > Acidobacteriota > UBA6911 > JACOSC01 > JACOSC01 > JACOSC01. Next base: position 10,483 of record JACOSC010000241.1, read on the forward strand.
ACAGCCGATGGGCCGCGGCGAGTCCGACTTGCTCGCGTACGCGCACAAACGCGGGGATCAGGCCGGCGCTCATGGAGCCGGCGATAACCGTAATCAGCAGCGATGGAATAAGGAAAGCCGTCAAGAAGGCGTCCATCTCGGCTCCTGCGCCAAACCATGCCGCCAGCACCGGTTCTCGTATCACCTGCCCTACTCGAGTGAGTATGGTGAACAGGGCCACCGTCACGGCCGCACCGAAAATGCGACGGTTCATCGACCCTCTGGTCAACACTCGCCAACGCTGCCATCCGCGCCAAAACCAAGTTGTGATGAATTCCGATCTATCTCCCAGACCATCCTCCCCTGAAAATACCTGGGAGCGCCGGCATCTCTGCCGGCGAGTTCTGCCGCGGACCGCGTCCACCCTTGCCCCGACAGTAGTCGGGGCGCTCCCAGGGGTGCGGCTCTGTTTCATTGAGGCCGGGCTCTATAGCCAATGCCCGCCTGTACATCGCATTCAAATGGCGGCCCAGGAAAAAATTAATACTTGGGTTTGAACCCGCGCGCGGAAAGATGGTGCTTGAGCATTAGGCGGTGGAAAGTACGCCTGGGCAACTTCGCGCATGCCGCGGCGTGCGAGATATGCCCATGCGCTTCCATGAGGAAGCGGGACAGGGCTTCTTTTTCAAACTCCTCGACGATTCTGCGCTTGGCTTCCATGAACCCTTGATCCGAATTCACTTTCAGCTTGCCCACTTGAATGTGCAGCGGCAAATGGGCCGTATCGATCTGGCCGGTTTGCGAAAGCACGACCGCTCGCTCAATCATGTTTTCCAGCTCGCGCAGGTTACCCGGCCAGGAATAGTTCTTCAGATAATCCAGCGCTTCGGTTGAAATCGACTCGACTTTCTTGTTCACCTTGGCCTTGGCTTTTTGGAGAAAGTGATAAGCCAACTCCGGTATATCCTCCACGCGCTCGCGCAACGGGGGAAGCATGATGGCGAAGGTGAAGCGATAGAACAAGTCTTCGCGAAATTCTCCATGTTCGATGGCTTGCTCCAAGTTTCGATTCGTCGCGGCAATAATGCGGACCTTGACGTGACGGATTTGAACATCGCCCACGGCCTTTATTTCGCCGGTCTGGAGAAAGCGCAGCAGCTTCGCCTGCATCTCCGTGCTCATATCGCCGATTTCATCAAGGAAGATCGTGCCGCCCGCAGCCTTTTCAAATAGGCCGATTTTGTTAGCGAACGCGCCCGTGAAGGAGCCCTTCTTGTGTCCAAACAACTCACTCTCCATGAGCGTGGCCGTAAGCGCCGTACAGTTAATCGTCACCAGCGGCTTCTCCCGCAAATGGCTATATCGATGAATCGCCCGCGCCACCAACTCTTTGCCGGTGCCACTCTCCCCGCGAATCAGCACGGAGGTCGGCGCGGGAGATACTCGGGCAATCAGTTCATCGATTTCTTTCATTTTGGGATTTTTGCCGATGATAAATTCGGTATCGGAAACCGCGTCAAGCTCTCGCTGCATCAATGTATAATTGTCTTCCAGCTCTTCTTTTCGCTTGCGATCGGCAATTAAGTCCCACATGAAACGAGCCGCCGAGCCGCTCATGATCTCGGTCCGCGTCGGCTTGAGCGCGGCCAGCATGGCGCCGACCGCCGGGTCACCCGTAACATCTATGATCAAATCAATATTATCTTGCACAAGGAATTTTCGGTAGTCTGCTGAGGTGGAAATCCCGAGGCTGCGCGCCAATTCCAACCCGGGAGCATGGTCTCGTTTATCGGCGATCCCCAGAATGCGCACCGTGGGGTCGCCTTGGAGCATTTCGAGCAAGGCGGTCCCCCCTTTTCCCGCGCCGATGATAACCAGCTTTGTCATAGCATTTCAGATGGCGGAGTTTCGCATTCGGCCATCAAGCAATGTGTGGCTTGCAAACCCTGCGGAAGTTGCACCAGAAGCATTGGCGATCGTTGGTGATCTTGGGGAAATCATCTTCCATGGCCATATTCAGTTGAGGATCGCGTAACAGCATGCGCATGTCTTCAATACTCTTTCGCAACGTCGTCTTCACGACGTTTTCGCCGGCCGGATCCATTCTGGCTGTAGAAGTCTCCGGCGCCGCCAAATACTCCAGCCGGCATACAACTTTACCTATGTCCGCTCCCCAGCATTGATTAGCGAATAGTCCATAGCAGAATAATTGAATCATTTCCGCCGCTTTTCGGTTCTTTCCGGTTTTCCAATCCACGATGAGAATGTTGCCGTCTTCGTCGCGCATGGCGAAATCAATCACCACCCAGACGGGCGTCCCCTCAAAAGCAAACTGATTAAGCTGTTCAATCGGCAACCAGCGCTCGGTTGGTGTTGACTTGATCGAAGCGAAAATGGCCGAGTTGTAGAAATTCTTCAGGCAGCGCTCGACATTCTCATAGTTGTCCTTCCAGCGTTCGCGCGCCAGGTTAATGTTGTACTCATGCTCGAACAAGCCCACACTCTTGGGATACTGGCGATAGCCTTTCGTGTTCGAGTTGCGGTAATCCGTGATCATGACTTCACGGGCGCGCGCCACGGCCGCCTCGAAGGCGATCTCGGTTCCAACCTTATATTCGCTGAGCACCCAGGCTATCGTATCATGCACAACTTTTCCTGCCCATGCTTGCCGCCCGCTCAGGTTTTTGAGGATGTAGAGCTCGCGTGCCAGTACATCCGCCGCCATGTCCCATCCGCCCCAAGAGCCGTAGTAGTGATAAAAGTAAGCCCGCCGGCAATCATTAAACTTGTCGGACCTTGACTTCGACCAGGAAAATTCATTTCTTAACACCGCCATAGGATTCCTCAGTTACCGTAACACTCGTAGCAATCTAACATGCCGCTTTGCGCAAAGTCAACTGAATGAGTTGGGCGGTACTGAAGTTCGATCGTGAGAAACGCACGGATGCCAAAATCCAGCCCGGCGGGGTCCTGGAGTTCGGACATTTGTAGAGGTGGCGTGCCGCTTACAATCCAAAGCTCCGAAGGAGCGCTCTATAATAGCCAGGGGCAAGCGAAGCGCCGCCCCTGGAAAGAAAGCGTACTCAGTACGCCAGCCCTGTAAGGGCGCACTAAGGGAGATCAATTCCTAAGCCGCTGTCGTTTTCTTCCATAAGTATTCATCGATCAGACGGGTATCCCGCCCTTTCAGGGCTTATAACTTATGTACTCGTACATACCAGGGGCTGCGCTGCGCTTGCCCCTGGCTATTATAGAACGCTCTTTCAGAGCTACGCGAACTAGCTTCGGGCTATGGCGGGGCGCTTGCGCGAAGTTGCGGGACGAAAGGATCGCGCGGGGCTGTGGCCAATGTCCAAACTCCAGAGCCCCCGTGCTGGGCCGGCTCCGTTACCGTCTGATTGGCTTATGATCGAATCTCAGGTTAGGCGGTGGTGTGCTAATTTGATGCCAGCCGATAAGGCATGTTCCGGCGTCAACCCAGGAAAATTCCGAAGAATTTCCGTTCCCGACCAGCGTTGCGACAAGCGATCACAATGTATTCCACGGCGAGGCGTGAGCCTTTCACGAGCGCTTTGCCTGCAAATATCTTTGGGTTCGATTACGGTGCGGTCACTTCGCCGCCTTAAATTTTCCTGGCGAGCCAGAATCAGGTATGTATGGACAGGTCCTTTAACTTGGTGAGAAGTGTCTTGTAACTAATTTCCAGTATCTCCGCCGCCTTGGCCTTGTAGCCGCCCACTTCACGAAGAACGGTGCGAATCTTTAGACGCTCGACTTCCGCCACGACTCTTTCCGTGACTTCTTTAATAGTGCCGTCGAAGTCTACCTTGAGCTCGAGGCTTGTGGAAGGGTCCGACAGCGTCAACATAGGCCGTTGCGTGCTCAAATTGAGGTCGTGGGGCCTGATCATTTTATTAGAACAGACAATCATAGCGCGCTCGATGCTGTTGCGCAGTTCACGGACGTTTCCCGGCCATGCATACTCCTGCAAGACTTGCATAGCCTCCGGAGTAATTCCAACATCCTTCTTTTTGAGCTCGCTGCCGAAACGCATCAGGAAATGCTCGACCAGCAGAGGGATATCCGACCGCCGTTGGCGCAGGGGCGGCAACATGATCGGGAAAACCGATAAGCGATAGAAGAGATCTTCGCGGAATTCTTTTTTTTCCACGGCAAGGTCGAGATCCCGGTTGGTGGCCGTGATGATACGTACGTCGGTGTCCAACGAAGTCATCCCCCCCAACCGGTCGACCTTTCTTTCTTCGATCACACGCAGAACCTTGGCTTGAACCGCCAAGGGCAAGTCCCCAATTTCATCGAGGAAAATCGTGCCGTGGTTGGCTAATTCGAATTTGCCGATGTGACGATCACTGGCGCCGGTATAAGATCCCCGCTCATGTCCAAACAATTCATTTTCGATGAGCGACTCGGGCAATGCGGCGCAATTAACCGTAACGTAAGGCCCGTCCTTGTGCGGAGAAAGGTTGTGAATACCCTTGGCAAAAAGTTCTTTCCCAGTGCCGCTTTCGCCGAGCAGCAAGACCGTGGCGCCGGTGACGGCCACTTGCTGAACTTGACGACTAACGGCCACCATGGATTCATGTTCACCAATGATCGTCGGAATGCCGAAACGCTTGGCGAACTCGTCCTTGAGAAGGTAATTTTCTGAGGCGAGGTGCTGATGAACGATGGCTCGCGATACCAGTATAAGCAGGTGGTCCAGGTCAATCGGTTTCTGAACAAAATCAAAAGCGCCCAACTTCATGGCTTCGACGGCCGACTCAATCGTGCCATAAGCGGTCATAACAATGACCGAGGTGGAGAAATTTCCGCTCTGCGCGGCTTTCAGCACCTCAATGCCGGATATATCCGGCAACTTAAGATCGGTCAATACCACGTCATAGCTATGCGTCTGCAGGCACTCTAAGGCGGCTTCGCCTGTCCCCGCTTCCGCCAGCCAGTATCCTGCTTTTTCCAAAGCCTTGCGCAGCATGAGTCGCAGGCTTTGTTTGTCTTCCACTACAAGAACATTATTCATAGTAATCGGCGGTGCTGTTCTGCTGCGATGGCTTGTGGGAGTTTCTCATGTCCCTTTACGGCGGGCTACGCTTCTTGATTTCGCCAACCGAAATCGGCCCTGAACGAGCGCAAGCCATTCCTGCGGGTAGGCAACATGTTCGCAACCTCTGAACACGATCATCTACGTCTATATTGAAGCGGTAATCTTGATGAGGGGTGGATGAGGATGAGGGGAGGTTAAGGGCTAGCGCAACCATCCTGGCGGCACATTTTCTCGACGGGCTAGTCGTTCCAAATCTTCGAGGTCACGCCGTGCCGCTTCCAATTTTGATCGAGTATCGTCAACCTCGGCCAATGTCTTCTGAATTTCCGTCTGGTAGCCTTCTCGCGTACCAATGTCCTGTTCGCGCTGGAACTTGTTATTTAGGTCACTAAGGCGAAGCTGTAAGACGTCGCCTTTATTCTCCAGGCTCTGCACGCGCGCACGCGCATCGGCCGACTGCTTACGCCAATAGGTGGCGTCGCGCACCGGCGCACCGGCCGCTTCGGTTTTCTTATCGATGGCGGGAGTGCTCTCCTTCGTACCGGCGGGTTTAGAGCTGTCTCCCGAGACGGCTGGTACGGCGGCGGGCTTGTCGCCCTTATCGGCGAGATCCGGCATGTTCGTCTTATCGGTCTTGTCACCCTTATCGGCTTCGGTTGTCTCAGTAGCAATCGGAATCTTGAATTGTTCCAAGTCCATGTTGGTATATATGTGAGCTTTGGCCAGTGCCCTCGATTGTCGCGCTCTCTCTTGTTTGGCCACACGCGCAAGTGATTGACTGAGAACTGGAATTGTAAGGATCAGAAACACCAGCGCTGAACTGGTAAGAGTGGACGTATACTTCTTCATAACCCCCTCTCCTTTTATGGAGCTGATTTTAGTTCATTATAGCATAGGCCAAGCACTGCGAAAAGCCGAAACATCCTATACCGCGGTTCGAACGTAAGGGACGGCGCTCGGAAAAGAGTGTCTCCCGGAAAATAGGCGCTGTCTGAGTGTGAACTACAACTCAAATATAGGCTCCCGGGAATTTCCCGAGGTGGCTACAATGTCGAATATAGGCCTTTCCCCATTCCCTTACAGGGATGCGAGAGCGCGCTAGCCCAAGATGTTACCCATGCTACGGCCAATACCTAACCCGGACGAGCCGGGACCAAACAGGTTAAAAGTCGATGCTCTCAATAAACCGCGGTAAACCATCAGGGACAGGTCCGCGGGGTCGCCACGTAATAGCCCCACTCGTCTGTCTAGTCCTTACCCAGTTTATGGCGACCGACTCGAAGGCTGGATAAACTAGCCGCGTAGAGGCCGGTTTATCCAGCCTTCGGTTTAGCGCCAATGTTTGGGTAATGGCCGACCCTAACCCGTATGGGCAAGAGCCTGGCACCTTCCGCACTTTGGCACCTTCCGCACTTGGGCAAGAGCCTGGCACCACCGTCTGTGGCCAGCCCTAACCTGTGTGGGCAAGAGCCTGGCACCTTCCGCATGGCACCTTCCGCAGGGCAAGCCTGGCACCTTCCGCATGGCACCTTCCGCAGGGCAAGAGCCTGGCACCACCGTCTGACACGCTCCGCTCTGTATCATCAAATTGCAACGAACCATTCCCAGGGCTGCCGGTCTTGCCGATTACAAGTCTTCATCGGATTACCTGGCCCGGCACAGAGGCCAAGAACTGGGCCGGCGTTGTTGTTGCAAAGAGCTCGAAGGCTGTTACCCCACCGCTCGCGGTTAATCGGACATATCCGCCTAACTGACCAAGTGCCGCAGGAACGAACTCACGTAACAATTTAGAGACGCGCCCCCCGGCCGTTAACGTAAAATCGAATGAGCCGACCAGGCGGCCTTCTGCGGAAAACACGCGCAGCGTAATCGCCGCGTCGTATACGTTGGGGTTCAATATAGCAATCCCCGTAATATAAGACTGGCCCCCGGCGCTGCCTTCCGCCACTTGGGAGAAGACAATGTCGGTAGCCAGGCCGTAGGTCATTGGCAGACTGGAAATGAATCGCCCGGTTAACGGTTCACCAAAGATCACATCCCCCAACAGGCCTGGACCGGACATATCGACAATTATAGAGCCAACGAAAAGATTCGGATCTGTTGCTTCGTCAGGAAACCCAAAAAGCTGACTACCGCGGCCGGATACTGCGCTTTTAGGAGCGATCTCAAACGAGACCGGATTTATAACCCCGGCGCCTTCGATGAGCTGTCCATTATCGCTAACCAAACGTACGGTAGCTCGCACGAGATCATTGCTGGTGTTAACCAGATTAATGTCGGTAAAAAACTGGTCTCCAGAGAACCCGCTGGCCAGTTGCGCGGAGTATAGGGAACCGACTGGAAGCGCCGATAGATCCCGGCCGGCCATCACGAAAAGAGAATTGCCGAATTTCACCGTCTCGTAACCGATAATTTCTATACTGGAGTTTACTTCGATAAACCCGCCGTTGAGAGGCAGAGCGGTCGAAGTGAAGAGGCGACTGACAGGGGTATTAATACGGTTGAGCGGGGGAAGGAGCCGCGATACGGTTCCTAAGAGTTGCCCGCTGACGTCATAGAGATTGAGGGTTAAGAAGGCCGAGCTCAATGTAGGATTTACGACGTGCAATTCAGTAACGGCGGGATCACCAAACACGCGACTCCCTTCCAATATACGAGTAAATCCCAGACGGACGCTGCCATTGCCGGTCACGACCCCTCCATTCAGAAACGTGAAGGCAGCATTTCCTTGCAGGAAGAAGCCGGAGGTAATCTCATCCAACGAGGTCAATTGAACCCATCCTTCCAGCTTATTGGTTGAATTGAGCAGATCGTCCCCAAAGCGCGCCAACTGGGATTGGGCAGGCAGTGTAATGATTCGAGCGGTGGCCCCATCCAGAGCGCGCAGCGGCTGGCCGTTGTTGTCATAGCCGGTTGCCGCAACGGTCACCGAGGCGTCGGTAGGGTTGGAAAGGGCAAAGCCGGTAAAATCATTGGCGCTCTGTCGCAATATCGGAAAATTCAAAACAAAACTAGAGACGCCAATGGTGCGGTCTTGCGTGCTGAGGCTGTATAGCAGGCCTCGCTCCGGATTTCCTAACAGTTGCGCCGGCCCGCCGGCCAGCGCCAAACGCCGACGTATCGTTCCGTCCGTCGTCGAAATGATCAGCAGCTCATTGGTGGCCGGTGAAACCATGAAAGCTAACTTTCCATTGGGCGAAAACTGCACACGGCTTAATGGGTTGAGCGGCGACCGCGCCAGCGTGGTAGAGGTGAATCCACGGATCGATCTCAGTTCAAGAAATGAAATTGTGGCCTCGGTTGAATTATTAATCGCCAGCCACTTTCCGTCTGAGCTTAAAGTTATGGCTCCGGGACCTGACCCTACGGCTGTGGAGAAGTAAGAAAAATCAACCGGATCAAATGAAAATAAGCGACCGGAACCATACGCCGCTATGTAGCCGGCGCCGTTGGCGCCAAATACTATATTGTTGGACGTAGAAAAATCCGCATTATTGACAGCCAGCCGGCCAGTCCGGTAGGGAAGCAAGGTATCCGCCCGCAGTATTGCGATATAGTTGCCGATGGTGCTGCGTAATCCCGTGGTCGCCGCCGCCACAAACTGACCATCCGGCGTCAACGCAATCGCGCCGGGTTTAGCGTTGGCAATTAACGGCGTGGAGCGAATAAGAGTGGCGGAGGCCACGTCAAAGGACAGTAGGTTGCTCAGTGCAAAATCGGCTATAAAGAGCCGCGAGCCATCGAGACTAAAAACCGCGTTATTGGCTATGTCAAAGGCGGCCGCCTGGAACGAAGATAATACGCGAATCGAATAGTTGTAGGTGTCAATCAGCGTCAAGGTATTGGTCCCTACTCCGACTGCGGCAATGGTCCGCCGGTCGGGGCTCAAAGTCATGCTGCCTGGAGAGAGCACATTGTTAATTGTCCTCAGTATGGTTCCAGTGCGTGCGTCGAAAACCAATACGCGATCACGGCTGGTGTCGCCGATCCAGCCCGCCCCGCCATTAGCCGTAAATAAAATAGTTTGGCCAGGGTTACGGCCAACCCCGTTAAGGGGGGTTAACTTTCCAAGAAGAGCTTGGGCCGCCACGGAATAGGAAACAAGAATTGAAAAAAGACTTGTAAAAGCCCAGAGGAAAAAACTCCGACGAATCACTCTGCAGCTTTCCATGTTGAAATCATCCTTCCGAGGGGTGAGCGGTTGACTGAGAAAAGAGGGGGGATCGCTTGCCACGCGCGCGTTGGTGAGTGCATAAAAAGTGTAAGTTATTTGTGTAGAGAATTCAAGAGTGAAGCGCGGGCGTTCAATACCTGAGCCTGGGCCCGGCATGAACAACCACAAGCAACTTAGGGGGGACATCCTGTTCGCCCCTAAGTTGCTAATATCGAGGGAGGGAGGGGAGTAGAGAAAATCGATAGGCCTTTATGTAGCGTCAGTAGCTCAGAAAAAAATACTGCATGTAAGACCTATGCGGTTTCTACGGTGAAAAAATAAGCCTTAACTGCAAGGCCGGCAGCACCCCCGGCTGCCCATCCACCAACAACAACATAGGTCCTACATGCGACTCAGCAGAGAGGAGGGGGTGGAGTCTAAAATCAACCACCTTAGGGCCGCTTCCTTATCGAGCCTCCGTGTGGATTTCGAGTAGCCCTTGGTTTTTGAAAGACCAAAAACCTGCTCACATAACACCGCTTGAAATTCTTGACCTTTCAAAAAACAAGAACTTTACTCAGAAAATTTAGTTCATGCGATTGGATCGAAAAATGAAGCCCGCTAACCAACTCGATAATAGCAGCCAGGGAAGCTTAACCGGGTCCAGCCCCTTACCCCGAGCCTCAATTCCCATGTCTTCAGAGCCAAGCATCAACTCACGGTCTATAAATCCATGCGTTTTTGAAAAGTTTCATAAATACTCGGATTTCACAATTTTTTCATTTGGCAAACGACACCCTCGTTAATCAACGGGCCATCGCTTGCGCTTGAGCGAATAATGCTACCACTTCCTATGCTGACTCTGTGATAACGGGCGGAGACAAATACACACCCTATGGATCGCCATCTTCATACCCGCCTCACAGTGTTGGCAAGCCAATACGTGGCGGCGCGCCTTGGGTGATGACGGCAATCCACTCACAGCCAATGTAGTCATCTTCATATTTCGGGAATTTGAGTTTCAGAGTGTGGGGTAAATATTCATTAGATCTCTCAGGTGTCTAAGCGGGCTACTTCCTTCAGACGAACATGCTATGGGATAAAATGTGGTTCCTCTGCGATAGCCCTCAGGCATTCATCCAAAGAAAGCCCAGCATAGATTTCCCACCATTGTTCGGTATGCCTCATGTATGACAGGCTGAAGGTATTATCACCGACATATTCCATACGGGCAAAGCCGGTCTCGAAAAAAGGCGTGATCGCATTTGGCGCGGGACAGTGATACTTCGCATAAAAATAGAAGTAGTTGCGATACCACTTGGTAGAGATATCCACAAGATAGTTGAAGCGCTGGTCAACGGGAGGATGGTTGACATGCTTGGGTTTGATCACGGAAGCGACTAGTTCATTCGCTCTCCGCTCCACCTCTGTTTTGACAGTCTCAGGCAACTTCGATTTCGGGCGCCTCGGTGGGCTCGGAAGCCACATCTTTTTTCGCTTGACCATAGCATCATGACTCATTTAAGGCCAGTGCAGGATTAGTGCTCTTGGCACGCCGCCGAACGCCTCAAATCAGCCGCGCTGCTTTTTGGTGTCGGCTTCATCCTGTTGTTCTGCTTTCTACTGCGCGCTCGCCGCCGTACGGAACTCGAACACATCGACGGCCACCTGGCCCGCCGGTTTGCGCCGCGACCGAGCAAGCTTCTCCATCGCCTTATACACGCCCGCATCGAAATAACGCTCGCCACATTGCCGGCAGATACCGGCCGGCACGCTTCGAATCATTTTCAACTTCTTGCCCCAGCGGAAGTCCACGTCAATGTTTCGCTGCTCAATCGTGCCCTGGCAAAAGTAACACGTCTCCACCATGACTAATTCACCTCCTCCGCGTCCGCCAGTCGGACTCCCATTCGGCAGGGTCCGGCTCGTAAGCGGTAATGATCAAGATCTGTTCCTCTTCGAGCCGACCGCACACGACATGATGGTCCGGCCACCTGACCGGCCGAGAATGAGGCAGCTCGGTCCTCTCGGGTCATCGGGATAGTCTTCGATGATCACCCCATTGCGAATCGCCTCTTCGATATCCTCAGCACCAATCTTCCGCTCGCACAACTTCTCAGTGTGGGTAAACGAAATGGCGTAGTCTCCGCGCTCGCGGATTACGGCCAGGCGTTGCTTAAGAAAGTCTTCCCGCTTCATTGCACCACTTCGCGCCGCGCACCATGCCGCCGATCGGGCTCTGCTCAGAAGTCACATCGACAGTCTACCTCAGGTGGCAAGACAAGCCCAACGAAAAAGCTCAGCCGCCGCCGCAGGCGGGCGGCTGCAACGCTTCGCTAGATCTCCCTACTGCTTCAGGTTAATTCCTCGAGCAAGTCCACCCCCTTCTTCACCATCTGATTCACCACGTCTCCAATCTCCCTGCCTTTCTTCCGCGCAATGCGCTCAAGCTGGGTTTGTAGCTTTGCATCGAGGTATATAGGTAAACTCAATTCTGCTCCCTTGCGGTAAAATTTCCCCCGCACGGCTTTGGAAAAATTGTATTCCCGTTTCATCGTTTATTTCCTTTCATATTGCTTGGCTTCGTTCTTGGTTGCCTTGCGCGCTGAGATCAACCGTATCCGGCCGCTCGTTTCTGTCTCTTCGCGATAGGCGTGACAGACAACCAATAACGTGCCGGCGCGGTCCACACCAAGAGTAATCCACCGGTCCTCCTCTTGGCTGTGTTCCTCGTCAAACTCAGAGAGGGCTTCTGGATCAAGAAAGACCGAAGCGGCGCGCTCGCAGGCGATGCCATGTTTTTTCAGATTCCCCTGGGCTTTGCTAGGATCCCATTCAAATTGATACTGGAACGGTTTGGCCATTTTGGTATTATCTCACAAAATCAACGGCTGGTCAGGCGGGCCTAACGGTCGCGTTCAGGAGGCACGAAATGAGCGTATCCAATGAGCGCTCGCCTGCAACGCCATGTTGGTATCATTCAAACTTTCCCATCTTTTGTAGCTCATCTCCGAATGAAGACTTGTTAAAAAGTGACGCCAGGAAAACCGCTGTCACAACGAACAGGGCACCAAAGATATAGATCAGGATAATCTCAACCAATACGTCGATAAATTCTGTGTGTGCACTTACCAATAAACCTGGCAGAACTACAGGCCAAATTGTAACAGTTGATATTGCCATACACACCACAACAAACAATGCCATTCTTCTCAAAGTCACATCAGGTGCCATCTCCTTATTTTCAATGCGCTGGTACACTAAATGTACAAATCCAAATGAAAAAAAGCCGGTAATGTACATTATCCAATCCGGCTCGTCTCCATGTCTGATCTTAATTCCCAGAAGATGAGCAACAAGTCGCCCGGTTACAGATATGACAAAGAATAACGCGATATACAGACCGATATGAATTTGCATATCCTCTCTAATTTTTCTGAATTTCTTTCCAGCTTTTTTCGCGAAATTCTCGACCTGTACTTCTGGAATGCTTCCGTTTAGCCGTATGGGCTGAGAAAATGCGTCATGCCATTCGAGCAAGACAATATTGTTTTTGTAGACGTGGAAATGAATGGCTAATTCTGGCTCGGCATGATGTTCCATGATCTTGGATAATTCGGTCAATATGGCTGGTTCCGCTGGAACATGAAATATATTAGGCCGTGGCCATATCGTATTCATAGCAACATGGGCTTGCCCTTGACATGAATATTTAGCCATGAAGTCGTTGATTTCTGCATCTGGAGAACCATCCTCGAAATATAAAATTACTCCTTCTGGAAGCCAGCCTTGAAGAGCATCGAACAACTCTTGGAATGTTTTCGGCCCATCAACTTGCCAATAGGGTTGTGTCAAATCCAAATGAATGCCTACCATTTCATCTTTCGCGACCGCCCTAAATAGCTTACTGATCCTTCCCATTATAATTCCTTGTCAAACGGCCTCGCGCTCGTAGCCGGATCGTCGGCCTTGCAGCTTCCGTCGAGAGTTTATTGTGATTCCGCTACCAGCGAGGCAGTTGTGGAGCGCGTCTCTCACGTACTGCTGATATTTTATGGGTCCACAATGCTCCTCGACCTCACTGCAGAGCCGATCTCAAACAAGCCAGCTAACGGCTGACATTCAGCGGCGTGCGTTCAGTGCGCCCCCTTCACCTGTTTGTCAACTGGTGTGTTTTTTGCTTCATTCACCTTGAGGGCGATAATTGACGCCGCCGCAATCCCGATTGTGATGACGTTTATGACTGACCAAATCTCCCTGGTCATGTGGACTCGGATGATCGGGTTGTAAACCGCAGCCGTGATTCCCAGAACCCAACCCAAACTTTGCTTCTTTTGGACCAGCGCTTGGAGGGCAAGATAAGCAAATGCCGCGCAACAAATCCAGCGAAGCAGGATGTAGTACCCGTACGGGTTGGCCGTATTGAGAGCCCAAAGCAGCATAAGGCTAGCGATGAGCTGTGGAATCCAAATTCTTCGCATTTAACCCTCCCGCCTAACGAATAAGCCGCACCGCGCCCGCGTTGTTGGCGGGCGTCCGCTGCAATGGCTCGTTAGACGGCCGCTCTGAAGAGAGCCTTTCGCCAGTCAAGATACTCATGACCCTTTGCCGTGACCTCGATCAGGTCGCCATTGAACACTAGAAGATGATGGGTCTCCAATGCGCTGAGGATGACGCTCCGCTCCTCGGCACTTGGAATCACGGGGAGCCACCAGGCGTCATAGGTGGAGCGGGTAGTACGTTCAGGTAGCAAGTCGAGCCATTCGAGAACCCGCTGTGTATTGGGGGCGAGGAAGTAGTTCAGGTAGCGGTACTCCCAGAGGTAGGCCTTTGCCCGCTCGGCCTTGAATGCTTCTGTGATGGCCTTGGCCTGCTCTTGCGTGAGGTGAAGCCCTTCGGGAAGAGGAACGGCTGACGCTGCTGGAAGAACTGACGTCGCACTCTCGCCTAGCATTGCGTCGGTCGCCCGCTGGAGTTGCGGAATCGAAAGCTCGGCGCCTCCAGGTAGCTTGATAAACGCTACGCGACCAAGGAGCGCCCGGATGTCTTCGCGGAAGCGCGCCAGAAAGACGAGAAGTACAGCACCTGCCATGACCCAGGGACTGAGAATGGCTTTCAGATACTCGAGTACAAGTCGTGCTGTTTCCATATGTTGTCCTTTGGCCACCTAACGTCGCAAATAAGCGGCAGCGCTTTTTGCCGTCCGCTTGATTTGCTGGTTATGCTATTAGCGATGTGCCACCGGTCGGAGTTCGTAGATTCGTCCATATTTGGCCGCCGACTCAAGGTCTCCCTGGCGAAGCGCATCCCTCACGTCGTCCAATTTATAAGCATCTTCAACACTGAGGTAGGGTGACCAGCCGGTGTCGTCTTCCACCAACGCGACTTCCACCACAGCCACATATTGACCTTCATGAATATACTTCGACTTCTTTCGCGGTTTCATCGTTATCGCCTCCGCGTAAATGTTTGATCCCACCGCCCCGTATCCGGACGATAGGCCGTGATCAGAACCGCGGGTTTATCATGACCTCTTGGGATACCCCAGACAACATGAATGGGCGCGCCCGTGCGATCCTGCTGTAAGAATAGGCCGCAGGGTCCCTTTGGAAAGGTCAGATATTCCTCGACAATCACCGCCGCCTCAACACCCCCGAGCACCTCTCTTGCGTTCAGCCGGTCTTCGGCCAACTCATCGTATCCGTGCTCAGATATCCGAACATCGCCAGTGCGTACCAACGCCCGCACTTTCTCAACGAACTCACTCAAGCGTCATTCTCCATTTCGGCCCGCATGTTTTTCATGGCCTAACGGCCAGGCTTCAGCGGCGGTCTCTCAACCAGATCGCCGGGAAGCATCGTGATTGGCCGTCCGCTGCAAGCCTTTGTTAGGCAGCTTTTGGCAGTGAGCACCGTGTAATCGCTGCGAGATTCGATCCGCTCCGTCCTACTCCACCTCAATGCGATAGCTCACCATCCAAAGCTCAAGCTGTTCGAGGCGAGTTTTCCAGCGGCCTTTGAACTGCTTCATCTACTCACGATTCTTGGCCGAGTCGGGCACATCGACGATGACCCGCACCAGATTGTCCCGGTAGAGGACGCCCCCATGACGCCAGTGGCCTTCGACTTTCTGCGTCTCGTAACTGGCCGCGCCGAAGTGATCCACGATTTCCAGGACCGCTTCGGCGAGCCATTCCGCCGGCACATCCCGTCGGTCATTAAACTGAAGGGGAAGCAGTACCTCGAATCGCCGCCACTTGCTGCTCATAGGTCGTCTTCCCCTTGACGGTAAACGGAATGTTCTGGTCTGCGAGAGCTTCCAGGGCCGCCTCGGGTACCAAATGCTCCCCCGAGCGGAGCACTCGACCCGAAAAGCGTCCGAGCAGAAAGGCCAGCGCGCGCTTTTCGGTTTCACGGTCGGGGAATGTGATCGTCACCATATACTGTAGACCTCCTCCACGGAAGAGATTGTATTCCCATTCGAACTCATGTTTCAAGTATAGCAAGAAAAATGGAGCGCAGCTAAGGTAGGTCACTCCCCTTTTTTCGTCTCGGCCTAACGGTTTCACGATCAGCCGCAAGCGGCGCGAGCTACACCCTTCGCCAAACAAAATCAATGCGCGCCGATTGTCGGCTGCATCGTGGTGTTGGGCGGTCTCTACCGAATTAGACTAATGCCAGTGTGCGTCATGTCTTTCACGCGGACGAACCCAAGGTCGGTCGGTGGCACGCCCTCCAGAACCACCTGCACGTTCGTCCAGGCACCGGCTCGTAGCGACTCTGCAAATTTCACTTCCCGCGACCGAGCGCTGTCGTTCTTCGGCGTGCCTTTCTCGTCAACTGCGCCCCATTCAAGGGTAGCCTTGGCTCCATTGATTGCTGCGCTGAGAAGGTTCCCGAAGCAGAGCGTCACTCGCGTCCCGTTGGCGTACGGCTGGACGTTGACGAGCATAACTGTTACGCGACCCAGATCGGTCTGGATAGTCGAGTACCCGTCGGATCCTGGGGTCAGATACGCTATAGAATCAATGTCCTTGAGGAACTTGTCGAAGGATTTGTCGCGCTCCAACGCTTCGACTGAGCTCTTGAGTGTGGTGACCTGCGCTTCGAGATCGGTCGCCCGTTTTTCCAGCGCAGCGACCGCCTTGGGATCCGCGCACCCTGGAGCCATTCCTGCGGCGGCTACAATTATTGCAATTGTCCGCAGATTCATTCAATCACTCTCCTGACGTGTAAATGAACCGCCCAACGTTTCTCGTGCTCAGCCACGAGCCGGCACCAACCGCACAGAGTTGGCGCGGCTCGTCGGCTGCAGCGCCTCGCTAGGCCGCTTCAATTCTTTTGATGTCAACGTTCGCCCAATTCCAATTCACCGGCAGGGCTGAAAAATCCGGAAGATTAGAGTTAATGATGTTCTTCAGATCGATATCCAGCGTTGCAATGTTTTGTTTCAAGCGATCTATGTCGTTCGGGCTAAGCACGAATTGATATCGCGAATGCGCAAGCTCGAATTTTTTCGGTGAACTGAGCCGGAGAGTAGCTTCGTATCGGCCCTGCTTCCACCAAAAAGATTTTTGGCGTGTTTCCTGAACGGAGTATAGTTCCTTGCTCTTTAGCGTCCTTGCTACGTAGTCCGGGTCACCGCTTCGCTTTAGGAAATTAAAGTGCGCAAGTAGCTCGGAAATTACGGGCCGTTCACTCTCGTGATGACGTGGTTCCTGAAACCGGACAAACTTCTCGACGAGTGACTCGGTACCAATTTTCAAAGCAATCGGCGTCTGATCTCGACTAACGACTTGTCGGTTTCCGGCGTTGTCTGTAATTTCGCTGAAAGTTTCGGTGAGTCCTGCCCAGCGTAGGGTTCGCGTGTCACCATCTTCGTGCTTTAGGAGAATCTCGAATCCCTCGATAATCACATCCTTCCTTTCGGACGAGAACGCCATTCTGACGTTAAATATCGGACCGTAGGAAGTGAATCCAACTTCAGCATACTTATCTGGAATGATCGTGATGGGGGGGCGTATGAAGCGGTTATATAACCAAGTTGCGATTTGTGGTAACCAGGCCGCAGCGCCAACATACGCGGCGATTTCTGCTGTAGTCATGGGAGTAGTCCCTACCTACCGATTATCAAAAATGGTGTGGACGCTTCAGGTCCGCCTGTCCGCCCAACTTGTAATTAGGCCGACCGGCCTAATACCAATACTGTTCACTTAATGTGATTTTTGTGATAAGCTGTTGTGGGAAGTTTCAAAGAGGAGGACCACAATGGCACGAACAATGGGCAGGCTTCCCAGTGGAAGCCGTATTACCGACTATATCAGTCTTGGGGTAATAACCAAGAGCATTCCATTGGCATTGATTGAGGGGATTTTGGGGAAGAC
>JACOSC010000244.1 GCA_016179055.1 Acidobacteriota bacterium
AGCGAGTTAAAAACCCGGGCACATCTGGCGGCTCTCCCGGCAAGAGCCGCGCCCGATTATGAAGATTCAAGACGAGTCGGCGCATGATCGATCCTCGGACCAACAAATACGTTCTGGACTCATCGTTAAGTGACTCGCGGCCACTATATAACAAAAAGGAATAAATAGTCAATTAAAATTAATTATCAGTTGTAATGCCTCCGTTATTGGGGGCAGCGCAAAGTGGCACGGGCGAGACGCCCGTGCCCCTCATAACTGAAGCATTACTATCGGTTCCGTTTTGTGGCGTCAGTACTTCGACGTTATGGCATAATAAATACGCGGATTGTCTGGATAGGGACAAGCCACCGTGCTGCGGCCTTGCCCTTACAGCCGTTGTCGTCAGCGCCCAGCCGATTGGGCTGCGCTTTTTCAAGGGACGGTTATCGTAAACCCGTGTAATAAGATTTAGGGAGGAGTAAGCATGATAATGATAGGAAGTAGCGTAAAAAAGTATTTGCTGATCGTTGGGCTGCTAAGCTGCACCGGGCTGCACGCGGCCGAGCCAAAAAAGCGTGTGGCCCTCATGGACTTCGACTATGGCACCGTCCAACATTGGTGGCAAGGAAATTGGGACGTGGGTAAAGGCATCGCGGATCTCGTCGTTACCAACCTGGTTAAGGATGGCTCGCTTTCCGTCATTGAGAGAAAGAAATTAGATACGATCTTATCTGAGCAGAATTTTTCCAACTCTGACCGGGCTAACCCGACAACAGCAGCCAAGATCGGCAAAGTACTGGGTGTGAACGCCATCATCGTGGGATCGATCACGCAATTTGGCATGGAAGACAAGTCCATGAAGATCGGCGGTATCGGCGGCAGTTGGGGCCGACTGGCCGGTGGCGCCTTCGGCAAGAAAGAAGGAAAGGCCACGGTGGTGATTGACGCTCGAGTGGTGGATGTCAACACGGGAGAGATTCTGGCGGTGGCGAGCGGAAAAGGCGTCTCTAAAAGATCAGGACTTTTGCTCGGCGGCGTGGGCGCGGGTGGCGGCGGGTTTGGCGCGGGCGGCATCGACATGGGCAGCAGCAACTTTCAGGATACGATTCTGGGCGAAGCGACGCGCACGGCCGTGACGGATTTGACCACGCAAATCATAGCTCAGGCGGGTAAGGTGGAGGTCTCCAAGATTGTCATCAATGGTTTAATCGCCGATGTTAGCGGCGGAACGATCATTCTAAATCTCGGCAAAAACGCCGGCGTCTCGACGGGCATGACGCTGCAGGTTGAACGAGTGACGCGCGAAGTTAAGGATCCTGCCAGTGGAAAAGTTCTTCGTAAGATTACCACAGTGGTCGGTGAAGTTGAGGTGACGGAAGTCGACGAAGGCTCCAGCGTGGCCAGGACTCTATCCGGCTCCGGCTTCAAAGTAGGCGACGTGGTAAAAAGCAAGTAACGCGTCTGGCCAGAGAAGTCTCCCGTTACGAACGAGTCACTGCACGATTGATACGAACTCTTCCCATCTATGCGAAGGGTCTGTTAGAATTCTTATCCGTACCTATACTTTGAACGGTCATAAAGTAACAGAACCGGGAGCGGTAGCGACCGGGTCGGCCCGTTGCGAAAGAGTGCGCACCCGGTCGCTACCGCTCCCGGTTCTGTAGAAGCGGGAAAATGATAGTTTAAGCCCGCTCTCAATATATATGGATGAAAAGGCTAGGCAGCGGTTCGTCGCGGCCATCCGAAAAGGGCTCACGGACCAAGTGATTGCCGAACAAATGGATCTTACGCTCGATGAGGTCATCGAATGGAAGCGGCAATTGGCGGTTGATTCTTTGGAAGCCGCCGACCCTGATTCATAGCGAGTATGGGCGCTTTTGAAAACACATCGCTGAGCTTTTAAAACTAGGCGTTCCCCAGCATGGTCTAATAGCAAGGGGATACCAAGCTGAGGGAACTCGTAGGTAATTGGAAATTTCGGGATAAGATCATGCAGGAATATTCTTTTTTTGTCGCCGGAGAATGGCGACGTTCGAAGATCCGGGAAAAAGTTACGCATCCCTACGATAATTCCGTAATAGCCGAGGTGGCGCTGGCCGAACCCCCGGACATCGAGGCCGCGGTGGTCTCCGCGGTACGGGCGTTTAAAGAGACTCGTCGGTTGCCGGCGCACCGGCGAGCCGACATTCTCTTGCACATCGCCCATGCGATTGAGCAACGCGCGGAAGAACTGGCCGGCGCGATTACCGACGAAGCCGGCAAAGCCATCCATGATTCACGATTGGAAGTTTCCCGCGCCGCGCTCACTTTTTCGTTGGCCGCGGAAGAGGCCAAGCGGATCAGCGGCGAGGTTGTGCCGATGGATGCCATCCCCAGCGGAGAAGGGAAGCTCGGGTTCACGCGCCGCTTCCCGATCGGGCCCATTCTCGCCATATCGGCCTTCAACTTCCCACTCAACCTGGTGGCGCACAAAGTGGCGCCGGCCCTAGCCGTAGGGAACCCTGTGCTGCTTAAGCCGGCGCCCCAAACGCCCGTGACGGCGCTGAAACTGGCCGAAATCATCGACGAAGCCGGATGGCCGGCCGGCGGTCTGTCGGTGCTGCCCTGCCGGGATGAAGTGGCGGATAAGCTACTGACCGACGAACGCATCGCCATGCTCAGTTTCACGGGCAGTGTGGAAGTGGGCTGGAAGTTGAAATCCCGCTGCGGCAAGAAACGCACGCTGCTCGAGTTAGGCGGGAACGGGGCGGTCATTGTTGATGCCGACGCCGATGTCGATTGGGCAGCGCGGCGCTGCGCCCTTGGCGGGTTCTTTTTTTCCGGCCAGGTCTGCGCCTCAGTGCAGCGCCTATTGGTGCATGAGTCGCTCTACCAGCCTTTCTTAAACAAACTGGTCAGGCAGGTGATGACGATGACCGTTGGCGATCCCCGAAATGAAAGCACGCGGTTTGGTCCGATGATCAGTGCCGCGGCGGCCGAGCGGGTCGCCTTCGACATCGACGAGGCACTGGCTCTCGGCGCCGAGATCGTGATCGGTGGAAAACGCCATGGCGCCATGCTGGAACCCACTATTCTTACCCACACCACGCCGACCATGCGAGTCAATTGTAAAGAGATTTTTGGTCCCGTGGTCACCGTGGAGCCGTTCACCGATTTCGAACAAGCTTTGTCCATGGTAAACCATTCGAACTACGGCTTGCAAGCCGGCTTGTTTACGCGTGACGTGTCCAAGGTCTTCTCAGCTTTTCAAGAGGCGGAGGTCGGCGGCTTGGTGGTTAATGATGTTCCCACCTATCGCGCCGACCATGGCCCATGGGGAGGCGTGAAAGATTCCGGTCAAGGGCGCGAGGGCTTGCGCTACGCTATCGAGGCCATGACGGATATCAAGTTTCTCGTCCTTAATTTGTAAGGGACATTGCGGGGAAGCCGCCCCGCTGGACCGCATTTTTTACAGTGCGATATCACTATTTGAGGAGGGGAGGAAATGCGCCTATTAATCACCGGCGGCGCTGGATTTATTGGGTCGCACTTAGCAGAGCTGTGCATCAGGGAGAAGGCGGAGGTGTGGATTATCGACGACCTTTCCACGGGATCGCTCGACAATATTCAATCCTTACTGCCCCACCCAAATTTCCATTTCGTCAAGGGGACGGTTCTCGATCGCGAGGCCATGGTGACCCTGGTCGGCACCTGTGACATCGTACTCCACCTGGCGGCGGCCGTGGGAGTCAAATTGGTCATCGACCAACCGCTGGAGTCGATGCACACTAACATCTTCGGCACGGAGCTCACCTTGGAGCTGGCGGATAAGTTCCGTAAGAAGGTCTTTATCACGTCGACTTCAGAAATTTATGGCTGCAATGACAAAGTGCCCTTGTCCGAAGATGATTATCGAATTTACGGCTCGACGACTATCGCGCGCTGGAGTTACGCCGGTAGCAAAGCGATGGACGAGTTCTTGGCGCTGGCTTATGCCAAGGTGAAGGGACTGCCCGTGGTTATTGCCCGCCTGTTCAATACGGTAGGCCCGCGTCAAACCGGTCGTTACGGCATGGTGATCCCGCGTTTTGTGCGTCAGGCCCTGCAGGGCGAACCCATCACGGTATACGGCGACGGCCGGCAGACGCGTAGCTTCACTTATGTCGGCGACGTCGTCCGCGCTATTTTTGCACTAATTCAGGAGCCAAAAGCCGTGGGCGAGATTTTTAACATTGGCGGGGACCATGAGATCACTATCGCTGACTTGGCCCAGCGCGTCAAGCGACTTACCGGCAGCGCCTCGAAGATTCGCTTGGTTCCCTACGAAGAGGCTTACGAGCAAGGCTTCGAGGACATGCGCCGGCGCGTTCCCAATACAGGCAAGATTAAATCCCTCATCGATTTTCAAAACCGCTTAAGCATCGACGAAATTCTCTGCCGCGTTATTGACAGCGAGCGACAGTCGCTGGGTCGCACGCCAACGTCGGCAGCCCATGAGGCGGCCGCGAACTGATCAATCCCTATGGGGTCGGTGAGAGCCATCGTGCAAAATCCATCGATGTTCCTTGCGCCAACCCTATGTCATTAGCCGTTCTTGCCGAACGGCGGAAGCGCTAGGCCGAACCGGGGTAGCTGGCTTGCTTGTTAAGGAAGCCGTTGTAGTACTAGCGGACTAGGCAAAGGGCCGCGCCATCCGTATGAAAAAGTCGGTCTCGCCCCGTGGGAATCCCGCGCATCCCTTTGGCTGATGGACTGCTTACCAGGCGCACGCCGTTTGCATTTTTCTCCTGCCCTCCATATAATCCAGTTTGTGAATTTGGCGTGGCAGTAGGTGGTAAGCTGGCCTGTATTGATCATCAAGCATAGGAGTCAGCCGTGTCGGAACGCATAACTGTAGTTTATCCCGGATCCTTTGATCCGGTGACGAATGGGCACTTGGATATCATTGAGCGAAGTTTGTCCATATTTGACCGCGTAATCGTAGCCTTGCTAATTAACGTCGATAAACAGCCACTCTTCCCTGTGGAAGAGCGTGTCGACATGCTTAAGACGGTGACGGCGCAATGGCCGCGAGTTGACGTAGAGACCTTTGACGGATTATTAGTTAATTACGCCTTACAGCGCGGGGCCAAAGCCATTGTGCGCGGCATTCGCGCGTTGTCCGACTTTGAATATGAGTTTCAGATGGCCCTGATGAATCGTCGCATGCAGCCGCAGATCGAAACTGTATTTATGATGCCCGCCGAAAAATACTCTTATGTAAGCTCGCGCTTGGTGAGAGAGATTTACAAGCTGGGCGGCGCGACACCGGGGCTGATCCCTGACGTGGTCGAGCAACGGATGAAACAAATTAAATATTGAGGGCGCTACGGCCACGGCAATTGGCGTAGATGCCCCTGCCCTTATTTCATAGGCCGCGTCGCTGGAACGGTGGCAGGCCGCCGTCGTCCGCCCGGCGCCGATTTCATTGACGAGAGCGCATCAAGCGGCGATGGGCTGCCCCGCATACACTATAGAGTGATTTGTACACGTCTCGGAGGCGCTAAATGACCATACGAAAAGCCCGGCCTGAGGACGGCCGGCGCCTGCTGGAGTTGATCGAGGCCTTGGCCGATTTTGAGAAGCTGCCCAAACCCGATGAGTCCGCGAAAGAACGGTTGCTCAAGGACCTGTTCGCCGAGACCCCTCGCGTAGAAGTGCTATTGGCTGAGCTGGACGGGCACGCGGTTGGCTATGCTTTCTTTTTTGAAACCTACTCCACCTTCTTAGCCTTGCCGACTCTTTACCTTGAGGATCTTTTCGTCTTGCCTGAATATAGGGGCCGAAAACTGGGCTACGGCCTTTTCCTTGGCTGCGTGGCGGAAGCGCATCGCAGCGGCTGCGGGCGCATGGAATGGGAAGTATTGAACTGGAACATTCACGCCATTGAGTTCTACGAGCGCTTAGGCGCTAAACGACTGGGTGAGTGGTGCGGCTATCGTTTGCCGCGCGCGGACATGGCCGCCATCCTTAAATCGGGGTAAACCATAAGGTGGGACAGGCATCTTGCCTGTCCGCATAGGCGTGACGCCTGTGCCGCTTTTCCAAAAAAATTTTGTGGGCTTTCCAGTCTCAGGTATCCAGTACGATATTTGGTATTGAAGACGATGCGGTAGTGGAATGAAGTGTATAAATTGGCCATAATTTCTTTACCGTAGCGGTGGTTCAATCGTCCCGACAGCGTCGGGACGGAAGGGATTTCAGCGTCAGGACCTGCCGTGCCTTGAAAGGCACGGCTACACTCATTAGGCCGCTACGCGGCCGGTTTAACCACCTTTCGGAAACTGGCCGAGGCTGTTCGACAACTTTCAAACAGGTTTGGCGCGATCATGACTATACCTTTGATAATAGATGACCGAGCTTCTTCTTCTTAGTCTTAAGGTATTCAAGCGTCGAGGGCGAAGGAGAGACCTCCAGAGGGACACGCTTGGCCACAACGATACCGGAGGCTTCCAGGCCGGCAATTTTGTGAGGATTGTTGGAAAGCAGTCGAATGTTGTGGGCTCCCAGATATTTTAGAATATCGGCGCAAAAATGGTAATCTCGCTGATCGGCCGCGAACCCTAATTGTTGATTGGCGTCAACGGTATCAATCCCTTTGTCCTGCAGCTCGTAAGCGAGTAACTTATTTACCAATCCAATGCCTCGTCCTTCTTGCTGCTGGTAGATCAAGATCCCCCACGGCTCCTTAGCAATCCATTGCATTGCCGTGCGCAATTGATCGCCGCAATCACAGCGCGTTGAGCCTAACACATCACCCGTGAGACACTGAGAATGGATGCGGACCAACGGGGAAAGCTCTTTGGAGGGAATGCCGGCGACCAGAGCAACGGCCTCTTCGCCATTGACGGCGTTTTGAAAGCCGTAAATGGTAAAGTCGCCAAAACGCGTAGGTAACGCGGCTTTAGGGACGCGCGTGAATGGGGAATCCATATACCTCGTAGAATTCTTAGGAGTTTTCCACGGAAAGAAATGGTGCCGAAGGGGGGACTCGAACCCCCACGTCCTGTCGGACACTGCGCCCTGAACGCAGCGCGTCTGCCAATTCCACCACTTCGGCTTAACGAATTTATAGATTAGCCGGTAAGCCAGCTTTTGTCAATTGCTCCATAGGAGTCGGGTGTGTCTCAATAGTTGTTGGTAATATGCTGGGATTGATGCAGGCTATTCAGTGTGACAAAGAGCCTCGTAGAGGCGACATGTCTATAGCATCAGGTAGGAAGAGGGCTTCGAAGCTCCGTGAGGAGTCCCGCTATTGCGGGATCGCCCCGCAGGGTATCGAGAAATCTGAGGCTCCGCCGCCCTGCGCGGTGAGCTGCGCCCGCCCGCGCTCCGACGGGAGCCCCACGCCGCACGAGAAACACGTGGCCTTGCCGCGCGACACAGTCCCGCTGGACACGTCCTTCTCAGTCTTCGGCTCGAAGACCTCGAACTCGACGTGGGCATACTCACCACGGAGAGGACAAAGAGTTTCTTTCTTGTCTTTCTCCGTGCTCTTTGTGCCTCAGTGGTGAATTTTTTACCTCAGCGCTCGGCGACGGCCGGCCTTCTTGCACAGCCAGAAGGAGTGCACGAGCGGGATCTCCGCCCCGCAATTCGGCGACTCGCATCGCACGGTGCGTGCCCAGAGTCAGGCAATGGGCGTCGCGCCGTCCGCGTCCTTCGGGTAGAGGTCGGCCAGCGCCTGCTCCGCCTGCTACTTGATCTCCGCCCCGACGCGGCGCAACTCCTCCGCGAGCTTCGGCCCGTAGCGCGGGATGTCCTCGAGTGTCACCTTGAGGATCAGGCAAGCAACGGGATTCAGGTCGCACGCGAGCGCCTCGCAGTCCACGCGCAGCGCCTCGATCGGGATCGAGCCGCCCTTGCGAAAGGGTCCACGACCAGCGGCGCTTCCTCCCCGTGCGCCGCCTTTACCAGCGCGCGGCCGACGCACAGGAATGTCGGGTCCGCCGAGTTGTCCCGATCAGCGAACTGTGCGATGAACGACAGCAATGACTGGCAGCGTTCGGTGTCCGTCGTTCCTGGCCGTTTCCAGGAAGTCATCCCTTCGGACAGAAGAACCCGCGCCCGTTCCTTGAAACTTTTGGGGCACTTCTCCTCACACGGGCCCGGTAGGAGAAGTCTCAGCAGCATCGACCGGCACGCCGCCAGCGGTCGCCGCTCCCACCACAGGTGTAGAGTTGATGGATGCCCGTGCCGAATGGACTACTCCCGTGCCGAGTGCTTCGATACCTCGGCAATCGGGAAGTCCACCTCTGCCAGCCGCTTGCATTCTTTTGGAATCATTGCGCGCCTCCTCGTTGAGGTTTCAAGGCAACGATTTTTCCGACGATGCCCTTCAGCGTCGCGCTCGTTTTGCCTTCGGCGGATGCTTTTTCGACGATATGCTGAACCACAGCGGGATTCTTCAAGGCGTGCTTCTTCTTTGGGATACCGAGTTGACTCTGGGCCTCCGAAAGTAGCCGGTCAAACAGGGCCTTGCCAATCTCTTCGGCAAGCGTCGTCTCCAGTTTGACTTTGAAGCAGGCGTGATGCTCTTTGACGCCTGA
Source organism: Acidobacteriota bacterium (assembly GCA_016179055.1). GTDB lineage: Bacteria > Acidobacteriota > UBA6911 > JACOSC01 > JACOSC01 > JACOSC01. Next base: position 8,547 of record JACOSC010000244.1, read on the forward strand.
AGGCCATTCTTCTTCCGGTTGATGGACAAGCCGTAGAAGTCTTTTATTGTCCTCCGCCTTTGCATCCTGCTCCCCGTCGTCGCCGTCCCAGATGAGGTAGGTGGGAATACCGAGGCGACGAAAAATGACCAGTGGACGATCCAAGTTGCTCTTGCCAATGCAAGGAATGACCGAGATGCCTTCGCTATCGAAGTTCTGTCCCATCGATACAGCGACGCCGAGAATGGCGGCGCGGTCGTCCTCGCCCTCGACCAGTACGGCGACGTCGGCGAAGAATCCTTCATTTACCCATGGTGTCATGACCGCCTGAAGGCGTGGGCGAAGCGAGTCGGCGGTGTATGTCGGGCCTTGACTGCCACCGGCGACCCAGATTTCTTCAGCTACGACATCGAGTGCCGCCTTCACCGCTTTCGTTATCCTCGGCTTCCCGGCAGTGTTGTCAGCTTTCCGAAGAAGGCGGATTTGGTCGAACCGATCAAGGCCAATGAAGAGTGGGCAGTGCGTGGAGTAGATAACCTGCGTCCTTTTCGCCACTCCAGGAATGGCTCCCTGAGCGAGCTGAAGAAGAATGGAAGCCATGTGTCGCTGGCGGCTCGGATGCTGGTAAAGTTCAGGCTCCTCGATGGCGAGGACCAGACCGGGGAGTTGTGGTTCCCGCTCCTTGGGGATTTCCGCTTCCGACGCAACGCCTTCTTCCGTTGCGCCTTCAACGCTCTTGGCCGCCACGAGGTGCTGTAGCATGGTCAGGATGAACGCGCGTTGGAGACCATGGCCAGTGCGCTGTACCGATGACTTGTAGCCGTCCTCGTGCAGTTTGACCTCGGCCTTCGGCAGAGGGAAATCAATGTCAACGAGCTTGGCCCACTCCATCGAGACATTTGCCTCGGGCGCATAGTGCCGCAGGGTCTCGGACAACTGCGTCTGGAGCCCGGAAAGCTCCGTGAGCTTCGAGGGGTCCATAATCTCGCGGTATTGTTTCTGGGTGTCGTCCTTAAGTTTGATAAACTCCTTACGATTGGCGAGCGTCCGTCGCACCACAAGGTTCATGATTTCGGTAACGCACGATCCCTTGCCCTCGGTGGCGTCATCCGAGGCGTCTCGAACGGCAGGGATGTGAATGAACCGCGTATGACGCCCGAGGTAACCATTGCCGACTTCTGTGAATCCGAAGAACTGGCCATCGTCGCGCATTCTGTTGCACGAGGCCGCGTTGGCGGCCTCCCACTTTTTGAGTTCTTCCTCAACTTGGTCAGCGTTTCGTACTGTAGGCAGAGATGAATACTTTGCCGTTTGCCGAATCTCGTTGTATTTGTTCCTGATCTCGGTCTTCCCACCTGCATTACGAACCTCTGCGAAGTCGGGGCTCTGTAGTCGCATGCCGTGATAGGTGCCCGATTTCTTGGCCGACATGGAAAACACCCTGGCCACGGTAAGATCGCCACCGTCGAGATACGGCTCAAACAACGCCTTCTCGTCAGTGTTGAGGTCAGGAATTCCCGCTCAAGTTTGCAGTCGCGGGGCGGTAGGGCAGCTACCCACACGCTATCGACACGGCCACTCGCCCCCCCCAGCGGCCCGTGGAATGGAAAGTATTGGGGGGGGTGAACGGAGCCTAGTGTCTTTGCG
>JACOSC010000254.1 GCA_016179055.1 Acidobacteriota bacterium
GTTGCCGTTGAGCAAGTTGGCGCTTTCGTTGCCTGAGCCGTAGTAATTACCGTTGGGCTGGACGCCGAGGCCCTGCTCATTGGCCAACACCGCGCTCGGATCCGGAATGTCCGTGTAGGTGATCTCCAGGACCGGCTGGTTGGCGGGAGTGGACTCGGAGGTGTAAATACTCCAGCCCCCGTTGCTGGTCGGCGGCACGTTGCTCAGGTCCTGATCGGTGCGCAAGGCCAGCTTAGTCGGACCGAACACATTCACCACGCTGGTATTGAGCGGGAGGGTCTTGAGGCCGAGCGTCGTTCCGATGTCGAGGCTGCCCTGCGAGACCGCTTCGAGGGCCGGGTAATCCGTCGTCGTCAGTTTCCACACACTGGCTTGGGTTGATTGGACGGCGTGCACGCGAGTATTCGTAAAAGTGCCGTAGGTCGAGGCGGCCGTAAACTTCAGTTGGGCGCTGCTCAGCGTGGCGCTGTCGGGAATCTCGCCCGTATCAAAAGCGAAGAACATCCTCTCGATGGTATAATCCGGCCCATTGTAAGTACTGGACACGTCGCCCAGCGTATTTTGGTAATCCGCCAATCCCCCGCTGGTAGCCCCGCGCACCGCCGTCCACGGCGAGCCGTTTTGCCATATATACCCATCCCCCGAAAACGACGTGAAGGTCGGCGGGTCGATTTCGACAGGATAAACCAGCCCGGTCAGCGCCGGCAGCGTAACACTGACCTGTGTGCGATCGCCGACCGTGGTCAGCGCATAAGGGAGGTTCGGCGCCCGGCGGCCTTGGGCGTCGACGGCAAAGGCGTTAGGAACGAAGAAGACCGGCTCACCGCTGGGGCGACGGAACACCAAGCCCTCGGCTTGCGCCGTGACGGACAGATTGGTTTCGACCCCATAGGAAATCGTCGTGGCCGCCAGGGGGCTCTTCAGGAGGATTCGCTCTTTCATGCCGCGCGGGGTCACCGCGTAACGGACATCGGTTTGTGGGAGCGCCTCGGTAAAGAGCACCTCGTGGCCGCGGACGGCGGCGGGGCTAGTCAGACTTCCCCCGATCAGACGATAGACGATGTAATCGCGGCCCTGCGCAATGCGCACGGGGCCGGCGGCGTTGGGGCCATGTTAGACTCGGTGCGGAATGCCGTCGGCCAGATAGGTATAATCCCCAAACAGGTAGCTGCGCAGGTTGAGATTGAGGTCCTGCAACCGACCGCTGGGATCATAGTAGTGAATAGGACCGGCATAGGCTTTCAGCGTCTGCGACCCGTCGGGATTGCGGAAGGTTTTGCTGGTGAGCGTCCGCCGGCCAATGAGCTCGACCGGACCGGTCTGCGTGTGCCCAAGGCGCAGCAAGGCCAGCGAAGTCAACACGGCGACGGCCAACAAACCGCACAACCAGCCATTGAAACCATACCGCCGAAATAGATTTATCATATAAGGGCTCCTTTCGGTTTAGCGGAGGATGGGTGAAGAAATAGGTGGGAATAGGCCGCCCAGAGCGAGTTAAAAACCCGGGCACATCTGGCGGCTCTCCCGGCAAGAGCCGCGCCCGATTATGAAGATTCAAGACGAGTCGGCGCATGATCGATCCTCGGACCAACAAATACGTTCTGGACTCATCGTTAAGTGACTCGCGGCCGTGATCTGTGATAAGAATAAAGACCCGGGAGACGACTGGCATTCAATTTATTCGTAAGGGCGTTTGATGGTTTTGCACTTTCTCTAAGTATCGAGACGCCAGCCTGTTTGGTTCAGGCTCGTCCGGGTTGGGTGGGAGCGCCGCGGACATGGACGCTATTCATGCCATCGGAAGGAGCCTTCGTTGCCGGTAATTGAAGACGCGTGTCTGCCTCATGTGGGCGTTGGCGTATGCAAAAAACTCGGCGCTCTGGGAATGACGCTCTTTTCCGCGAGTTACTCTCTCTCACCATAACCCCACGAGCTTCCACCAGAGCGATCCCACGCCCAGCCATAAGAAAAGATTTAGGAGCGAGATCAGGAAGCCGACCTTCCACCAAGTGGCTTGCCCGACATAGCCGGCCCCGAAGTAGATAGGCGCTGAGCCGGTGCCGTAGTGAGTGATGCCTGCGTTCAGGTTGGAGAAGTACGCCAGAGCAAGAGACGCCGGCACGGCTGGGACTCCGCCGGCCAGGGCCGCCGCCAAGAATCCCGGATAAAGCGCGGTGATATGTGCCGTCATGCTGGCGAAGGCGTAGTGGACGTAAAGGTACGCCACCACCAGCGCCACTAGCGCCCCTCCCCACGGCCAGCCGCTCAGATAACCAAAAACACTCTTCGAGATGACGTCGATGACGCCGAATTCGTTCAGGGCGTCTGCCATCATCAGCAGGGTCGCGAACCAGATCAGGGCGTCCCAGGCTTTTCCCTCCGCCAGCAAGTCGTCCCAAGACAGCACACGACAAATGAGGATGGCCGACAAGCCTGCCAGCGCGACAAACGCGTTGGGAATTCCGTGCCAGGGAGAAGTGACCCAACCGGTTATCACGGCGACCAGGATCACCACCAGCCATCTCTCTTCTCGGCTCATACGCCCCAGGTTGTGGAGTTTGTCGACGGCCAGCTTCTGCACGGCTCGAGTGTCCCGTATTTCCGGTGGATTCAGGCGGTAGATCAGATAAGGGACCAACGCGAGCGAGAGCAATCCCGGCACGCAAGCGCCCAGCGCCCAACGCAACCAAGTCAATTCTACGTGGGCAATGTTGCGGGCGAAGTCGGCCATCAGCGGATTGGCCACCATGCCCGTCAGAAACATTGCCGACGCGGTATAGGTGGCATGAAAGCCTACCAGAATGAGGAAGGAGCCGATTCGGTTGGCGGTGGGTCCCGGCTCTGAATCGAGAACATGGCATAGGCTGCGCGTAATGGGATAAATGACGCCGCCACCTCTCGCCGTATCGGAAGGAACGAACGGAGCCAGCACCAGATCGGCGGCGGCAATCGAATACCCCAGCGTTAAGGCACTGTAGCCAAAGCGCCGTATGAACAGGTACGCTACTCGTAGTCCAAACTGGGTCGTGGTCACAGCGCGCGCGAACAGGAAGGCCGAGAAGATCAACCAAAGGGTAACATTGCTGAAGCCGGAGAGCACGCGCGCGGGTGGCAAGGTACGCGTGAGGGCCAGCACGGTCATCGCCAGCACCACGCTGACGCCCATCGGGACGGGGCGTGCCACTAAAGAGATAATGGTCGCTGCGAAGATGGCCAGCAGATGCCGCTGTGCCGCGTTCAGCCCCGGCACGGGAAAAAAATAAAGCAAGACGCCCGGCACGAGCACTACCGCCCATCGCCAAGCGGTAGGCGGCGGCGACCCGGTTAATGCCGGACCTTCCGGAATCTTAGTGGCCACGTTTCGGCTCCTCATGTCTAGCCTGGATTTCCACGGAGGGAGTTGACCTAACAAAACGTACTGTGAATTTGCGAAATTCAAGGGAAATTAACATGAATCGGTTAACGAATTAGTGAAACTCGTCCCCATTATGTAACTTATTTGATGGGATTGCCATTTAAACTCCGTTGATGCCTTCTGTCCTGATAGGGGTAGGGAGAACCAATTGATTTCCGTTCCTACTACCTGCGAACCAGGCAAGCGGATCTCCACCCGCTTATGTGTTTTAGCACATTAGCGGGTGGAAATCTTCTAGGCGGATCTGTATAGGACCTCGGTTGGGAAACTGGTCGAGGCTACTCGGCCATGCCTGACCGCGCATAGGTCTTGTACACCTGTAGGCGTTCGGGCATAATTACAGCGAACCGTAATGAGGGTCCAGGGCGCATCGGCCTTTGCGCTTATGTGTTAAGAAATGGGACCGGATTGAAATCGCTCGCTTATGAAGGGTTGGACTGTTAATCGCAAGAAGATATTGCCGATCGCCGCGCGACTCGATGCCAGCGCCGCTCATACGGGCAAAAATGTCACCATAGCTTTTATTGACTCGGGCTTCTATCCCCATCCTGATTTAACACAACCCCATAATCGTATTCTGAAGTATGTGGATATATTGGATACGGCCCACGGGGAGCAGCAGTTCGCCACACCCAAGCTTATAAGCTGGCATGGTATGATGACTTCGGTCTGTGCGGCGGGCAATGGCTATCTGTCCAATGGACTGTACAAAGGGTTAGCGTCCGATGCCACCGTAGTGCTCATCAAAGTAGCTGATGACCGTGGACGTGTGGCCGAGCATAACCTTCTTCTCGGGCTTGAGTGGGTGTTGACCCACCGCGACCTCTATGACATCGACCTTGTCAATATTTCCGTAGGCGGCGACCGGGAGATTCCGCATGAAGAGAGTCTGATCAACCGTGCGGTGGAACAACTACTGGAGCGCGGCGTAGTGGTGGTAGTCGCGGCCGGCAATACCGGGACTCAGCGGATTGTTCCGCCGGCCAGTACTCCGGACGTAATTACGGTGGGAGGCCTGGATGACAAGAATTCTCTTCATCGTCAAGATCACACTCTGTACTGGTCGAGCTTTGGTCCAACCGTAGACGGCGTGGCCAAGCCGGAGATTATTGCGCCGGCCATATGGATACCCTTGCCGATCTTGCCGGAGACGGATCAGTTCGTCGAAGCCCAGGCTATTGCCCGCCTCAACCGAATACCCAATTTCCTCTTACGACACGCGCTAAAGCGAGAGCTTCCCCATATTCAGCTTTCTCCGGATATTCTCAATCAACCCGTGCGATTGATTCGCCAAGCCCTCAAGGCGCGGCGCGATCATCATAAGTACATTTCGGCCTACTACAAACATGGCGATGGAACGTCTTTTGCGGCGCCGATTGTTTCCTCCGTCGTGGCGCAAATGCTGGAGATTAATCCTGGCTTGACCCCTGCGCGCATCAAGGAGATTTTAATACAAACCGCCGAAACACTGCCTAACGTGCCGCCGGCTCAGCAAGGTCACGGTGTAATTAATCAGCGGGAAGCGCTGCGCGTCGTTTGGCAAGGAGCGCGCCCACTCGGTTAATCGATCTCCAGTTCGGTCTATGGTTTTGGTTCCACTGGCAGCGTGCAGTACCGCACGAAAAAGTAGAAAGGCCCAGGAGTGATCCAGACGTTCTCCGCCCTGGGCGGGTTTGCGCGTTGGAGTGCCCACATCCCCAACCAATGGGAACCGAGGGTGCACGACTACGCATGGTATAGCCATCGCCGGCACGGGGAGCGAAAGAACGCGCAGAAAAGCCCTGGCGAACGCGTGCCGGTTCGCCCACCGGAGGCCGTCCCGACTCGGTCGGGATCAGAAAAGAGGCCCGACAACCCTGGGCTCGCCTGATCAAAAAAGTCTACGCCGTGGATCCGCGCGTCGGCCCGAACGGCTCGGTTCGTCGGCGGATTATTTCCTTCATCGAAGAGCCGGCCGTGAGCGAGCGCATCGACTGGCCTCTGGGTCTGCGGCAGGCATCGACCGGCGCGTCACGGGCGCCGCCCCCCTGCGCCCGCGGGGCTACTCAAGAAATTTGAGCAAACGTTCGGCCACTTCTTCGGCGGACTCCACCGGCAACCAATGGCCGGCCTCGGGAAAATGATAAACCTGTTGCGCGCCGAAACGCTCGGCAAAGCTTTTCGGAATAAAAGGGTCGTGGTCCCCCCATAAAACCATCGTGGGAATATGGGCGACCAAATCGCGCAACGGGCCTTCCCACGCAATGAATACGCGGGGATCGGTGGCGCGGTACAGTCGTAGACACATCCGCTTCAGCTTGCGATCTATCCGCGCGTAGACCCCTCGAATTTGTTCGGTCGTCAGTTGGCGAGAACCGCGCCGCATTTCTCGATGAAATAACGGCCAGTTGAGCAGGGCTAAGCTGAGCTCTCCCAGGACAGGCGTGCGCCAGATTTTCGCCCAAAAGTGCCAACGATAGTCGGAAAAGAAAATGGTGTTGGTAATGACGATCCGTTTAACTTTTTCCGGATGGCGAACCGCCCAGGCCAGCCCATACGGGCCGCCGTGATCGTGGACGATCAGATTAATCGGCGCCTGTATGCCGAGGTCCTCCAGTAGAGCATCAATGAACCGGCTTCGGTTTTCCAGGCTTAAATCAAAATCATCGCCGGCCAGCGATTGACCATGGCCAGGCAAATCCGGGGCTACGCAACGGAAGCGGCCGCGGAGGCGCGATATAATCCCAGACCACATGTCGCCGCAGTCCGGAAAACCGTGCAAGAACAGGACAGGCGACCCGGCGCCCTCATCGACGAAATGAACTTTAACGTCGAGCGCCACCAGGTTCCTATCAAAAACTTTCAACGATTCCTCCACTTCAGCGCAGCACGCTAGTATGTCCCCTCTACGATCATAGCGCTCTTGTACACTTAATATCGGACTCGGTCAAGCCAGAGGGGATTTCTCTGTCGGCGAGAGGCGTGTAGCTAAGGCCCACCGACCAGGGCGGTAACTCAAGGGCCCTGGCCAGCCATCGGTGACGGTATATTTCAAATAAGAAGAGAGGATGCGGTATCTTAAGTAAAAACCATAGCCATCCGCGAGAGGCGTCGGAGCCGAAGGCTTGCTGGAGTCGTCCTGCGGCGATAGGGCGTCGATCCTTAGAATTATACTTACCCACCGTTTTCCCGTTCTCGCAAAGCACAAACCAGAGCCAGTCATCATCATGGTTAAGTAAGCCGAGGGCCGGACAATGAAAATTGGCGGAAAGAACCCTGGTCAACTCAACTATAGTTCCCTGTTCTTGCGTGTTGCAGCCTTCTTCGCAGACGACTGTAATGTTATGAGGAGCTGGCAGCACATAGGCATTATATAGCCGATCGACTAAGTATTCGTACACGGCATACGGGTCAGGGCCGTGAAGGAAGACGCTAGTATAACAGTTGCCCATCAGTACCTCCCTCTCACGGTTTGGCCGGCGCCGACCGTATTGGTAACGGCGGCCCGGCTAACCGCACAAATCCACGCCAATGCACAAAGCGAGTTTGCATGGCTGTCACGCGGCGTCCTATCCGCTTCTTAGCCTAGACAAATTCTGAGGGTATGACTGAACTGGGTGTGATTTCGGTATGATGTAAGCTCCGTAGATAATGCCAAATGTCAATTATTTGAACTCATTTATTGGTTAATTGCCATTTGGCACAAATATAGGAGCAACATGTTTATAGCAGGAGCTGCTAGCTTTAAGACCCAAGCCCCGTAGGGGCGACATGTGAACCATCACGACCGACCACATGTCGCTCCTACGGAGCTTGAGGCCTCCTTCTGGGTATGCTTGGCTATAAACATGTCGCCCCTACGGGGCTAATACTCAATCCTGATCTGCTGATAATTCCCTTCTAGATCGAGTACATCACTCGGAAATCACACCTGACTGAATGTGCCCAGTGAGAACAGACTGAAGACTGCTAATCACGAAAATCGCCAAAGGAATGCCTTCGCCGATTCGGTGAGGCAGGAACAGCTCGGGATTCCAAAATCATGCCAACTGCTTCTACGCGCCTTCCGGTTGTGCCCCAAGAATTCCACGGTGGCGTCATCACAAAAAGGCAAACAACATTATCAAAGGCCCACTGGAGCCGTAGCGACCGTCTTCATGATAGTCATCCCTTTGACTAAGCGATTATAGCACGGAAGCATCGCTTGTGGCGAAAAGCTTTACATAGCATTGTTGTTTTCTGTATGGGCCAGAGAGTTGCTGCGGAAATGGTCGTGTCCGGTAGCGGCGAGCGCGCGGGCGCGGCCGTTAACGTCTAATAGCCGAACGGCGCGACCGGAGGTTATCTCACCGATTTCAGTAATGCGAGAGAAATGCTTTGGGTAGGCCTTCAAGAGTTTTTTTGCTTTATACGGTGACGCGGTAAAGAGCAACTCATAATCCTCGCCTCCGGTAAGAGCGGCGGCGAGAGGATCCGATTCCAAGCGTAGCGCCACATCGGACACCGGCAGGCTCTCTATGTAAACGCGGGCCCCGACTTTGCTTTCACGACAGAGGTGATGAAGGTCGGTGGCCAGACCATCGCTGATATCGATCATAGCCGTTGCCCCGCTATGGGTGGCCAGCCAAGCGCCCTCCTTACAGCGGGGTTGCACGTGGAGGTGAGCCAATATAGCGCGAAAAATGTCCGCGTCTCTAGTTTGCAAAGTCTGACCGGTTTGCAATAGACGAAGTCCCACGGCGGAGGCGCCGAGTTGACCGGTTACAAATATTCGATCCCCCGGTCGGGCGCCGGCGCGATAGAGGACCCGTCGACGCGACGCTTTGCCAATGACTGTGATGGAAATGAAAATGCCTTGCGGTGAGCGCGAGAGGTCGCCACCCGCCAGCCCGACATGATGCGTCCGTTCCAGCAGGCGCAGGCCATCGTAGAAAGCATCGACGAAGCCGGCGGCGCGCGCTACGGGCACGGCGAGCGATACAAAATAGGCCAGCGGCGTCCCACCCATGGCGGCAATGTCGCTGAGATTAACAGCCAGCGCCTTCTCGCCCAACAGGACCGGGTTCGTGAAATCCATTTGAAAGTGTACGCCCTCGATCAGCAAATCTGTCGTGCAGAGCAAGACCTCCGACGGTGAAGCGTTTTTCAACACCGCAGAGTCATCGCCAATGCCTTTGAGGATTTCTTTTCGAAAGGATTGCGCCCGGCGTCGTATGCGCGCAATGATCTCAATTTCCGTTAGGGGTTGCTTTTTCAATGCCGGTAAGCCTTAAATAATCGCCGTGCGGATTACCTTTTGAATATTGTCCGCAAAAATAAATTTCATATCTTTACGTATCTCCTTCGGGACATCTACCAGATCCTTCTGGTTCAATTTGGGCAGGATCACCGTGTGGATCTTGGCGCGCCGGGCCGCCAGAATTTTTTCCTTGACGCCGCCGACGGGCAAAATGTGCCCCCGCAAGGTAATCTCGCCGCTCATGGCAATATCGCGGCGCACCGGACGATTGGCGCAAGCCGAGATCAGCGCGGTGGCGAGCGTTACCCCCGCCGACGGACCATCCTTGGGAATTGCGCCTTCCGGAACATGTATGTGAATGTCGTGATTTTCAAAGAAGCCCTCACGAATATCCAGGAGATCCGAATGCGCCTTGGCCAGGCTGAGCGCGGCTTGCGCCGACTCCTTCATGACATCGCCCAGTTGTCCGGTCAAGATCAAATTCCCGCGCCCCCGCACAACCAGCGCTTCGACAAATAGAATATCGCCCCCCGTGGGAGTCCAGGCCAATCCGGTGGATATGCCGACGTGATTGTGCGGCAGCAATTCTTCCGGCTGAATTTTTTCTGTCCCCAGGAAAGCATGGACTTCCTTAGGAGCTACGTTAATGGTTTTTGAATGGCCATCCGCCACTTTGCGCGTGACTTTACGACAGATGGAGGCGAGCTCCCGCTCGAAATTGCGCAGGCCGGCTTCCCGTGTATAGCGCGTGATGATCAGTCGCAAGGCGTCGTCATGAAAGACCAGTTGGTCCGACTTGAGACCGTGCGCCTCTACCTGCTTGGGGATAATGTGTCGCCGGGCGATTTCCAGTTTTTCGCCCTCCGTATAGCCGGTCAGGTATATAACTTCTAAACGATCGCGAAACGCCGGATGAACGGGGTCCAATATGTTGGCCGTCGTAATAAAAAGAACGTGAGAAAGATCAAACGGCGTATTGAGATAATTATCGCGGAAGGTTGAATTCTGTTCGGGATCAAGCACCTCGAGCAAGGCCGATGACGGGTCACCACGATAATCGGTGCCGATCTTGTCAACTTCGTCCAGCATGAAGACGGGGTTATTGGAGCCGGCTTGATGAATCCCCTGAACAATACGGCCCGGCATCGAGCCGACATACGTGCGACGGTGGCCCCGCACTTCGGCTTCGTCATGCACTCCGCCGAGCGACATGCGGACAAACTTGCGGCCGAGCGCCCGCGCGATCGATTTCCCCAGCGAGGTCTTGCCGACGCCCGGCGGCCCGGTGAAGCACAAGATTGGGCCGGCGGTCTTCGGCTTGAGCTTGCGGACCGCCAAGTACTCGATGATACGCTCCTTGACCTTATTCAAACCATAATGGTCCTGGTCCAAGATGGCTTTGGCTTTGCGCAAGTCCAAATTATCGGCCGTGCTCTTAGACCAAGGCAGGGTGATCATCCAATCGAGATAGGCGCGCACAGTGGCCGTCTCCGCCGTATCCGATTGCATCCGCTCGAGACGCCTAATTTGCTTCTCCACTTCCCCGCGGACTTCGGTCGGCATCCCTGCTTCGTCAGCTTTCATCCGCAACTGCTCGACTTCTTCCTGCAGTTCACCGACCTCGCCCAGTTGCTCCTGTATGGCTTTGAGTTGTTGGCGCAGGAGATATTCTCGCTGAGTTTTATCCATCTCCGTGCGCGCCTGTAGATTTATTTGTTGCTGCACGGTCAGCACTTGCACTTCCCGGGCCAGCAACCCATTGACCTTGAGCAAACGCTCCTTGGGATCACTCAGCACCAGAATCTCTTGCGCGTTTTCCACGCGTAAATCCAAATTGGCCGCGATGATGTCGGCCAAGCGGCCGGGGTGATCAATTTCATCGGCAATCGTGGACACATCCGGAGAGATATTCTTGCCCAGGTTGGCCGCCTTGCCGACGGCCTCTTTAACGTTGCGCATCAGCGCCTCGGTTTCAAGGTTTACCGAATAATCCTCGTCATCGACAATGGATTTCAAACGCCCTTGCAGATAGGGCTGCGTTTCGTCCCATTTCTCAATGCGCGCCCGCACGAGGCCTTGGATCAATACCTTCAAACGCTGGTCCGGCAGCTTGAGTAACTTCATGATCACGCCCACCGTGCCAATTTCAAAGATTTCTTTTGTGGTGGGATGCTCGATTTCCGGATCCTTTTGCGCGGTGACCATAATCATACGGTTCATGGCCAAGGCTTGATCGATAGCTTTGATGGATCGCTCGCGATCCACCAGCAGGGGAATCAACATGTAGGGAAATAAAACAATGCCGCGAATCGGCAGGACGGGCAAAATTTCAGGAACCTCTAGCTCATCAAGGTTGGTTTCTTCCATAGACTCCACCACTACGGACTACTTCTTCACTATCGGCACATCCACGACCTTCTCAAGTTTCGGAAGCTGAATGGTCAGAATTCCATCCTGTACAGTAGCATTCGCACGATCAATGTCGATGGGCCAATTAATTTCAATGTCCTGACTGAACTCTCCGTAAGCGCGTTCGAGACGGATATAGCATAGGGGCTTTTCGTCGTAATGGGGCCTACGCTTGATTCCACCCAGTATTAACCTATCACCTTTTAATCGGACTGACAAGTCTTGAACCGCAGTGCCCGGCACTTCCACTCGAATCATGATGGATGATTTCGATTCACAAATATCGATCGCCGGCTGCCAAGTGTTGGCGGCAAATTTTCCCAAACTGTGGCTCCTTTCTTCAACCATGATAAAGTTCCGCGGGCCAATACTTTTTGGCTTCATAAATCACCGTTTATAATGGGAAGCCACCTCCGCTGGTTGTCCTTGCCAGGGCCGCCGGCCGATAGAAGTCATTGCGTTGGGTTTGACGATGGCGCGCTTCGATCGCCGGCCCTGAGCGGCCTAATTCCGAGAAACGATGGTTTATCCTTCTTCTTTTGGCTTTTGCTTTTTCTCAAGAAGATCGTTGATCTCGCCGGCGAACTGATCCACGTTATCAAATTCCAGATAAACGGAGGCGAATCGTAAATAGGCCACCTTATCCATGTTTTTCAACTCCCCCAAGATTATGCGGCCAATGTCCGATGTGGCTTGTTCGTGCTCCGGATCATCCTCGATCAGCTTCTCAACTCGATCGACTACATCTTCCAACTGCTTCCGGCTTATCGGTCGTTTTTCGCAAGCCCTTAAAAGCCCGTTCAATACTTTATTGCGGTCGAAACGCTCCCGGGCCCCGCCTTTCTTGATCACCATGTGCGGCAACTCATCGATGCGCTCGTAGGTGGTGAATCGCCGGCTGCAGTTGAGACACTCGCGCCGGCGCCGAGTAACCGCGCCGCCGCGGCTTTCGCGTGAATCCACTACTCGATCTGTGATGTGATGACAAAATGGGCATCGCAAGATGTTGTATCCCCTTTGAATGACCTTGAGGTTCCCTTACTCTTGCTACACGGTTAGTTGTGTGTCAAACACCGTAGCTGTAATAATATCAATTAAATGCCGCTAAGACAAGTTAAAAGGTAGGTAGCTGTTCCGCCATCCGAGCATGGGGACACCCCGCCAATACAGTACCGGTCGCTCCCGGTCCTGTATCGGCGCCAAACCCCCAGACCGGTAGCTTAACTTTTTCCCTTTCAGGGAAAAATGGTCGTTGGGTTTAAAGTGTTCTTCGCTGGGTGGAAGCGGCTTCCAGCCGCTTACTGGAGATTGCACATTTTATGTGGTCCCGCAGGGCGGTATAGTTAGTTTGTATTCGAAGCCGTTAGAGCCCCGCTCTGCGGGGCGAAAGCATAAGCCTGGGGTGGAGCGCAGCGGAACCTTGAAACTGCCGGTGCGAGTTTGGCCGCAGTGGATTATTCCGGAAGCACCAGAGGGAATGGGCGGAACGCTATGTTTGGGATTGATGATGAAGCGCGGTTGAAACATCACGGGATTCTGTCTCAAAGCCCAGGGTTGCGAGGAACGAGCTACCCTGGGAAAAGGTCGGCGGACATTCGCAACCCCAACGGGGTTGCAACCATTTCGCATCGCGTTCCCAGGGTTGGCCGCGTCCCGCGGCCAACCCTGGGCTTTGTTCCACAATCCCGTTGGGATTGTTTGCGCGCCCCGCCGCGCATCGCGACGGAGTAAAGGCCAAATATGTATTACCCATTTAATCAGGTAGTGAATTAGGTAACAACATGCCTAATCCGGACAAGCCGGCACCAAACAGCAGCAATATCAAAAGAGGGGTTTCAAAATCATGAAATACCCGCATGAATAAAGGCCCGAATGGCCCCTCCAAAAAATATTTACCCGTTTCCGCACAATTTCATCTTGTCAGACGCTAAACCCAATCCACCCTGATGGGACAAGAAAGTGGGCTGTGCCATTATCGAGCCTTGGCCCGGCGGCAACACCTATCGAAGTGAAAGGCGGCCCACTACACACGCTCGATGATCGTGGCGATTCCTTGTCCTCCACCGATACACAGCGTAATAAGCGCCGTCGCCAGGCCACGACGTTCGAGTTCATCCAAGGCTGTGCCAAGTAATATGGCGCCGGTAGCGCCTAAAGGATGACCCAGGGCGATAGCGCCGCCGTTGACATTGACTCTCTCATGATCAAGCCTGAGATTGCGCATGGTTTGCAATGGGACAACGGCAAAGGCCTCGTTAATTTCCCACAAATCGATATCACGCGCCGTCATGCCGGCTTTGGCCAGAGCTCGCTGCGAGGCGGGCGTGGGCGCCGTAAGCATGATAATGGGCTCGCTCGCGCATGTCGCTAGCGATCGTATGCGCGCCCGCGGCTTGAGGCCATGGCGATTCACATAGGCTTCGGAGGCAAGCGCCACCACGGCGGCGCCGTCTACAATGCCGCTGGAGTTCCCGGCCGTGTGGACGTGGCGGATCGCTTGGACCTTCGGGTAACGGTTTATCGCCAATTGGTCCAAAGTCTCCCCGTTGGCGCCCAGGGCGGCTGCCCCCAGAATGGTGAACGACGGCTCCAGTCCGGCCAAGCCTTCCAAAGTGGTGTCCGGGCGCGGGATCTCGTCGACCTCAAGAACTATGCAGTTTGTATTTGGATCGCGGATCGGGAAGAGACTTCTTTTGAACCAGCCCTGCTGCTGCGCCAGGCGCGTGCGCTTTTGTGATTCCAGCGCGTATCGATCCAGATCTTCACGGGTGTAGCCATCGAGCGTGGCGATCAGGTCGGCACTGATCCCCTGCGGCACCTGAAAATGCTTATTGCGCAGCGCCGAGTTATTTCCGTCGATACCCGCGCCGTCCGAGCCTATGGTTACGCGCGACATACTTTCGACGCCGCCGCCCACTACCAGATCCTGCATACCGGACATGATCCCCATCGCGGCAAAATTGACGGCCTGCAGGCCGGACCCGCAGAAGCGATTCAGCGTAACACCGGAAATTTCCAAAGGCCAATCTGCCGCCAGCAGCGCGTTCTTGGCGATATTGGCGCCTTGATCGTTGACCTGAGAAACACAACCAATCACCAGATCATCGGCATCGCTCTTATTTAGGCCCGTACGATCCGCCAGATGATTGAGCGCTTGCGCTAATAGTTCTTGCGGGTGTATGCCATAGAGGGCGCCTTTCCCGGCTTTCCCGCGCCCGCGCGGAGTCCGCACGGCATCGATAATATAGGCAGTAGCCATCCTGATCTCCTCCAAATAATGAACCCAACTCTTGCGCCTATTGAAGAGCGTGGATATTTCCTTGGGCCGTCGCGACACATGTTCAGTGGGCACGCGCCCAATTTAGCAAAAGTCCTCAGCTTCTCCAGCCTCTTGCCATTTTGACGGGAATCACCAAAATAATCAATAGGCGCTTACCCGGCGACATCGACATCATCAGGATTAGGCAATGGCTTGCAGTTACGGCTATGGGATACCACCCTACGGCCAGGTACCCGTAGGGCAAGAGTGGATTTCTCGGGAGAATCCACGCAGCATTGTACCATGAGTTCGATCATAAGAAACTCGCGAATGCCAAACTCCAGTTCTGCGGGGTCCTGGAGTTTGGACATTGGTAGGAGTGGGGTACCGCTTACAATCCAAAGCTCCAAAGGAGCGAGATATAATAGCCAGGGGCAAGCGAAGCGTAGCCCCTGGAAGCAAGCGTCCCCAGCACGCCAGCCCTGTAAGGGCGCACTAATGGCGATCAATTCCTAGGCCGCCGTCGTTTTCTTCAATACTTATCCATCGGGCAAAAGGGTATCCCGCCCTTTCAGGGCTCATAACTTATATAATCGTACATACCAGGGGCTGCGCTGCGCTTGCCCCTGGCTATTATAGGCCGCTCCTTCAGAGCTACGCAAACCCGCTTCGGGCTATGGCGGGCTGCCCGCTCGAAGTGGTGGGGACGAAGGGACCGCGCCGGGCTGTGGCCAATGTCCAAACTCCAGAGCCCCGTGCGGGAACGGCTCCGCTACCGGTTGATTGTCTTATCATCGAATCTCAGAACTGTACCATGAATGACGGACATGAGTCGCTTGCCTCTCGTGGCCATCCCACTTCTATTGCCGGGCCATCGAACCGCGTTGCGGGAGTCTTTCCTTAAGCGACGTCCCCCTAAGCCAGACACACCCAAATTGACAATGCTGTTCACCCCTGGTTATACTTTTTTCTTATCTAGCGTACAGGGATAGGCAAAAACGGGGCGCTTCGGGCGTAGGCGCCTAAGGAGTCTTTCTTGCAACCCAAGCACATTTTACTTTTGCGACGCGTGCTGATTATAGTCTTTATCGTTTTCTTGGGGGCGGTAGTTCAGAGCTATTACTCGCGGTCCCGCCGCCGTGTCGAAGAAGGTACCGCAGGACAAATTCTCACCCCCGATATTAAGCGCGCCACCGAAGGTATACAGTTTTCCGAACATCGCGACGGGCGTGCGCTTTTTAAGGTCAGCGCGCAAAAACTGGTCGAAACACGCGCCGCGAGAAATATTCTTCAGACGGTCGAGGCGCTTAACTTTGGCAACGACGGCACACGAAAGGATAGCATTCAAAGCGACTATTGCGAATACGACCAGGCCAACGATGTCATCGTATTCAATGGCAATGTATTGGTTACGGTGCAAGGTGGGACGGAAATCCGCAGCAATGCCCTGCGCTACGAAAAAAGCTCGGATACCGTGAAGACCAGCGAGCGTTTTACCATCAAAGACCGTGGCATACACGGCGAAGGCATCGGGTTGCGTTACCGCTTTTCCGCACAGTCTTTCGTTATTGACAAGCAGGTAAAACTGCATATAAGAAATCCGGAGAGTAAGCCAACCCCGGCGCCCCCTGCGGAAACGATAATACAGGCGGAGTCCGCGGTGTATGACCATGCGCACCATCACCTCAGATTCGTTGGAAATGTTTCGGCCTTACAGGAAAACGGGGAACTACGAAGCGCCGCCCTGGATATTCATTTTGGGCCGGGTGACCAGCAGATAGAGTACCTGGAAGCCAACCAAGGCGCTTCATATAAGATGGGGGCGATGAGCGGTCCCTCGCCGCCGAGTGAGTTGCAAGGAGACACCATACGAATGTACTTCCAGGGAGGTGCCGGCGCTCCGGATCGTATAGAGACGCGGGGTAGGGGCAGCTTCCGCTCGCAGACCGCGCAACGCCGAGATGTGCTCAACGCCGAAAGGATACTGATCACCTTGGTCGAGAATCAGCTCCATGACCTGGCCGCCCACGGCGGCGCCATCCTTTCGTCCGTGAGTTCGCAGAATCAAATGGCTCTGGGGGCCGACAAGCTAACGGCCGGCTTTGCCGGCCAAGGTAGTGCGGCGCTCGACACGTTGACTTTAGAAGGCCACGCGCATTTTAAGTCACTGGAGGGCCGCGAGGCAACGAGCGCTTTACAAGCCGGACGGATCATGATTCGGTTTGCCTCGCCGACCGCGGGACAAGGGATCAAGGAATTAACCGCGGCAGAACGGGTAGATTGGCAACTTACGAAACTCGCCGCGGACCCACTCGTCGTCAAAGAAAAAAAAGCGCCGACCGACGCCAACCAACGTAGACTCCGTTCAGAGAATCTACGGGTGGTCTACCAGGACGACGGGGTTCATGTACGAGAGCTACGGGCGCTTGAACACTGCCAGGTTGAGTTAGTCCCTGGGAAAGACAAGCCGGAGCGCACCCAAATCAACGCGGAAAGAATGGATATTACGTTCCGGGCCAACACGGACCAAATGGAAAAGGTTTTTGCCGAGCAGACTGTTAAAGTAATTACGAAGTCGGTCGATAGAAGTAGTTCTGATCGAGTAACGGCTAGTGATCGACTGACGGCTGACTTCAAGCCAGATGGACAACTACAGGCGATGCTCCAAGAAGGCCATTTTCAATTCATGGAAGGGAAGAGAAAAGGGAAGAGCGACCGCGCTCGCTATGAGGAGAGCACAGAACTTCTTTATTTGCTTGGCCATCCGAAAATCGAGGAAGAGGGATCTACCACGAGCGCCGATGAAATGGTGGTTAATCGCAAGCTCAGAATTCTACAGGCTGCCGGGGACGTGCGGACTCGGCAATACGGCAACGCGGCGCAATCCGTAAATTCACCATTCACGGCAAGCAAAGAGCCCACTTTTATTACTGCGCGATCCTTAGAGCTGCACGATAAAGAAGGGGTGGCCATCTATCGCGGCAACGCATGGGTGAGGCAGGAAAACAATTATGTGCATGCGATGACGGTTGAAGTAGACAATGCCAAGCAGCAGCTCATTGCCAGAACCAACGTTACCAGTCGGACCCAGTTCGCCGGTGACGGCGGCAATGGGGCAGCCGGTCAGCAGCCAACCACGGTCCACGCCGACCTCATGCATTTCCACCAAAAGGATCAACGTATACGTTATGAGAAGAACGTGAGGCTCCTTCAAAAAGGGTCGGAAATCATAGCGGAGACGGCGGACTTATTCTTGGCTGGCACAGACAATCGCGTCGAGAAAGCCTTCTTCAAGAACCGCGTGTTTATCAAGCAGCCGGAGCGCGAAGGAAGAGGGGACGAAGCCGAGTATTATGCCAAGGAAGACAAGATCATTCTTGTCGGCAATTTGGCGCAAGTAGACAGCAAAAGTAAAGGAAAATCAATCGGTAAGCGATTGACAATTTTTAACAACGGTGATAAAATTTTCATCGAAAGTCGATGACGACGAGGGCGCGAAAACCTAGCGGTGATGGTAGATTGCGGTTAGGTAGGGTACGAGGTTAATGCTCGTTCTAAAGGTCGAAGAGTTATCCAAGTCTTACAAAGGGAGAAGGGTTGTTAGCCGCGTTGATTTGAAGCTCAATGAAGGCGAAGTTATTGGACTTTTGGGCCCGAACGGAGCGGGAAAGACAACGACTTTTTACATTATCGTGGGGTTAACCACTCCCGACACGGGGCGAGTCCTTCTTGATGGCAAAGAGATAACGCAGTTGCCCATGTACCTGCGCGCACGAAGCGGAATCAGCTACTTACCCCAAGAACCCTCTGTGTTCAGGAAACTGACCGTTGAAGAAAATCTAATGGTAATCGCCGAGACACTCAATCTGAATTCATGGGTGAGGAGTCGATTAGTTAAGGATTTGCTCGAAGAGTTTGGCATCGCTCATTTGAACAAGAATCGGGCTTACACGTTGTCCGGCGGCGAGCGTAGACGCTTGGAGATAGCCCGTTCCCTTGTAATTTCCCCCTCCTTCATTCTGCTCGATGAGCCGTTCGCCGGCATTGATCCATTGGCGGTTTTGGACATACAAAATATTATCGCACGGCTCAAAACGCGGAAAATTGGGGTTCTGATCACCGATCATAATGTTCGAGAGACATTGCGGATTACCGATCGGGCCTATATTATAAACAACGGTGAGATATTTCGCACAGGGACTCCGCATGAATTGGCGTCTGACCCTGAAGTCAAGAAGGTTTACTTGGGCGAGAGTTTTATGCTGAATTAAGGTAGTAATATGCCGACTGATCGAAAACAGCAATTGAGAATGACTCCCCATTTGGCCCTCGGTCAGCGCTTGGCTCTCACGCCATCGCTCTTGCAGAAGATTGAACTATTGACCCTATCGAAATTGGAGTTGGAAGAGCTCATCAATGAAGAACTGGTCAACAATCCCCTGCTGGAAGACTACACGGAACTTGACCAGCAAGAGGCGGCCAATGCCGCCAATCAGCAAACTGAGGAGAAAAAACCGGAGGACGGGGTTTTGCCTGAGCGTCCGGCTCTTGAGCTTGATGATAGCGTCGATCTGCAAAAGTTTTTTAATAACTATTTAGATGGCGGTTTTGACGCCCGCGTCGAGCATGAGGACAATGACAAGCCTTCCTTTGAGATGTTTCTGGCGCAAAAGAGTTCTTTATCGGAACATCTGACGGAACAGTTGGGGCTGTCTGAAGCCACCGAGAAGATTAAGCAAATCTCGGCGTTCCTTATTGGCAACCTCGACGAGGGCGGTTATCTCATGATGCCCCTCGAAGAACTGTGCGAGTCGGTACAGTGCCCAATGGAAGAGGCGGAGGCGGCCTTACAGTTGGTCCAGAGCTTCGATCCGATAGGTGTCGCCGCCCGCGATCTGCGAGAATGTTTGCTGATCCAATTAAAAGAAAATGGAGAAGATGGAACTTTGGCGGAAAGGCTGATTGCCGATTGCCTGCCGCTTATGGGAGCCCGAAAATTTAAGGAGATTTGCGCCAAGCTCAATTGTAAGTTCGAGGACATCAAAGAAGCCCTGGATGTTATCAGGCACCTTACTCCGAGGCCAGGCTTAAAGTTTAATATCCGTGATACCCAATACGTCCAGCCGGAGATCTATATCGTCAAAGTGGATAATGAGTATGTTATCCAGCTAAACGATGAGGGGATGCCGATGTTGCGGCTCAATCCCACTTATCGAGCCATGCTAAAGCGTAATACGGTCACCGGAGAAGAAAAAAATTTTCTAAGGGAGAAATTCCGCTCCGCCGTCGATTTGATTCGCAGCGTTAATCAGCGGCGGCAAACCATTTATCGCGTGTGCGAATGCATTGTGCATCGCCAGGGAGAATTTCTCGAGAAAGGCATGCAATTCTTGAAACCTATGCTTATCAAAGACGTCGCGGAAGAGCTGGGCGTTCACCCTTCGACGATCAGCCGCGTGGTCACCAATAAGTACATTCACACGCCGCAAGGAGTGCAGGAACTGCGTAAATTTTTTACCAGCGGTATTGATCGGGCTGATGGAGAAAAGCTGTCTATAGTGCAGGTAAAGTATCGCCTTAAACAGATCATCGAAAACGAGAATCATAAAAACCCTTACGCCGACGAAGAGATCGTTAAAATCTTAGAACGAGAATCACTCACCATTAATCGTCGCACCATCGCCAAGTATAGAGAACAAATGGGAATAGCTGGGTCTCGCGAACGAAAAGTTTCCTATTTGCTTTAAGCCTATCCAGGAGAGATCTATGAAAATCGAAATTACGGGACGACATTTCGATATTACCGCGCCTATCCGTAATTTTATTATGGTTCGCATGAAGAAAATCCCGAGAGTAATTGGTGACCAGGTCGCTGTTCATATCATTCTCAGCGTTGAAAAACACCGGCATGTGGCCGAAGTGGTTTTCAGCAGCAAGGTTGGGAAGGTCACCTGTATCGAACAGACCCACGACATGTACACATCTATCGGCAAAGCCTTGGAAAAGATTGAGCGCCAAGCCCTCAAGCTCAAACAAAAGCGCATTGCCGTCAAACGCAATAAGATCCCTACTAAAACCGTCGCCGCGGCCGTCGCCGGCAATAGCGAGCGCGTAGATAGCGCGGGCAAAGGCCGCGTCATTTTGAAGGACGTATCAAAGAAGCCAATGGCTCTGGAAGAGGCCATGTTGAACCTTGGTCAATCCGAAGATAACTTTATAGTATTTCGCGATGCTCAATCGCAACTTGTCAATGTCCTTTATAAGCGTAAAGACGGCAGCTATGGCCTTATCTGCCCTGAAGGATAAACGGAAGTAGATCTTCGTTGATTGAGAAGCCGGTAGGATACGCTTCCCGTCTGCTCCCAATGCTTCGTTGCCTTTCGGCTTTTCAGCGCCATGGTGAAAATCTGCAAACCCTATGAAGAACGAAAGGGCGATCAACCGGCAGGTTCCTGCCCGCGATTGGCCAAAATCGACGGAGCTAAAGGACCTGATTATCGTCACCGGCCTGAGCGGCTCGGGGAAGCGCTCCGCCATCAAGGCCTTCGAAGACTTGGGTTACTTTTGCATAGACAACCTTCCCGTTCGCTTAATTCCCAAGCTACTGGACTTGAGCACAGTTTCCGGCGGCGAGCTCAATCGATTGGCTTTGGTTATCGACATACGCGAAGGCGAATTTCTCACCGAGTTCAAAGATTTCTACGAGAAGCTGCATCGCAAGAATTTTCGCGTTCAAATCATGTTCTTTGAGGCTTCCGATGCCGCCTTGGTAACACGTTTCCGAGAGACCCGCCGCCCACATCCGCTGGCCATCGACACACCTATTTTAGAGGGTATTGCACAAGAACGCGAACGGTTGAAGCAGATACGCGCCTTGGCCGATATGGTGATCGACACGTCGGACCTCACGGTGCACACTTTGAAGAAATATGTCTTGGATCATTTCCGACGCCCTGGGCAGGGCGGCGGGATCGTCGTCACCATCACGAGTTTTGGTTTTAAGTACGGGATTCCCTTTGAATCCGATTTGATGTTTGACGTGCGCTTCCTACCGAACCCAAATTTTGTCCGCCAACTAAAAAGCAAGAACGGTACGAATCAAGGAATCGTCAAGTACATGCGGTCCTTTCCTGAAACGGAGGAAGTCATCCGGCGAATCGGCGACTTCTTGGGCTATCTTATTCCCAAATACCTCCGCGAAGGCAAGGCTTATTTGAACATATCGGTCGGCTGCACCGGGGGACGCCATCGTTCAGTAATGGTGTCCGAAGCCATTCGGGACTTCCTGAAAAAGCCAGGGCAAGATGTCGAAGTCGTCCACCGCGATCTCGACAAAAACTAGGGCATAACCGCGGCCCTCTGGCTGGTACGTCCAGAGAGGGACACAAGGAACCTGGAGAACGCGAATTGGCCGGCCGGTGGTAAAGCGCTGGGCGATGGGACCCCCACTATCAGACTAGTGCTTAGTTGCATAAGTTAACGATAGTATTTCTGAGCTGGGATCCCCTTACTTCTCGTTTGCGCCAAACGAAGGGTTTCGCCTTGGGGCCATACGCCGCGACAAACGCCTCGATCGCCTGTCGCAATTCGCTGAC
>JACOSC010000063.1 GCA_016179055.1 Acidobacteriota bacterium
AAAAAATTTTTTGCACGGACGATCATCACCACGGAGGGTAACTTAGCGATGACTGTGCGTTCTCAGCTAATCAGCGTAAAACAACGCTGAAGCCTTGTTTCCAGACGATCCTGGTGATTCTCGTGCAAAATTCAGGTATTAACTTATAAGCCCTGAAAGGGCGAGATACCCTTATGATCGATGAATAGGTATGGAAGAAATCGACGACGGCCTAGGAATTGATCTCCCTTAGTGCGCCCTTACAGGGCTGGCGTACTGGGGAGGCTTTCTTTCCAGGGGCTGCGCTTCGCTTGCCCCTGGCTATTATAGAACGCTCCTTCAGAGCTTTGGATGGTATGCGGTACCCCACTCCCTACAAAAGTCCAAACTCCAGGGACAGGCAAGATGCCTGTCCCACCTTTCGGGTCGAGAGTCGTAAAGGTAGGCTCACTTAAGCCAGGGCAGCATTTGTTTGAATTCATCTGTGCCGCTTTGCGCCAGTAGCTCATATATAATCATTTCGCTGGAACTGATCACCGCACCGGCGGTTTTCATCCTCTCCAGTCCAATGTTCCAATTGAAAGCGGCGCGGGAACTCACGGCGTCGGCGGCGACATGTACGCTGAATCCATGGTCGAGCGCGCCCAAAACCGTTTGCATGACGCAAATATGGCTCTCAATGCCGGCTACCAGCAACACCGGGCGCGCTGTGGCCACCTTCCCGAGATGCGCACAAAAGTCTGCATTGCCAAAGCATCCGAATTGCCGCTTGTCGAGCGGCTTAATCTCAGGAACCTCAGCGGCGATCTCCGCTACCGTGCGGCCCAGCCCCGGCGCGTACTGTGTCGTCAACACGATCGGGATGCCCATGATACCGGCCATTCGCAAAAGCCGCACGGAGTTCTGCAGAACGCGCTCCTTTTCAAAAATAGCCGGGAGCAATTTCTCTTGCAGATCAATCAAGAGCAGAAGGCATTGGCTGCGCGACAGCGCTTTTCCAGCGCATCGCGTCTGCGCCAACGCCTGGCTCTCCGTCCGCTCTGTCGCATGGGCTGCCCCTGGCGCGCCGGCCAATGGATTATCAGTAGGGATAATCGGTCCAAAAAAATTACCATCATTCATGCAAGCTTCTCCTATTTCTTGGGCGGTTTTGCCGGCCGTATTTCCAGTTGACTTATCATGGCTCGGGAATCGGAGCTGAGGACATGAATTACGCTTTGCGCAACGTCTTCCGGTGTGAGTTGCCAGGACTTCTCAGCTCCGCCTACGCTATCGCCGCCAAACTCCGTGTTGACGCTGCCCGGCATCAGGCAGGTGACGCGTATGTCGTAATAACGATTCTCCAACATCAGGGCTTCACTAAAACCAATCAGACCGAATTTGGAAGCGTTGTACGCTGCGCCGCCGGCGAAGGCGTTCTTCCCGGCCAGGCTGCCGATGTTCACGATGTGCCCTCCGCTTCGTCTCCTCATACAAGGAATGGCCAAATGGCAGGTGTTGTAAACGCCCGTTAGATTGGTGTCGATCACTTGGCCCCAGGCTTCCGGCGTTAACTCGGCTACCGGCGCAAATAGGCCTACGCCAGCATTGTTTATCAATATATCCAATCCGCCAAACCGTTGTTGGGTGAACTCCATGAGCAATAGCACTTCGGAAAACTTGCGGACGTCACATGGGGTCCCCGCCACTTGGCCGAGGCCGGCTGACTTTAACGCGTCCACCGCCTGCGCTATCTCTTGGTCATGGCGCGCGGCAATCACCACATTAGCTTCCTGCCGGAGCAAGGCTTGTGCAATGGCACGGCCGATTCCACGGGTTCCCCCGGTGACAATGGCCACACGACTCTTCAGGTTCATAAGTTCTTGGAGCCTCCAACGTCCTCCCTACCTGTTATCCGTTTGGAGCGTAAAATCTCTTGCGCTGTTGGCTGGCTGGGAGTGGCGCTCGCCTATGCTATACTAAAAAACTATAATTAGTCGCCGGAAGAAAGATTACCAAACCAACCTTGACATTGTAAAGTGCGATGACGATCTTCATTGCATCACCCGCCGGTCGTATGGAGGCTCTCCTGCGGCCATCCTCGCTGGCCAATCCGCGCTGGGCCGCCGTAGTCTGCCACCCCCATCCGAAGTTTGGCGGTACCATGCACAATAAAGTGGTTTTCCATACGGCCAAATTTCTGAACTCCCAAGGACTCCCGACCTTGCGTTTTAATTTTCGCGGAGTAGGCCTGAGCCAGGGTTCTTTCGACGGAGGCCGGGGAGAAACGGACGATGTGACCGCCGTACTGGATTATATGGCAGGATGCTATCCGCAATGTGGCCTGCTGGTGGCCGGCTTTTCGTTTGGCGCATGGGTTGGGCTCCGCGCGGCCTGCCGAGATGCGCGGGTCGCGGCGGGTATTGCCATCGGCCTGCCGTTCTCCCTGATGGATACAACATTCCTGCAAACCTGTTCCAAGCCGAAGCTGTTTCTGCAAGGAACGGAGGATCCATTCAGTCCGATGGCTGAGGTCGAGCGGATCTATCGGGGGATCGGTAATCCCAAGAAACTGGTTTGGATTCTTGAGGCCGACCACTTCTTCGAAGGCCAGTTGCCCGCCCTTGGCCGGGCTCTTGTAGAGTCGTTGCGATCGCAGATATTTCTTGGTTCGTAACGATGTGCGCGGGAAAATCATGGTCTCGGCGCCATAATTATTTAACCCGCCGAGCCGGGAGAGCACGCGCTTAATGGGATTGCCTTAATGACCGGCTTGACCGTATAAGGTTTGCTAAGACGAAAAAAAGCCCATCGAAAAAGTCGCCGAAAGTGGTGGTCAAGAGAGAGCCGGACTAGGAAACCTCAAAAGGTTTTATTCGTAGTACGCCGTACCGCGATGCATTACCGATAAAACCCTATAGGGTTATGCCGCCGCTTTGCCAAGCTCGCCGAGTAAAATGCTATCTCGCTCGCAATTATCTTGACTGCGCGTATTAGTGGAGAGTATAATCTGGTTGTAATTCGTCGGTCTGTTTGATGCTCTTAATTCTTGCCTCAATTCTCTATAGGGAGTTGCAAAGTGATCCTGGGCGTAATCATCTCTTGATTGCGAGAGATCGCGTGAAGTCACTATAACGAGTGCTCAAAAAGAACGAGCCTTAGGCTTGCTTCTATTAATCTAAGGCGCTAGGTTGCAGATCTGGGGATCTGACCGACCCTAAGCATATTCAAAGGTTCACATTTCTGCAATTTATAAATTAAACAAGAATGAGTGATCAGTGTCTCTCAAGGCTGTGAAGGCAATTTGCTGTAGGGCGCAAGTCTGGAGCAAGGTCAACACCGCCTAGGGTGGCGCATCACTAATAGAAAGAGAGGAATTATGAAGGGACTATGGCTTTTCAGCATTGCGCTTTTGATATTCATTGGTAATCCAGGGTTTGGACAAGACGTTCCTATCAACTCATTTCGTGGGGATTATTATAACAATATAAGTTTTACGGACCCCCAACAGGCGTAAGATACGAGTCTAACATATGGTTCGATTGGGGAACTGGTGGTCCCGGAATCCCAAGCGTTCCTCCAACGAGGTTTTCCGCTAGATTTACTGGAGATTGGAATTTTGCTGATTCTGGGATCTATCCAGTTACTGTTACAGCCGATGATGTAATACGAACATACATTGATGGCACGCTTGTTAACACTTGTAGCTGTGGTTATCCCCCCTGCCCTATTACTTGTCAATTCAACGCGAATTTAACCGCAGGTATACATCGCATTGTATTAGAATACATCCAGTATGACGGACCAGCACTTGCTAAGGTTTCTTGGTATTTCAATGAATTTGCTGGTGGTGGCATTCCGCACCCTTACGGGGTAGGAGTTAGTCAGAATATAGGACCGGAACGATTTTCATTAGTTAGACAAGTCGGAGCAACGACGGTTAGAATAGGGGCTTTTTGGAGATATATTGAACAGAACCCACCAACAGGGGAGCCAAGTAGTTTATGGGGTCAGAAAACTGGAACCCATACCTACGATTGGAGCCAATTAGATAGCTGGGTAAATTGTGCAGTCGCCAACGGCTTACAGGTTGTAATTGTCCCGTTCTCTTTTCCGGGTTGGTCGAATGGGTCAGGGGGGACCTTCGATTGTCCTCTAATTGAGTCTACTTTTCCATATAGCTGCACGTATCCCCCATCAAACACTCTTTATTATGAGGATTTCTTTTATAATCTTGTAGGTAGGTATAAAGACAGAGTGAAATATTATTCAATATGGAATGAGCCGAATTTGCGTTCTTTTTTTAACCCTCAGCCCGGCTATTGTACCTCATACGACCAACCTGTATTCGCGTACCTAAACAATCTTGCAGTTCCTGCTTTGGCTGCTATAAGAGCTGCGGATCCGACATCGTCCTTAGTGGGACCAGAGCTGAGTGGAAATAGGGATTGTGGGCATTGGCTCGATGATTGGCTCTTTAGATTGATGCAATATAATAGAAATTATTTTGATGTGATTTCCGTACATGCTTATCTAGACTCAGCGGCTAGTGTAAGAGATGAGGTAATCACTCCAGTAAGTCTACTTTTGGGCCAGACTGGTATTCAAGGATTAAAGCCATTCTGGCTGAGCGAATTTAGTTTTTCGTCAGATCCTGGTGAAGTAAGCCAAGCACAAAATATTCATGGTGTCTATGTAACTCTATATGATAATCGTTGGTGGTGGTGGAAGAGATCCATTGTTTGGGATGTTCAGGATTCTCCAGGCCCACCTTGTTGTCCAGTGTTTAATGAAGGTTTAGTGCGCCCCGACCTCTCCCCTAAACAAGCTTGGTGGCAGTATCAACAGGATGCAAGGGGCACTACACAGTATCCTACGCCCTCTCCAACTTGCCCCTAATGATATGACTCGCTTGTAGGAGCATCCTGAAAAATGAGTTCACAGATTTAATGCTCAAACCATCTCTTCAAGAGGGCGGTCGTTGAAACCGCCCTCTTACCCACCCACACCTTTTCTTGATTTTATCCCATCCCGAATCATCATCTTTATCGCTGTCACCCTGAATTCGTGTCTCCGAATTAATCTCCTTTCTGAAACGCTCCAATCATAGATCAAGCTTCCAGCGTCTTTAAAAATAGGATCTTGCTCAGGTGGGACAACAATAAGATTAATATGCGGAATTTTATCTTTTATTTTTAAGGCTAGTTCTGCTGTGAAACAAAAAACCCCATTTGGTTCACCTGGAAGCCCAACAAGATATATATTCTGCATATTCGGATCTTTCTCATAATCTTTATAAATTGAATTAGACAGGGATTCCGTTCTTGCCAACATATCTTTGTAGACCGATAAATTATGACATGTCCCAAGAAAGTTAACCAGTAGCAGCAGAGTCAGAGCGTAATTAGCGAAACGTTTTTGACCTTTGATTATAGAGACAATAATAAGGCTCATCCAGATAGTTGGTAAGTAAATATAGCGACAATGCTGCATGGATGGACGAATCCATCCAATAAGGTTAACCACAGGAAGAGCGCTCAAAAGCAAAATTCCTAGGATAATATAAACTTTCTTTTGAGGCCAGGTAGCCCTATAAAGGGCCGATAAAAGCAATATCAGAACAAAAGCTGCCAGAGCTATTTTGATATAAAGAGGAAGTTCCGTTGTCGTATTTAAGCCGAACAGTGGCAGGGCAACGGGATTAGTGAACAGCTTAAATAATGACTTGAGGCTAATATGAAAATGCGCTGACCCTCCACTCAATCTCTGATATCCACCCAAATTATCGTATACGATTAATCGGATTCCAATAAGCAATAAAGTGAAAATCAAAATAGTAAGAACAGAGTAGATGTACTTTTCCTTCTTAATAGAAGCAATGGAGAAAGTCTTATGTGTCACTAAAATTAAAACAGCAATTAAGGGGAAGCAATAAGCACTCTCTTTATTCAGAACACCCATGACGAAGAACAGGATGAATAAAAGGAGATTCAACCCAAGATCCTGCGCATCGTGTAAGTATTTTACGAAATAGTTGACGGCCAATAGGGTAAACAGCGTTGCTAAAAGATCAAAACGCGCAGCCGGCCATAGGACCGCTTCAAAATTAATCGCAGCAACCGCATAAAATAGAGCTGCCCAACGCGAAGATTGCTCCCCAAGCCGGAGACTCATACCCGTTGGATAGACGAGCAGCGAGTTAAGAAGATGTATCAACAAGTTCTGCAGGTGATATCCCCAAAGGTTATCTGAGAAAATTTTATAATCTACCCATAGAGAAATATAAGTCAAAGGCCTATAGAAACCATCAAGTTGTCTTGTTGTAAAGAGTGCAAGTAGGTCTTTTAGAGAATGGATATTGGCACTCATATGCCAGTGATTCCACTCGGTATGATGAAAATTGAGAAAAAAGCTCTGAAAATAAAGAGCCGTCACAAGTACAAGAACTAAACCAATAAAATACCTCCTATCGCTCAAAGGATCACTTCTAAATTCATAAAATGATCCGCTAGAGCCTTCGCTTCTCTTGAAGAAGAGAACAAAGATAAGAAATATTTCATTGAACAGCAGCAAAGGTTTAAAAAGGGTATGAGCCACCAAAGTAATCAAGCCTAAGTGAAGCTCGTAACTGCCCAAAAAATTTATGTAAAGGATATTTATTCCAGAGAGAATAAGCAGAATTAGTAGGAACCATCGCGCACTGTTTAACAAATTGATCATAGGACAACTAAGGTGTACCCTCTCCCACGATAAACCGTTTCTGGTGTCCGGTAGCCGAGCGCCTGAGGCCGGCGCTCTCCGTTGTAAAACCCAAAATAGCTACGCAGCCCGCCGGAGCTTCGTCTAAGTGCCGTGGCTCGAAAGTCACCCTCACCGAATGACCACGCCCCAGGGCCGCTCGCCTACGGCTACGGTATTTATGACTTTGTTCTTGGCGGTGTCGATTACCGAGAGCGAGTTCGATTCCCCGTTGGCCACATAGAGCTTGCGGCCGTCGGGAGTAAGGGCCATCCCCCATGGCCTTTTGCCGACCGGTATTTGCGCAATCACCCGCAAGGTCTTTGTATCCACGACGCGCACGTCAGCGGAGCGGCCATTGGCCACATAGAGCGTCTTGCCATCCTTGGTCAGGGCCAGTCCATAAGGACGATGGCCGACCAGAATTTTCTTGATGAGCTTCCCGGTGGCCGCATGCAGCACGGCCACGCTGTTCGTTGATTCCAGCGATACGTATATCCGCCGAGCATCCGGTGAGATGACAATGCCGCGCGGCCGATGACCGAATTCGCCCACCGGTATGCGCGCAATGATTTTATTCTCGGCCAACGCAATGATCGCTATGGAATCCTCCGCTTCGTTGGTGGCGTAAAGTTGCCGGCCATCCGGCGAGAAGGCCAGCCCTTCGGTTTCATTTCCTACCTTTATACTGGCGCTGATTTTGTTGGTGGCCGTATCCACTACGGACAGTTGAGCAATATTCTTAGCCTCGTTGGTTACATAAAGGCGCTTGCCGTCCGGGGCGATCACGGCGACCTCCGGCGACGTGCCAACCGCGATCTTGGTCACTACGGTCCGCGTGCGCAGGTTGATGACGGACACGTCATGGCTATCGGCATTGGCGGTGTATAGGAACTGCCGATCTGGTGACACGGCCACTCCCCGCGGTCGCAGACCCCCCACGGAAAGCGTGGCCGTGACCACGTCGGTGAGCGTGTCAATGACTGACACCGTGCCGTCACGCTCGTTCGGCACGTAGGCCTGCGGCATCTGCGCCGCGAGAGGGATCATACATAAGAGCACGCCAAGGATTATTTCGGCAAGAATGAATTTAACACGCATGATTTTTTCTCAATCTCCTTATGCAAATGGGGCCGCGGGGAAGCCCGCTCCCGAATTCATCGTCAAGATACATACTATACATAGAGCACCCCCAAGAATTTAAACCGCCAAGGCGCCAGGAATATTTGGCGTTTATCTTGGCGTCTTGGCGGTTCATGATGATAATACCTGAATTTTGCACGACAAGGAGGTTTCTCTAACAAATGATCCATTTTTGTCCGGCTCTGCTTGTTCGCGCGGATCCGTGCAAAAAAATTTTTGCACGGACGATCATCACCACGGAGGGTAACTTAGCGACAGCGACGGAAGCGCCTTGTGTCGACGAACGGTCCGCGTCGGTTTGCAATTCCGTCTTAGGCCTGATAGCATTTTTCCGTGTATAGTTTCTCTTAGGCCCCCATTTTCCGGAGACAGCACATGAGACGAATGGTCATCGTCGCACTTATACTCATTCTGGGTCTTCCCGCCGCGTTGATTTCCCAAACGACGGATAAGCCGCCGGGCGGCGCCACGCGGCGCCCGCCGGCGCGTGGCAAATCGCCGGCTATAAATGCGCGGGCGGACGCGGCCAAGGTGGCCGAACAGCTCAAGCTTCTGACGCGATTTATTTACCTCTACGGGAAAATATCGGCCGGTTTGGAGACCGCCGAGGAACAGGTTCGGCGCGGCGAACTCGACCCAGAACTTTCCAGCCGAATCGCGAAGAACAGGTCCAGCGTCGTTGATCATATTAGAGGGATTCGCGCCGGCTTGGAGAAATTGGATCAGCACTTTCAAAGCAAGTCCCGCACAACCCGAACCTCAATCCGCCTTATCGGCGCGGCCGACCAGGCGGACGCTGCCGAGCAACTGGCCGGCGCCGGCCGCTTTGATGAAGCCGGGCGAGCGTTGCTCAGAGCGGCCGAGCAATTGCTGGATTTTCTTGTAGAATTGCGGTAACTCTCCGGCCCAGGGCTGCCGGCTATCTTCACAAAATCATGTCTACCCATGCATAATATCCCTACGATGATTGCCCATTCCGGCTGGCTCGTCCATCAAAAAAGATATGCGGGGACCCCTGTGGCAGACTTTATGGGGCCGTCGGCGCGTAATAGCCCTGTCGGGCGCGGACGCGTAGTTCCGGTTGCTTGGGCACACGGACGCTGATACGGCGAAATCCACCGTCGGCGCGTGGGTGGCTGACATAGAACCCCAACAAGTATTGGGCTTGCAGCTCGGCGGCGATTTGGCGGAATACCGCCTCCAAGTCGGCGGCCTTGTCGGGCAAGAAAGCTTGCCCACCCGTATGAGTAGCGAGAGCCTCCATGCCCTCCTGCCCTTTCAAACTAATCTTATTTAATCGAATAGATGGCCCGCCCGGATTAATCGAATAAAAGATGCAATCGGCACGTTGCATCTCGCGCATGGTTTCGCCTAGCCGGTAGCGTTCGCTGTTGTTGTCCTCGCCGTCGGAAATTACGACCTGCACGCGTCGCGTGCCCGGCTGCGCCGTCTTGCGCAAGTACTGCGCCGCATCAGCGACAGCGTCATAAAAAGCCGTCGCCTCTTTGGTGGGCTGA
The DNA here is from genome assembly GCA_016179055.1 of Acidobacteriota bacterium. Taxonomy (GTDB): domain Bacteria; phylum Acidobacteriota; class UBA6911; order JACOSC01; family JACOSC01; genus JACOSC01. The sequence continues at coordinate 9,357 of JACOSC010000063.1, forward strand.
ATCCGCAAGAGCCCGTTCATGGCGGCGGCATTATCTCTAGTACGAGGTTGTACCAGTTTCGGCGTCATCCCAATAGAGAACACGGAAACCGAATCATTGGGCTTGAGCACCACTTTGAGGAATTGCGCGGCGACCTGCTGCTCAAATTGGAACCGGTCATGGATACTGCCGGACACGTCAAACAAAATCGCCAGTTCAATCGCAGTTTTTCCCGGCTCACCCAGAAGAGTTGTGGTTTGTTCGCGCCCTTCATCCTCGAGACGAAAATCTGCCGCCGTTAGATCGCGTACTGCTTGCCCATTGGCGTCGGTGACCGAGACAGGCACCAGCACTAATGTAGAGTTTACGCGGATCACTGCGGAGGAAGAGTCCTTTTGGGCCATCAAAAATAGCGAAAGTCCAACGCACGCCATGCTCAAAATGAGCAGCCCTGTAGCCCTAGTGAGCTTAACCCTTCGAATCACCGTTATCCTCGCGATGGTTAGGCGGCGCGATTTATTGCCTAGATGCGTGCCGCCCAACGTCGTGTCCAATCAACTCCAAAAGCAGTTATGGCCGGCTCTAAAGTAGGCCGATCAATCTCAGATCTCCAGCGAGGCTCCCGCCTTTAGACTAATCCATTGAGACTTTAACATAACGTATAGCGTTTGATTAGTAATGCACCGCGACGCTCCGTACTACGTATTAAACCCAATACGTTATGCACATCCATGCGGATATACTGGCTATCATTCATAGCGCCGCTGATGTTAAATGTCAATGTTAAATGTGCAAAGTTGCATTAGCCCGTTAGGCTCCGGCTAACACAAGGTTTGGGAAATCCTCGAAGGTCCCGTTGCTGGTCGCCGCGGCCAACTGGAATTCAGTTGGGGAATTTGTTACCCTGATTTGGTTGGTTGGAATCAGGAGCGCCCGATCCAATCGTAATCGACTCCTGAAGAAAGCCGGCCGGCCACCGTGGCCACCTTTGACGATGATGCGAACTCATGGCGGTAAAACTCGAGTTGGAGTTATCCTGAGCGCCGGCGGCTTGCGCGGCGCGGCCCACTTGGGCATATTGCGGCGCCTTTTGCGCCACGGCATTCCCATCGATTTGCTGGTGGGCGTCAGCGCCGGCGCCATCATTGCCGCCTTCTACGCCGCGGTGGGACTCTCCATCGAAGAGATGATAGAGGAAGCCCGCCATTTCCGCGGCCGGCATATTGTTCTGCATGGTCTGACCCTGCGCTCTCCTGAATTTGCCAAGCCTTTTCTTAGACGGTTCTGCGGGGTGATTCCTCGGAGATTGGCCCAATTGGAGTCCGCCGGTTTTGACCGGCTCCATCACGGTGTGCAGGGACTCGGGATTGTCTGCCATGACCTGCTCAGCGGCCGGCCCGTTTATTTTGCGACCGGCCGAGATCACCACGTCACACTGGCTGAAGTGGTAAAGGCCAGCGCCGCCATTCCGGGTGTCATTCCTTCGCGGATCGTCGAGCGGGGAGGCCACAAGTTCCGTTTGGTCGACGGCGGCCTAAGCGACTCGCTCCCCATCGAGTTTGCCCGCAACCAGAGCCTAGGCGCTACCCATTTGATCATATGTGATTGCCGCAGCCTATCCAAGGAGCTCCCGTCGGGCGACGAACGGGTCTATATTAAGCCCCATATTGATGACACGGCGATTCTGTGGTCCCCCGGCGCCACGCTCCTCAAAGCGGTGCACCAAGGGGAAAAAGCCGTGACCGACACGGTCTTGCAGAAGATTTATTCATGGTTGTGAAGGCGTAGGAAACAGGCTACGGAGAAAGGCCACGCGTCGAAAAAAGTCGCGCACGGCGCAACGAGGCTCACACCGGCCCTGAACCGAACCTGGCATGGAAGGCAGTAACGAACTTCATGAAGCCAAGAGGAAGATGGCCGGCGCGAAATTCCATATCTGCGGAGTCGGCCTAATCGGGGTCAATGCTGGTAGCTTGGCCGCCCTCGGTTTCTCCTCGGCGGAGGCCTGTCGCTCACACCAGGCGAGCCAACATAAGAATACGGTTTTCCTAATTCTGCGCGATGGGCTATTCGTGAGGATCGTATTTCTGCACGACGAACCTCCGCGCCAAAATAATATCCGTCCGCGTCGCCACCAAATTCAGTGCGAGAATCGCTCGCAATATTAAAGATATGAAATCCAATATTCCTTACGGGGCGGAGTCTATCAAACTCAGGCGTGAACGACCACTGGCGGTGCGGCTACGCCGAATTGACAGATGTCAAATGAAGCTCTCATGACGTCCCACGGCCAGCCAGGGCGCACCCTTTTCGCGGTCCGTCCAACGCTGCGAATAACCCGCGGCAGGCGCCGCACCAACTCTCACTCTACCCCGACAGCCGCGCGCCTGCCGTCGGGTTCATACGCTGGTTCGGCGACCGGCCATAGCCCACCTGAGTGACAATTCCTTCCGACGCATCGCGCAGTCACGCAGGTAGAGATTGATGAGGCTCTGATAGGGCAACCCGGTCTTGACGGCGAGAGCCCTGAAATACTCGACCGTGTCCCGGTCAAGACGGATAGTCACGGCCTGCTTGAGCAGCTTGACGTAGGGGTTCTTCTGCCCTTGCATCTTCGAGAAATCGTAGTGTGCTCTCATGGCATCAACTCCAGTAGCCCTCTTGCTCACGCTTGTCTGCCTTTCGGGCTGAGATGATCCTTATCACGGAATCACCTTCCCGGTAACAGTGGCACACGACCAGGACACGAAGTCGAAGACTCATCCCCAATAGGATGAACCGCTGTTCTTCCTCTGAATGGTCCGGATCGAAATAGACCACCGCATTCTCGTCGTGGAACGCCGTCTGCGCCTCCTCGAAGGAAACCCCGTGTTTCCGACGATTGGCCAGGTTCTTGCCGAGATCCCAGACGAACCGAAGCCCACTCATTATTACAGTGTACGTACAGCAGCGAGGTCCGTCAAGGACTCACTTGGTCGCCTAACGTTCAGCTTAACCGGCTGGCTTTGGAGCGCCAGCGGAAAAGACAGTCCGAGTTGAAGCTGTTGTTAGGCCAGCAAACTTCAGATAATGTAAATAGCTGATATTCATGTGGTGGCAGTTTGTCTTTTTCTCTTTTCTGTTAGTTCGCTCATGTTATTGTGTGGAAATTGGTACTCTGCGGGAGCAAGCGATATTGATCTTTGCAGAACTTCTTCGGCTTCGTCAAACTTCCCCGCTTCAAGCAATGAGTATCCAAGATCATTCAGATGTTTGTAGTTGTCAGGTTCCAAGGCATCCGCACGCCTGTGTTTCTCTACCGATTCCTCATAATGGCCAAGTTTTCCAAGGCAATATCCCGCCCCGAGAGGATACACGACTTCATGTGGATGGGCTTTTTCAGCAGCGGAATACAGCGCGAGCGCATTTTCGTAAGCATCCTGATCAATGAGAAAATCACCCGCCTTGTCTATAATAGTACTTAAGTCTTCTTCGTCCCTTGGCAATTTCGTAAGCCGGTTGAACAGTTTCATGGCTTCTTCTATTCGCCCAAGCTGATATTCAATTGAACCAACAGTAAGAATGGCGGGTGCATACAGCGGATCAATGGCAAGAGCGACAACCCCCGAAGGCCAAAACGACTTTCCCAATCCGTCTTCCCCTGACAGTGCCATTGAATCGTTGAAGATCTCAAGTGCCATCTTGGAATGATATTCCCAATCCGCTGCCATTCTTCGCTCTCGTGCCGGCCTCGACGTGTACTCACGACGAAGTGCAGCAAGCTCACCGTTATCTTTCACCAGAGTAGAAAATGGTATATTTTCAAATATGCTCATCCCATCATTTGTTGATTTTGGTTTCATCACCCCACCTTTTGATATGAGTTCTGCTCCGAAACATAGGAAGTCACCACACGTGTTGACTCACTACTTTTTTGCTCCGCTGCTTATCGCTTTCATTTTTCCTTTTCTTCAATAGTGACGGCTTGCCTAACGGATCGCGCATCACCTGCGGCGGGCCGCAAGTCCACCCTGCGGCCGCCCACCAGCGTTCCCGGCCCGCCGTCAGGTGCGTGCGCATGTTAGACCGCCTTCACCGCCAGCAGCGTGTTTGGCCTCAACGATCCCATGGTGAAGAGTGCACAGAGCATCGACATCATCCTCGAGTCCAAGAGCCGGACGTCCTGGCAGCCGGCATCCTTGAACGTCTTCATGTACTCCCGATGGTGGCGGATGTCCGCGATCACCGCACAACCTCCCGGCCGTAGCACGCGCGCAATCTCCCGGATCGCGGTCTCACGGTCCGTTGAAGAGTACAGGTTGTGGATCGCAGCACGGGACAAGACTACGTCGAACGAGTTGTCCGGGAACGGCATCCGGCGCATATCTGCCGTCTGGACAGTCACCCTTTCCGCCACGCCTTCGAGCGCCGCGTTCTCGAGCGGAACGTCGTCACGGTTGCCGGACAGATCCGCCGCCTGCCAAATGTCCACCCCCACTGCCGACCCAGTCTTCAGCTTGAGCGCTGCGCCGACCAGGATCAGTCCGCGACCGCAACCCACGTCCAACACCCGTTCATCGCCTTTCCACTCAATCCTTCCAATGAGCTTGTCGCGCTCCGACGTCTTGCCGTACTTGCTGCCAAAGAACATCCAGCATGCCGTCGCACAGAGAGCCACTCCGGCGGAGAGTGTCGACGGTACTATCGCCAGTTGAACACCGCCTCCCGACGTGCCGTGCCACCCGACAACGCGTGGAATCAGATGGAGCAGAGACGCGGTGGCCACAAGCAGCGACGCAACGCCAACGACGCCAAGATTTCGGACCACTCCCGGCGCGTCGATCCCGTAGTCCGGCCGTTCCTTGGATGCCATTGATTCCGCTCCTTCAGCTCGATCCGAGCGCGGTCGTGGGTCGGTCAAACGGTTGCTGCTAACCCGCGGCAGCGCGTTCGGAGATTTCACGACTCACGACAACCGCACCGCGCGCTGACGTCGGGTTGTGTGGCCGGGTTAGGCGTCGGCCCCACCGAGCATAAGTTCGACGATTTGTTGAGTTTCGGGACTGAAGGCTGCCAACTCCTCCGGGGTGATCAATTTCTTCTTGGCCGCCAGCGCGATCTGAACCAACGCCTTCGACCGACTGAAGTGGTCGAACACTTTAGCCAGTTCCTTGTCTCTTCGTTTCACGTACTGGTAGAGATCGAGATATCGCTCGTGGGCGGTACCTTTCGCGGTGGCGTACTTTGCCGCACCCAGCAGCGTGCGCTGGCAGAACCGATCCAAGGCCACCTCGAACAGGGGCTTCCAGATCTTCCAATCCGCTTCGAGAATCTGTTGGGGCATCGTTCTCCAAGGCGGCTAACGTATCGCTAAGCTGTGGGCCAGGGGCGTGACACCGCAGACCATCGGCTTAAGCGAGTAGTTATGCCTTTTTTCCCTTTTTAGTTCTTCTATGGCCATCGACCTTATCACGGAATATCTGGTAATGTCGTTTGATACGTTCGATATATGCTTCATCCTGAAGTAAAAGGTTACAGGCCAGTTCAAGGATGGCTGGGGCCAATCGGGATTGTGGGCTTCCGAAATTGAGACATGGACCCTTTAGATTGGCAATAATATCGGGATCGTCGTGCTTCATCCATTTGGCATAAAAAGATGGAGACTCCCATCCGTAGTTCACTACAGCTTCCACATTCTTTCGCCGCGAAGATACAACGTAGAGAAATACTCGGCGGCAATCACAACCTAATTCATCGCAAAACATCTCTAGAAAAGAATATTGCCCGGCCGGCAGATTAAATTGCGAGCCTGAAGCCAACATAATTGTCCGTGTTTCACGTTCGGCTATCTCCGGGAAATGATCATGAAATAGTACGAATGGCATTCTTACCTCTTTTAGGCGTCTCGTTCCGGCTCACCCGCGCCGCACGCAGTCACAATTCGACCGGCGCGCGGTGTCGGGTGCACCTGGATGTTATGGCGTTGATCTACCGAGTTCACGGTACTTCATTAACCCAGCGGCGCAGAGGGTCGAGCCATTCGACGTGGGGCCGAAAGAATGTACCGTGCCGCTCCCCACGGTTGATTCTGATCTCGGACCGAGTCCCCGTCGCTCCTGCCTTGGCGAAGAGCTCGGCGCAGGACCGGCCGTCTTCGTCTGATGCCTCGTACACCGACAGGATTCGGCCCCACACCCGTCGGTTGACACCCCGGAAGTCCCCGTCACCACATGCCGCAAGCAAGACAAAGTTGACCCGCGGATTCTCGAGGAGCGCCGATGCCCGCGTTGCAATGCCGCCACCCTTCGAAAAGCCCACGACCGAGATGCGTTCGGGGCGCACGCCGGCATGCAACAACTGCCGCACCTGATCGGCGACGTGTGCGGCGAATTGATCCATGTCGGTCATGGGTGGGCGCTGCTCGCTGATCACGGTCGTTCCACCGGTGGCAAGGGCGTCCAAGATCTTCTGATATTCGTACACGCCCCAGGTTGGGTGCGTCGGACGCCGTCCTTGATCCTCGATGATTCGTCCGTGGAGGTAGATGACGTAACGAGCACGTAGGTCTACCTTGCCGGGAACTCGGTCACGGATCTTCAGTTTCCGAGCCACAATGGTCTGGCAGAACCCGAGCACGCAGACGAGAAGCATGGCAGCCAGTCGTATCACGTCAACATCTTCCATTCGTGGTCACGCCTTGACGATTCATCGGCATAACGTCCGGCTTCAGGTGCGCGCCGCTTCCGGCGCGTCGCTCTGCAAGCCGTGGTTGGGCGGTGCGTCCAAGGCAACAGTTACGTGGTGGCCACCGCAATGTGCGCAAACATCGGAAAGGTAACGACGTCGGTGCCAAGATACCTGCGGATGGTTGGCGCAACGTCGCCGCGCACAGTCTCGAGAAGTGCCGCCCGCGCCGGCGCTTCCAGTTGGGCAAAAGCCGGCACCGCCGCCGCCGAGCTGATCACGGCGAGCGGTACAAAGCGCTCCGGTTCGGGAAAGCGGGCTGTGGTCGATTCGGGGAGAATGTCCACCTTCCTAAATCGCGCTGCCGTAAACAAAGTTCGCAGCTCGTCGGCATCGCTCAACGCAAACGGGGTCATGACGGCGGAGACCGGTAGCGAGAGGTGGCGCGCCACCGAATCCATAAGCGCTTCAAAGGCGGGGTGTCGCGCGAGCGCTTGCAAGACGATCACCAAAGCCCGTCCACCGGGCGCCAGGACACGGCGCATCTCGCGCACAGCACCTGCACGGTCCGGAAAAAACTGTAACCCGTGTTGGCAGAGCACGACGTCAAAGGCGCCATCCGGGAAGGGCAGGGCCATGGCATTTCCTTCCTGCCAATCAATCGCCGCGCCCGACGGCGCCGGAAGGGCACGAGCCACCGCAAGCATTGCCGGGTTCATATCGAGTGCGACCACCTGCCCGTCCGCCCCAACCAATGGTGCTGCCTGGCGCGCGACGATGCCCGTCCCGCACGCCACGTCGAGCACCCGCTCCCCTGATCGGGCGGCGGCATGGCGGAGCAGGATGGTGGCCCACGGAAGAAACATGGCCGGGACAAAATACTGCTCATACGTCTCGGCGGGATTCCTTGGTTGCGGTTGGTTCATGGCGTTCCCCTAGCATTTAAAGATAGACAAGTGACGAACACGGTGGCATCCATGGGGTCGCCCAACGACCAAGCTGACCTGCCGCTATGGGGCGCAACGGAATAGCAGTCAGGTGCAGCGCCTTGTTAGGCGTTCTTCAATGCAACAATTTATTGAACTCTTCAACAGTTAACCCCGCCTGTTTAATAATTGTACGAAGAGTCCCCTTGGCTACTTCTGTATGATCTGGACCCACAAGACGGCGGTGGGGATACGCCACCTGTCGGAGAACTATGTGACTACCCTTCTGGCGATCCTTTTCATAGTCATGTTTAGCTAAAGCCGCAATAACTTCTCGGCCTGAGACCCGAGGAAGAACACTCACACCGCCACCTCAACTACTTCTTCGTTTATTGATGGAGGAACAGGCTCATCGTGTGCTTTTAAGCTTTCCAAATAAGCTTCTATGGCTTCTTGAATGTTCTTTAGCGCCTCCGCCCTTGTAGTTCCTTGTGAGAGGCACCCAGGCAAAGACGGAACCTCAGCAACAAATACACCATCTTCATCTTGTTCGATGATTACTCTAAATTTCATTTTGCGCCTCCTTGTTGATTTTCTATCATCATAACGTAAATTATGTTTTCTTTCTTTAGTTATGCCTAACGGCCCGGTTGAGCGGCCCGCAAACATCCCGATCTTTGGGACACATGCTGATTCGGGTCCGATCGAACCGCTAGGCACCTTGGACCTTCTCCCAGCCATGGTTGATGTCGCGAGCAGCTAGAGGAGGATTGCTCTGACCGAACACGACATAGCATGCGGGCGTGATAGAGAAGAAGATCGGGTCAGATTGACCGTCGTCGCGCTTCATGTGCCACAGGCATAGGCTCTCGTTGCCGGTCGACTGAAGGATTCCGCGATAGTGCCAGGGACCCCACCGGACGGAGTATTCATGCTCGAGCGCTCGGTTCTCTGGCCTCGGAACTATCTGGATCCAGACCTTTCCCGAGTACGCCGCCGGATGGCAGTGGCTCCACGCAGACTGATAGGCGACACCCAGCCGCTTCTGAAGTGCGGCGACAAGAACGGGAACGCCGGCCTCCCATCGTTGGAAGTGTTTGTCGCGATGCAGCGGGTACTGTGCGAACACCACGGAGTCTGGTGCCAGCAGGAGTGGAAGAACTAGGACCTCACCGGTTGCTGCTTCAAGATTGAGCGCACTGCCGAGTTCCGTCTGAGGCCAACGCCGCTGAAGGAAGGCATCGCTCAGGAACACGACGACGACGCGTGACTGAGCCAGGCCTCCGTTGATCTTCTCGGTGATGCGATCACCCCAGCCGATCTCGGCCTCGTCAAGCCAGTATGTGATCCCGTTCGCCAGAAGGGCCGCCGCGAAAGGCCGGACCTAGGCGTCTTTGTCTGCGCTGGCATGGCAAAGGAACACGTCACGGTGCGACACTCTCGGACCTCCTACTCGGAAGTGTGGCTAACGTCGCAATAAGTTGCGGGTGGCGCCTTGCCCTTTGGACTATCTTCCAGACTCTACCTAAAGCCAACCGTCAACTTCATTGCCTGGTTCGACATTTTCGTATGTTATTGAGCTATGCCACGACGGCTTTACCGACCGCCTTTGAATAGAGCGTTTCCGGTGCGATGTCTACACCGTTTTCCCAAGAAATTACCCCAAGCTCCTTATCTATTCTGAAGTTCTTGAAGTATTCCATGTCGCTAAACCTGCTAAATACACCGCCGCGGCTACGATACTGAGAAAAATCAACGATGCCCTTTGCGCCATCCTCAAATACGAGTTCAAGCTCATAATCTTTAATATGTCGTGCTGAAACAACGTCAAGTATCATGACGCGCCTCCTATCGTAGTGGTTCAATCTTCTGTGGTTGCTTATTGTGAACGACCTTTTCCCAGTTCGCAAATAGTTCTTCTTTGTGTTGAGATGCCCACTCAACGACCAACCCGAGCACTCTTGGTGGTAAAGATCCTTCTGATACGCGTAATGAATCGATTTCGATAGACGCCTTGAAGTCGCCATATCGTGCATGAAAATGCGGTGGATTATGTTCATCGAAGAACATTGCGATAATTATTCCAAAGAATCTCGTTATCTCAGGCATCTGTCTTATGCCTTCCTTTCTTCATTTCTCGAGTCGAACGGTTGGGATGACCGGGCCGCGCACGTAACATTCAAAATACGATAAGAGACTCGCTTGCGCGGCTCCGGTCCATCCCGTTGTTAGGCATCTCATGCTTGGCCCTTTAAAACTGTAAATCCTGCCTGTTCAAAATCACCATCGAACGTCAGTACTTCGGTTATCCCAACCTCCCACATAACGGCAAACGATATGCAATCCACTAACCCCCAATGCTTATCTTTGTATTGTTGATAGAGCTTAAATCCTTTTTCAAATAGTCCTTTGTCTATTTCCAGCACTTCAGAGTTCTTGGAGTGTCGAAGCACTTTAATGACTTCAATCGCCTCTTCTCTAAAGTCCTTCGCCAGGGCATTCCCAATCTCTAGCAGAACCGCGTCGGTTGTAATTAGCGGCGAGTTCTCAAATTCGTAGGAAAGCGTGCCGGCTTGGCCGTGATACTGATCCTTCTCGTTTATTAAAGCCATCACAAACGAAGTATCGACGAAGATTCTAGTCGGCATTCTTTCCCTCTAGGTCATAAAGGTCCGCTTTAATCGAGAAATCTGGCGCGGCTGAAATCCTAATCTTTCTCAGTTTTGACATCACGCTTTGATCGGATTCATTTTTTTCATCAGCCTTTGCTTTAAAATCTTTAATAATTCTGTAAAGTTCTTCCCAATACTTTTCTGGAACTTTCTCAATTTCGGACACTATTTTTTCTCGGCTGATCATGCAATTGACTCCTTTCCGAGCGGAATATACCAGATTCGTTCCGACCATCACACATGCTTTATTATAAGCAATATACTTCATTCATCGCCAGTACCCCAACCGCCTAACGGTCGGGTTCAGGCGCGTGGCGGAGCGCCGGCGCCGCCTGCTGAAACCGGTTGATGGGTGTCTTTCGGGGGATGCTCGGTAAACCATTTCGTGATCGCCGGCATATTCTTCTCGAATCGATTCGATAATGCTTGTCAAAAATTCCAGCAGCCTAACGATAAAGCTCACCGGCGGCAATGGAGAACAGCGGAATTGCCGTCCGGTGGAGTGCCTTGTTAGGCGGCCAACCGCCCCCGCTCAAGGAAGACGCTGCCGCCACTTGTCGGGATCACGGGAGGTGCGAAATACGCTG
>JACOSC010000255.1 GCA_016179055.1 Acidobacteriota bacterium
AAATAAAGGATTAAATCAGGCCCTCACCAAAAAGCTGAAAAGAGGCTGGAAGGGTATTCGTTAAAGGGGGAAAGTAACATTAGCAGGTCTGTCGCTCTTCACGTATTTAATCCCTGTGGCACACGGCGAAAATCACTGAAGAACGAACATATTTAATAATCATTTTTCTTTCCTTAGAAATCCAGAATGTCTCTTCTTTAGAAATATCTGAATTGCCACTAATTACATAGCAGTCTTCACCTTCAATATTTTCGATTTTTTTAATTTCAGGTTTTTTTAGTCTTGAAAATTGATTCGATTGGTCAGGGAAAACAGACAAAAAAAGTGATGGAATTGTAAATGCGGCGCCGACTGATATTCCTGTAGCAGAACCAATCGCCGTTTTGTCATCATTCATTTTACAATAAGAATTTGCAGCTCCCATATAAAGATATGGCTGTGTACCTTCGTTCCACAAACTGCCTGACTGTGAAAAAAACGGTGTCATTTTTTGGGACCAAGAAATTAAATATAAGCTCGGCTTTTTTAATTTTATAGAGAATGTCGTCTCTATGTTTGATTTTCTTCCTTCTGTATCCATTTCAGTTGTAATCTTTCCTTCTGCTTCATAAGTTTTCATTGATTTATATTTCTCAATGACATCTGTGAATATTTTAGATGGGTCAGATTCTGCGGCCACCAAAATCGTGCTGTAAATAAAAAATCCTAAAAGTATTAATGCTGTTTTGTATTTCATTTTAGTCTCCCTAATTTTAATATAACGATGGAGTTGTGCGGCGTGCAGGCAAGCTGAACCGCAGCGAATCATGCTGATGGCGCGTCCGCTCGAACGACTGGTTAGGCTCTTTCGACATGAGGAAGAGGATTGTCATCTTTCGGTATGCGCACCGGCGATGGAACTAGCTTTCCGCCATACCGTTGTTGCCTTGCCATCGCCAGTCTGAATATTTTCTCAAAATCGTTCTCACACTCGGCTTCGATCTCTTGGCGTATCTTCCGCACTTCTTCAACTATCGGGTCTTTCCACATTTTACACTTCCATCAATTCTTCAGGCGTACATATCGTCGGTGTATGCACACCAAGGCCATCGTTAATATCACGTACTATCCTGCGCACCCGCCCGCTGGCAATATGCGTACAGTTCCAACTGAGCAGATAATCCATCCTGTGCCAAGCGGCTACCGCTAGATGAAAGGCATCGACCTTTGCTCTCTCTGGTATTAGGATCGCAGCAAAATATTTCTGTGCCAGGTCCTTGATTTCACCGCTCAACTCCAACACAGGGAAATCTTTGATTGCTTCCAGGCGCTTCTGTGCATAAGTTGCGTTCCCTCTTTCAGCCTCTTGAATGACGAAATCTGAGACGAAACACTTCAGGTTTGGACGGACTTGATCCCACCAGTCAACAGTAATTTGCTGATGGCTTGCAACGATAAGGTCGCGGCTTGGTTTCGCAGGCAAGTAACTTATGACGCTTGTTTCTATGTATACCGAAGGCTCCATGTGGCGAGTATACCAAATATCGAAGCTTTTGGCCTACAATGAGTAAAGCCGAGCAAAAAGGTAGAGACTAACGCTGGGCTAACCAGCGGCCCGCGCAGATTCAGAACGCCACTTGACCGATAGCGTGCCGCGCGGGCCGACGGGTTCAGCCCGAAGTTATACGTCCGGCTCTCTGCGAACCCAACCGCCATGGATGGCGAGGTTCGCCTCGCCGACGCTGAATGACTCCGGGTCGAAGGAACCCCCAACCCACTCGAGCATGTCGCTATGCTCCGGATGCCCCGGGTCGCGGACAGCTTCGAGGAGGTCCTCGTAACCATGGACACCGCCGACATCTTCCGGTGGACACGCTCGCTTTCCGGCCTCGACGATCGGATAAAGTCCGTCGCGCTCCGGCGCAAGGACCGCCTCAAGGATCACGTCGTGCTCCCAGCCATCGCCAAAGTCGTACTCGTAGGTCAGGCGGTCCTTTGGGTGCCGGAGGAGTTGGGCCATAGTCGTCTTGTTTTCGCTGAGCCGTCGAATACCAGACTGGCGATCCGAAGTCCCGTAGAGGACTCCGCTGACCTCGAATTGGTGCAGATGGCTATCACTCCAGCCCATGACCGCCTGAAGGCAATCGTGCAGCCGCTTCAAGGGGATGTCTGCGGGCACCAGAAAGCGCCGCCAGATGGGCGGTTTCGACCCACGCAACGTCACCTTCAACCTGTAAACCGGTCCACCCTTCCATCGAATCCTCATCGCATCCCTCGAATACGCATAACGCTAGGAGTCTGTCGGAGATAAGCTATTTGAGCGTTCGGCGACCCCCTGTTTCTACAAAATAGACAGGGTAAAAATGGCAAACACAGCCTTAGCAAAGACCGATTCTTGAATTCTCCGACAGACTCCTAGCCTTCAGCCGCGCCGTCCTCGGCGTCGGCGGCAAGGCGTTGTTCGACGATTCACTCATGTGGTCGTTTCAGCGGCAGGCGATGAGTGCTTCACCCCAATCAGGTCGTCGATGGACAAATCCTCATCGACATCAGGCCAGTGAAGCCCATACCCGGCGGGAGACAGCTCGAATCGCTCCCTCTGGTCCTGGGTGGCCATTGCGAGTCGTCCCGACCATTTTGCAATGTCGATTTCGTATTTTTTGCCGTCGACGTGGAGGAGCATGGTCGTACCAACGAACTCAACCTTCTGAATGTCGTGTGCCTTATCCATTTTTCGTCTCCTCGAACTGGCTCCACTCCGATACGATGTAGTCGAAAGGCTCAAAGATGATCCTGCGCATGATTCGCTTATCGACCGGACTCATGTTGTAGGCGTGGGCTTACATGGCCTCGAAACCCTCGACTTCGAGCCAGTACTTGGCTTCGGCGTCTCCCTTTCGGCAATGAATGTGGATCGGTTCGTTCCATTCATTGACGTAGAAGAAGAAACGCCAGCCGAGAATCATTAGGATCGTTGTTATTTGTTCGTATCCGTTTTCCATGGTTTATTGTGCCGCCGGCCGGAAACCATGTCACCCTCCATGTTGCGAAGCAGATTGACCAGGTTCTCTATTCGTCGAACGTAAAGCTAACCTGCGAGCCATGAGGCGCGAAGCGCCGACGTGGCGAGTCAGGTTGAGCGCCATGTTATGCGACGTTCTGCATGCGATTAGCGAAATCACGGCCAGAGGTCGCGGGTGGCAAGGGCTTTCCGTCCTTCTGATAGAGATCGATGGTTTCTTCGACAATCAGACAAAGCTCCTCGAAGACTTGCTTCTCGTCATTGCCATGGCAACCGCCGAGAATTAGCCCAGGCGCGCTTCCGACATAGCACTGATCTTCTTCAGACCATTCAACGATTTTTGCGTATTTAGCGCTGTCTTTCATTTCTTTGATTCCTCCAGAGCCAAGCGTACTGCCCGGACCTGATAAAGTTTCGCGTCATCCCCTAGTTTACCAGAAATCGTCACCGGTTTCTTGGCATTCGAATGGACAAAGTTTCGGTGGCTTCCCTTACCGCCGCGATTCACAAACCCAGCCCCCTCCAATTCAGCTATCAAGTCCTTTATTTTTGGCGGCATCAACTTATTCCTGTTTTTGAGGTTGCATAACGAGTCGCGCTTAAGCTGCGGGCCGCGCGCGCCGCACCCCGCAGCGGACGAGAGACAATGTAGTGCGCGCGGACCGACAGCTTCAAGCGCATGTTAGGCCGCCGGCAAGCAAAACAAGGAGAGAGACAAGCCGATCAACCATGCGAGACCGACGATGATGATGCAGACTGGCACCACCCGTCTTGCAGTTAGCCGGGGACGGTCTTGCGCACGATCCTCGGTGTTGACCTCCGGGCTCAACCCGTACTTGGCGGCGTCAGATTGAAGCACTTGGCGCTCCAGCTTCGCAGCAGTCTTCTCCAAGCGCTCGATGTTCACGATCGCACGCCACTGGATCAGGAACCAAACGGCTGCAATGAAGACGCCCGCCCCGCAAGTAACGACAGCGAGCTTCCATGGCACAACTGCGCCTCCTGTGCGAAAGAGTGCCGCGAGAAGGATGGCATTTGTTGGCCAGAAGGCACCGAAGATGCGCCAAAGAACTTGGTCTTGGTTCCATCGGGCGTTCCACGCTCGTGTCAGATGGCTGTCGAGATTGTCTGTCATTGTCACCTCGGTTGGGCGCCGGCGGCCTAACATTGTTTAGGCTGATCCGCCTAATACCGCAAACACGGTTTAGAGTGCCGTATAAGACGCCTGCGAATGCAGGAGCGATTCCAGCCTAACTCCAGCCAGGTAAATCAGCAGCAGGAGGCGCGCTCCTTTAGCATGGCATCTTATACGGATCGGCATAAGACCCTCCTTGAAGAAGCACTCCGCGATGCGACTGATCTTTGATTGTCGCCGCGCGACCTTACGCTATCAAAAGGCGCCAGGGAAGTCAATGATATGTTATTAGACCAAGCGGAGGGATGAATAGGACGATGTCTGGAGAGCGGACGGCTACGGTTCGTACCGCTTGAATAAGAGGCAGGCGTTGGTGCCGCCGAAGCCGAATGAGTTGGACAGCGCATAACAAATTTCGGCCGGGCGCGCCACGTTAGGGACATAATCGAGATCGCAATCGGGATCCCGCACCTCCTGGTTGATGGTTGGCAGCAGCATCTGATGGTGAATCGACAGCGCTGTGATGGCGCCCTCAACGCCGCCGGCCGCCCCCAGAAGATGGCCGGTCATGGACTTCGTAGAGCTGACCGGTAGCTTATAGGCGTGTTCGCCAAATACTCGCTTCACGGCTAAAGTCTCCAAGGCATCTCCGATGGGCGTCGAGGTGCCATGCGCGTTGATATAATCAACGTCTTCGGGTCGGGCGTCGCCGTCCTTGAGCGTAATGCGCATCACACGCACGGCGCCGTCGCCATTCTCCGAAGGCTCTGTAATATGATAAGCATCGGCGGAGGTTCCATAGCCGACCAACTCGGCATAAACCTTGGCATCGCGGTGGACGGCGGATTCCAAAGACTCCAAAATCATCATCCCCGAGCCTTCGCCTACCACGAAACCATCGCGCTCGCGGTCAAATGGGCGGCTGGATTTCTCAGGCGCGTCATTGCGTGTGGAGAGGGCGCGCATGGCGGCAAAGCCGCCGATTCCCATGGGCGTGATCGCCGCTTCGGAGCCGCCGGCTATCATGACATCGGCATCCCCACGCTGTATAATCTTGAAAGCTTCACCCAAGGCATGCGTGCCCGCCGAGCACGCCGTGCAGGTAGCCAAGTTTGGACCCTTGGCCCCATACCGAATGGACACTTGCCCAGCCGCTAAGTTAATAATGGATGCCGGAATGAAAAATGGAGATATCCGCCGCGGCCCGTTTTTCAGAAGTTCAATGTGCTCATGTTCGATGGTCCGAAAACCCCCGATCCCCGAAGCAATATAGACGCCCACACGCTCGTCGTTTTCGCTGGTGATCTTTAAGCCGGAATCTTGCAAGGCGAGTGATGTCGCGGCCATAGCAAAGTGGATAAAAGTGTCCATCTTGCGGGCATTCTTGCGGTCAATAAATTGCAAAGGATCAAACCCGCGTACTTCCGCGGCGATCTTGACTGGGAAGTCGGTCATGTCGTACTTGGTGATCAAACCGACCCCTGACTTTCCCGCCATGAGCGCTTCCCAGGTGGCCTCGGTCCCTACGCCGACCGGAGTGATTAAACCAATACCGGTTACCACAACACGTTTTTTCACAACCGTCGCTCCTTACCCAGGAAGGTGACTCGTCTACCATCCTCACCCGGACAAGCCGGAACCAACCGGTTTTGCAACCACACTTCCATAAGAGGATACTCTTGTAGTCATGTTGGTTACCCGATAAGACCTAGTCGCTTTGACTGTTCCGATGACCAACAAACCGTGCCAACCGCCGCCTAAAAGCTTTGCGCCGGCGCCGCCCGGCACAAAACAAAGCCCAGAATGAATCATCGGTCCGTCGCACTCCACTTACCTGTCAGAGGATCGTCTGCCAATATTCCAAGCGTTTCCTGCTATACAGCCTACCGGTTGACTCCGGCTTGGCGCTCAGTAGCATCCCTGGTTAAGCGGCCTGATCCTGCCGCCGGATTTAGCTGACTCGTGATTTTACGTAATCCACGGCGTCCTTGACGGTCTTGATTTTTTCCGCATCTTCGTCTGGGATCTCAATCCCGAAAGTCTCTTCGAAATTCATCACCAGCTCGACCGTATCTAAGGAATCGGCTTGAAGGTCATCTACAAACGACGCAGTGAGTGTGACCTCAGCCTCATCGACACCGAGTTGCTCGACGATAATCTCCTTTACCTTCTTTTCGACATCAACCGGGGTAGCCATGTTCATCTCCTCCAACGAATTAATTTATCCTTGCATTGCGAATATGGTGTGAAGTATTAATAGTAAATCCCGAGTCTAAGTTACCGTCTCGTTTTCGGCTGTCCAGATCCGCAATATCACATATACATTCCGCCGTTTATGTTGAGTACCTGACCGGTAATATAAGCCGCTTCATCGGAGGCAAGGAACTTGACCCCCTGTGCCACATCTACGTCTGATCCAATACGGCCCAGCGGAATTATTTCGACCAATTTGCTCCGCGTTGATTCGGGCAAGTTTCGCGTCATTTCGGTATCGATAAATCCAGGCGCCACCGCATTCACAGTAATATTTCGCGACGCCACTTCACGAGCGATGGCCTTGGTGAAGCCAATGATACCGGCCTTAGCGGCGATATAATTGGCTTGACCGGGATTTCCGGTCTGCGCCACAACGGAGGTGAGGCTCACGATACGACCGTAGCGTTTCCTGACCATGCTGTTAAGCGCCGGTTTGCTACAATGGAAGACACCGCTGAGATTAGCGTCCAAAACCGCATCCCAGTCTTCCTTCTTCATACGAAGCAGCAAAGTGTCGCGCGTGATGGCCGCATTATTTACCAAAATATCGATCTTGCTGAACTCGGCCAGGATCTCGGCCGCTACGCTCTGGGCATTGTCATAATCGGCCACATCGAGTTGCTTGGGGACAGCCTTGAGACCTTCCGACACCCACTGTGCGGCGATCGCTCGGGTCGCTTCCAGGTGACGGCTGCACAGAACCACCGTAGCCCCAGCCTCGGCCAATAGGCGCGCGCAAGCCAACCCAATCCCGCGCGAACTCCCGGTTACCCAAGCTACTTTATCATTAAACATGGCAAATCGCCATAAAGGCCATCAGGCTCTTTTCATCTTCCACGTTAAAAACGATGGCCTCGGGGAGAATTCTTCGGATCATGCCCGTCAAAGCTTTGCCGGGGCCGACTTCAACGAAAGTGCTTACACCTAACTCGGCCATGCGCTGCACGGATTCCAGCCAACGTACCGGGCTCGTCACTTGTCGGCAAAGGGCGTCGCGCGCCTGTTCGGCGGTCATAATTACATCCGCATCCACATTGGTTATCAACGGCACGCTGAGATCGGCAAAGACGGCAGCCTCCAAGTCCAAAGCCAGCCGCTCCCGGGCCGGTTGCATGAGCGCGCAATGAAACGGTGCGCTCACGGGAAGCGTAAGGACCCGCTTAGCGCCGCGCACTTTTGCCAGCGCGCCCGCCCGCTGCACGGCCTCGATATGCCCGGCAATCACGGTCTGCTCCAACGTGTTTAAATTCGCGGGCGAAACCACCATTCCCTGAGCGGCCTCCCGGCACACTGCGTCGACCCTCTCGGGAGGCATGCCCAGAATCGCCGCCATGGCCCCCTGTCCTACCGGAACGGCTTCCTGCATATACCGGCCACGACCGCGTACGAGTTGTACGGCCTCTACTAATGGCAAGGCGCCGGAGGCCACCAAGGCACTGTACTCACCCAGGCTATGGCCGGCCACGAAATCCGGCTGCACGCCCTCATCGGTCAAAGCCTGCCATGCCGCGATACTCATTGTCAAAATCGCCGGCTGGGTATTCTCCGTCAGCTTCAGGTCGGCCTCCGGACCATTAAAGCAAAGCTCGCTGAGCGGAAAGCCGAGCTCGTGATCGACCTGTTCAAATACTGATCGACTACCCCTATACCGTGTTGCCAGTTCTTTTCCCATGCCGGGATATTGAGCGCCCTGGCCAGGGAAGACAAATGCCATTTTTGTCATAAGATTCTAAAAGAGCGATTCGAACTCTCTTTCAATGACCTGATTGACGTCGTTTGTACAAAACTCTTTGGCCATACGGATCGCATTCTTGATGGCATTGGCATTTGAGCGACCATGGCAAATGATGCTCACACCGCGCACACCAAGCAAGGGCGCACCGCCAAATTCCGAATAATCCAACCGCTTCTTCACACGCTTAAAGGCTTGCCGCGACAAGAGGGCCCCGACCTGTGAAGTAAGCGTGCGTGTGAGCTCTTCTTTCAATATCGAGAGCAGCACTTCAATAAGACCTTCGCTGATCTTTAACGCCACGTTCCCGGTGAAACCATCACAAACTACAACATCGGCCTTCCCGTGATAAACGTCTTTGCCTTCTACATTACCAATGAAATTCAAAGACGCTTCTTTTAAGGCTTTGTGGACTTCCTTGGTTAACAGATTGCCCTTGGTTTCTTCCTCACCAATAGACAACAGACCAATGCGCGGTTTCTCAATGCCGAGCATTTTTCGAGCATAAATATGGCCCATGAGGGCGAACTGATGAAGGTGATGCGGCTTGCAATCGACGTTGGCTCCCACGTCGAGGACCACCGCGGCGCCGCGCACGGTAGGGATGACCGCGGCCAGAGCCGGGCGATCGACGCGATCCAAGGAGCCCAGGATCATCTTGCTGGCCACCATGACCGCGCCGGTATTGCCGGCACTCACCATGGCTTGCGCGTGCCCTTGTTTGACCAGTGTAGCGGCTACGCGAATGGAGGAGCTGCGCTTTTTGCGAATGGCCGTGGCCGCCGACTCCGTCATGCTAATGACTTCGTCGGCATTTTGGATTTCAATCGGAAGACCGTTGCCTCGCTCATTTACGTCTTGCAGCGCTCGGCTGACTCTATCCTTTCGCCCAACCAAAATTACTTCAATGCCAAAATCTCGAGCGGCCTGCACGGCGCCCTCTACTTCGCTATGCGGCGCGTAGTCACCTCCCATGGCATCGACGGCAATTTTTATTGAACCCATGAGACTGCCATCTCCTGGTTTAGTACGAATGGTCCTTACGCATTATTGGGCCCGCGGCGCTGTTTGACGCAGAGCCCCGTCGCTCAAATTACCAGCGCCCCCTTATTGGGCGGCAAGGGGCTCGCGGGTAGCCCCGTTTGCGCGCGCAAGACCGCGCCCCCGGCTACAGCGCCGTTTTCCGGCGCGAAAAACTTGGCCCCGCTACTCTGAACCGCGGCCATTGATGACTTGAACGCCTTTATAATAGCCGCAGTGCGCGCACGCCCGATGCGGCATCACCGGGTTGTGACAGTTGGAGCACGTCGATAAATGTAAGGGCGCCAGAAAATCATGAGCGCGTCTGCGATCCCGCCTGGCTTTCGAATGGCGACGTTTTGGATTTGGCATGGTTATTCTCCATCTTTTCGTTTGGTATTGGTCACGGGGAACCTTCCACGAGAAGTGTTTATTGTGCTAATTTCCCGGGGTCAATTTCTTTTTGATATGGATCAAGGGTTGCAAGCGATCGTCCACGACTTCTCGAGCGCAACGGCAGGTTTCTACATTTAAATCCACGCCACACACATCACAAAGCCCCTGACAATCGCCGGCACAGACCGGCTTCATGGGTACGGCCAATTCTAACTGCTCGACCAACATCTGATCCACATCGATGATGTCCTCTGTATAGTACGAGATGTCCATATCGTCGTACGTCAAGACTTGGCCCCCTTCTGTGACCGGCAGCGGCTCGTAGTGAAGGTCAATCCTTTGGCTGATCTGATTCATAAAAACCTTGAGGCAGCGACTGCAGGTCAGTCCCATAACTGTATGAATGTCGCCTTCAATGGCAACATCTTTGTTAGAGCGTGTAACCGTAGCCGTCAGCCGAACAGGGGCGGCTAGGTGCGCGCCGACCTGAGCCAAACCCAAACCCTCGCCCTTAAACTCGCGGTCAATTTGCAAGGGCTCTTCCAACTCGTGAACCACAATGTGCATAAGGCCCCCGGCTTATAAAGAAAAGGAAATTATACCCGCCCTTCAGTCTTTGTCAAGGTTGCGACTCGGCGGAAATTACGTCCAGAGACCTCTTTAAGTAAGGCACCGGAGCCCAAGCTCAAGCCCGAAACAAGAGGGCAGCAGGGTCGCGCTGAGATCGGCCGTCTATCGAGGAGGAAACCTACCAGTGGCTCGCCGCTGGACAGCGCTCCACAGGTTAATGGCGCCGGTCATTCCTGCGCAATAAGCTCAAGATGATTGAACCGATGCCAAGATTGATCAGCGTCGAAACACTGATCCCTACAGTAAGGTGGGCTAGTATGTGTGTGCCATGATCCGTCAAACGCCCCAAGTCAGCCAAGCTATAAATGTTCTCTCGCCCAGTTATCGCCGCCAGCAGTATCGCCCCGGTGATCAACAGATTCAGCCAGCAAGCCATCAAGAGGTAGATCAAGCCGAGTTGAGGGTAGGCGCCAAATTTGTGATTATACAGTTTAAGCGGCAAGTAGACCACAATCGGAATACTCAAGGCGGTCAAGCTGAAGAGCTGCGCGAACTGCGGACGCAGGCCGCACTCGCTGACCAGCCAGCGCAGTCCAAACACAAGCGACAATAACAAGAACGGTCCGCGCGTAAAGGCAATGTAATCGGCAAATGTCCTATCGCAGAATCTCATAGCCCAGCCTCTAGGACGATGTACTTGGTATTCTGACCAAGACTAAGGTTATGTCGTCATCGGGAATATCTTTGCGGGTCCAATCGGCGATGGCGCGCAATACTTTCTCCTGGATAATGGCTGAAGGAAGCTGCCGATTCCCGCTTAAAAGCGGAATCAGCCGCGCTTCGCCAAACTCCTCTCCGGCCGCGTCGGTCGCCTCCAAGATTCCGTCTGAGCATATAGCCAGCAAATCCCCCGGCGCCAGATCAACGGTTCCTTCGCTATATTCTGTGTCGGACAGCAATCCTATAGGAGCGCCGCCTTCCGTTAAACGATTTACGCTATCCTGCCGAATCAGGAACGGGGGAACGTGTCCCGCATTCACATAATAAAATGATCGATCCTTAGCGCGGAACATGCCATAAAACAAGGTGGCGTAGCGAGCGGAAGCCGTCGACCGGCCCAGTAATCGATTCAAAGTAGCAAAGAACTGGCTGAGCGACGGGTGCGATTGACATTGGCTCCGGACCATCGCCTGAACGTTGGCCATGAGGAGCGCGGCGGAAATTCCCTTACCGCTAACATCGGCCACAACCACTCCCCATTCGCCATCGCCGATCTCCAGAAGGTCATAATAATCGCCACTGATTCCGCGGGCGGGAAGGCATATGGCGGCCAGGTCGAGCAACGCTGCCGGCGGCAGTAACCTGGGGAAAAGTTCTTGCTGTACCTCCTGAGCAATGGCCATCTCCATCTCTTTACGAGTAAGCTCCCTCACCTTTTCTTCATAGCGACGGCGTAGTCTGATGAAAAGAACGGCCAATAATCCAACGCCCAACGAAGACACCGCATTAATCGCCCAAAAGACTAACTGATTGCGGTCCAGTTGCGTGCGGCCCAAATAGATCAGGGCTAGTAGAAGAAGGGCGACGAGGAGAACCGCAATTTTATCTCTAGCCCTAAAGGATGGGACCGGTTCGGCAAGCTCTCGCATGGCGGCCAAAGCTTATCATAGATTCCAATTAAGAACAACCTGATACAATGGCGTTGGCAGGTGAGGTTAAAAGCCCGCGTCGGCGAGGCGTTCGGTGTATAGGCTTTCCATTAAGGTAGGCGTGGTGAAGATTCAGTGCGGCTGATTATAGTAATCTCTGACAAGATGAAATTGTGAGCCACAGTCTTCATTTGTGAAGGCGAAGCGCTCGCCTTCAGCGGCGAGCGGAGCAAGTCCGCTGCAACGTTAGGCCACCTCAGAAGTAACCTCGCGAAAGGGCATCTCCCTCATCCGGGTCTCGGTTCTCGAGCAAAGCTCTGACGTGAGAGAGGAACCGC
The DNA here is from genome assembly GCA_016179055.1 of Acidobacteriota bacterium. GTDB lineage: Bacteria > Acidobacteriota > UBA6911 > JACOSC01 > JACOSC01 > JACOSC01. The sequence goes on from JACOSC010000255.1 coordinate 12,098, forward strand.
TCGAAGACTTCGGAGGAGAACGGATACTTCGAAAGGTAGGCGGCATATTCTGCTCGCTTGGAAAGACGCCCGGCCCGTGTCGCGAAGACGCTACGAACCTGTGACCCAAGCCGCTTAGCTTTCCTCAAGATGAGCACTTCATCGACGTCCGTGCCGGCCGTGCTGAGCGGCGCCATGTCAAGCCATTCGCAGAGCAGCAGGTACTTTGCGCCGGGCACGGCAGTCTTGACGTCGTGCGCCGTGGCACAGGCCTCCTGAAACATCGTTTTGTCGAGATTCGTTTTGCACTCGGCGCAAAGGTACCCGAGATTTGCTTCAAGCCTGTCCACGGCCATAGCGTGTTCAGGATCAAACGAAGCTCTCAAGTACAGTCGCTTCGAGATCGTGAAATCCTGGTCCTTTGTCCGCGCCTGCGCGCCGGGAACGCTGATCGATGTCCCGATCGTCGAGGTGAAATAAAGCGCTGCGAAGCACGAGTATGGGCCGACGAAGAAGTTCTCGGAAATCTGGGGAAATGTGCGAGCTACAAGATGGGGCAGAAACTCCTCGATTACAGTGTTGTCAAGCTTCAACTGACCTTTCTGCCGGTAGAGAAAATCGTCATCGCTGTCGAACACGACCTCCAGATCAAGGAAGGTCCGGTACTCGTTCAGGAGCCCAACAGCCTCGGCTACGCAGCGGTCGCCCAACGGGGCGCGCGCCAGCTTCTTTAGCCACGCTTGATAACGGCTCACCGCCTTCTCGATCCGTTTCCGATCCTCATTAGGGAGCTTGTTGTTCTGCAGCAGGGCTTGTAGCTTGTCACCGTGCGAAGTGGGCAGTGTCATCGGGAGCCTCCGTTGGCGGCAGCCGGGTCTAGGATCGGCGACGCTTCAATTCCCGCTGATTCAGCGATCGCATCGTGCAGGTAGTGCCTTCGATCAGATGGCGTACGGTCAAGTGCTGCGACAAGCGCCTCCCTCCCCACACTCCTGGCCCGTTCGACGATGTCTACCTTCGCTAGCGAGGGATCTCGCTCAGGGGTCAGATGCAAGAGGTCCTCATAGATACTCTGTCCGAATCTGTTGAGAAAGACCCGTTCCTGCTTTAGGTGAAGTCGCATCCCGACTACATCGGTGGCGAGTCGCTTGAGAATCTCGCCGTTGTAGAACGCCGTCTTGTGAACGTTCGACTCTCGCCCAAGGATCAAGACAACTCGGGCTTCTGGAGTGCAAACGCGACGAAGCTCAGCTAACACAAGAGCCATGTCGATGCAGTACTGGACCACTGTGCAGAATCGATTCTGTCGAAACTTGCGATTAGACCCGATTTCAGAGCGCGCCACTACAAGTGGCAACCAGCCTAGCGATTCGATGCCAGCTCTAGAATTGTGGTGGTAGTTGAAAACATTAATGTACGGGGGCGAAGTCAGGACGAAGTCGATGGAATCATCTGGAAGTGATAGGGCGCGCGCATCACCAAGCGAAGCATCGACAGCGTGCGTAGAGTACGGAAGACCCGCGACGACCGTTCGAATAATGGACCACTTGCTGGTGAAGGAGGCGTCGGCGGCCGAATCATCATCGAGAAGTACCACCAATGCTTCAAGGAGCATCCGTGCACGAGGGTCGAGAGTTTCTGGGATCCACTTGGAATCGTTGCCCGCGCGTGGGGCGCCCGTCGTCTCCAGTCGAAAGAGAGGAAGCTCGAAGGCAGAAGGCCGCGCTCGAATCAACACAGTCTCTGCGCTATCGAGAAGCGCGCGCCTCTCGGCTTCGGTGAAGATACATAGCTCGTAGACTCGCCCGAGGAGGTACGCAGCCGGATTGACCTCGTATCCGTAGGCTGCAAGACCAAGTCGCGCGGCCTCTACCAGGACCGTTCCGCTGCCCATGAACGGATCGAGAACGGTTGACCCTGGAGCCGCGTACGCGCGAAGGAGAGTCTCGACAAGCTGAGGCGAGAACTGTCCACGCCATGGGAACAGGTTGCTCCGGCACTTAACTTCGATGTTCAGTGCCGAGGCAGGCAGTGGGGAATTGAATGCCTCTGGAGCAGCCCCACCACCTTCCGGAGGCCGGTCTCGTTGGTCGCTAGCCGGGAATTGTGCGGTTCGTTGAATCATGGACCTCTCTTGGCGGCCCGACGTTCGCATTAACCGGCGCGCGGCTTTTTGCGCGTCTGAGTTGAACGCGGGGTTAGGCGTTCTACGAACGAAAAGAACCATCCGCGTTAACAACTCTGGCTGACCTAAGATACATAATGTCAAAACTCGGCGAGAACTCGTAGATAATGCCCACAAAATCCCAGTACAGATCTCGATGGATGAACGCTGGACCTCCACTCATGCCTCCTAGGTCTCTCAACTCCAGATGGTGCTCTGCACCGAAGGGAGATACCCAGTATTCCCTCTCGAACTGACAAGAAAATCGATTCTCATCGATGGTTGTAACCGAAGCCCCCCCACAACTCCAGCTACCCTGCACAATCTCGTCGTGCGCAGGCAACTCGCGGAGACCACCGGGAAAGCCGCCAAGGGCTACGAAGTCGCCTGGCTTCAAAGTTGGGGGAGGCCAGGAGACTGGCTCGAAGACGCAAGATCCAATTTCACCATCCGCTGTTACTGATTTCACTTGCTCCTCTGTGAGTTCTATCGATGCAAGATCGAGTTTTGTATCCTCTGCAATAAGCTGAGCTATAGGATCAAGAGCTACATCACCGACTTGAAATATTACATTATCGAGTTCCTCGATCATTTTTCGGTAAGCTGATATTACATGTGCACAGGTCATCGCAATCGGCCCTTTTCCGAGGTTAACGAGGGTTATTGTCCCATTATTGATTCTTGTGGTTTTCTTACGTGATGGCCTTTCACCAAAGAATACGGCTTTGGTGAAGCGAAGCGGGAACTTCGACATGTGTTCGCCGAGAGGCCCAGCTGCCAGTTTCTTAGCCTTTTCGATCCGTTTGAAGTCGCTGGATTCCATATTACTCGCATCGCTCGGATAACTTGAATTAGGCGGTTCTGTCTGAAAAGATTAGTCTGCCAGGTTTAGCCGTCTAATCCAAAACACTTGATTACGCTGTCGGGATTGTATCATATCAGTTGGCCATAGCTTGGGCAAGTGAATTTTCTCAAATCTCAAACGATTAGCCCGCTCGCGCTTTCCGCCTAATCCGAGAGGGCCGCTGCAGCGCATCAGAGCTTATCGGCTGGGCGGCACACACCACGACCTCCCTGATTCAATACCTGTGAGAAAATCATGGTCGTGTTCAGATCTTGGTGGCCCAATAGCTCCGGCACGGTCTGGATATCGTACCCATCTTCATCTTCTTCGATACCAAAAATCGTACCGGATAGTTAAAGCAGAAGAGCCAACAACGGGTCGGAATGTACCTTGGCGGGGTCGTGCTTGCGCACAATATCTTTCTAGAAAATGTTCTTGGAAAAGTGGCACAGGCGGGACGACTGTATGGACAGGCAAAATGCCTGTCCCACATTTTTTAACCGATTGGATTACGGCTGGTCCGTGTGAGGTTAGGACACAGAATATGGGGGACAGGCGTTCTGCCTGCCCCCCATGATTGGACACCCGCTGGGTCGATCTTCCCTGCTCCATTTACGGAGAAGTTAGGACAAACCCGTGACGGGGAGAAATGGCTTTGCCGACTCGGATTATTCCGATATCATCAGCTCAGCAAAAGTTCCCGGGTTTCCGAAAGCTTCAACGGCTTCGAGAGTCGATCCAGCTCTCACCAACGATGAAATGTCAATGTAGGTGGCGCCGTTTGGGGCCATGAAGCAATAATTGGGATTACAGTAACCGCCACCATCGGGATCTTGCGTAATGGATACAATGCCATTACTCAAGTATAGGATGAGGTCAGTTAAGCCACGATTGGCAATCAACAGACGGCTCCTCATTGGGTTGGTGACGGTGAATCCGGCTGGGGAAATTTGACCAGCCCGATTACTCACCAAGAAGAACTGGCAGACCTCGCGGTTGCCGGCTACATCCGCCACATCAAGCTCGATGAACGCCGGATTGTCCGCAGCAACCTTTGTCCCTGTGACGACAACGGCGACGTCAGTGCCTGGCGTGAAGGGTGGAATCACCACATCGGCATTTTCGGTTATTGGGTCGATGGTATCCAACCCGCTGTTGATGTCTCGTACCAGAATCGTCGCCGTCCGAGGTATCTCGGCCGTGAGAGAGATCGCTCCGCAATGAGGCGGCTCCGTATCGGGGCCAGGAGGCAGAACTTGTATGGTGATGACCCTCGTGGTCGAGGCCCCATGGTTATCGGTCGCAGTAAAGGTAACCGCATAGGTACCAACCTGACTGCGGATGGGCCCCCATTCGAATAAGCTGCTAACCGGATTGGCCGGCTGAGGAATGGCAAAGTCCGCTCCCGTCGGCAAACCGGAAACGCTTAACGACACCGTGTCCCCGAAATCAGGATCGGAGGCTTGCACGGTAAAGGTTAAGAAGCCGGCGGCGCGCACGCTTACTGGAGCGGTCGTGGGCGTTGGGGGCGAATCAAACGTCGGAGGATTGTTCGGCGGCGGCGCCGGTACGACTTCGATTCGTATACAGTGAGAAACCGAATCAGAGCCCGACGTGGCCGTGAAAGTAATCGTGTGGAAGCCGACCTGACCAGCGGTAGGCATCCAGGCGAAGGTGCTACTGACCGGGTTGCCGGGAGGGACGCTCGGGAAACTGGATCCGGTGGGCAGTCCGGTGGCCCCCAGCGTTACGTTAGTACTGCTAGTGGGATGCGACGCCTGAACTGGGAATTGTATCCGCGTGCCCGACTGAATACGATAGGTCGTCTCTGGGCACCGCGAAGGTGGTGTCGGTGGAACATCGAAACGAGGCAGAGTGCGTGGCGGTGAGGCAAATATCGATTCGGAGAATGTATACGATTGCCCTGGAGCCAGCGCAATGGCGGTCCCCGCCGTCGGTCCGAAAAAGTAATTGAGGGCCGTGTCACCGCCGGCGAAGCCGCGGCAATTTGAGGCCATCGTTGCAATGTCCCGGTTAGGGTCAACAGTATATTCAAAAGGAAATCTACTGAAAACGGTATCCCAACAGACGAACTGCAAGCGATCCGGCTGTGAAGGCGGGGGGATAATCCCCTGTGGGCCATTCACCGTTCCGAAGACCGCGTAGAGAGGCGGGCCAAAGTCATTATTTACGATTCGATACGCCGTAAAAGTCGGAAAATCAAAGTTCGACTCCCGGACTCGGACAGGGGCATCAGGACCGATTTCCTGGAACGTCGGCCCATCGTCCTGACCAATTTGGAAATCCCAGAAGTATCGCCCGCCGACAGCCAGCAGTGCCGTTCCTGTATTGGTGATCTTGGTAGTAACCTCTATGGTTGTGTTGTTGAATGTAGTTCCGTTGATGCGAACTAGCTGCTCTATGTCCATTTTATCTCGAGTTTGCGGCGCTCCAGGAAGTTCGTACACCGTTCGTACGCCCGTGCCTTCCACTCGGTTATAAGTAACGAAGGGACCCAAGTTGACTGTGGCGGCGAGACCGCCTTGGGTATACGTCGTATTGCTGGTCCAGGACCTGATCGTATTATAGGTCGTAAACGGATCCCCATCTTTTCCTCCGTAAAGGAGATTTCGTCCGCCCGGGACGGGATGAGTGGGACCCGTTCTTGCCGTATAACGCCCGTCGGGACCTACGAAAATAACATAGATGCCATTCGTGGCCGTGCCACCGGTGCCAGGCGAGGGCACCTGACGATACGCCAAAACAAAATTTCCCGCGGCGGGGCCTGAGCCGCGTACACGTGCGCGGTAGGGCCCAGTAGCGGGCGCCGGCCAGATGACGCGGGACTGCAATCCGCAGGTGTGGTCATCTGAGACCAGCAGAGTGGATCCGTCGGCGCTCCGTACATCAATGATGGTATCAAAAGTAGCCGAACCGGGGGCGCAAGTGGTAAACTCATAGCGCTGTCCACCGGTGGCCGTGAAGCAGTAATCCCGGAATTGACCGCTGGCGATGGAGCCGGCTATCGTTTGGAAACTTTCCGTGGTGGTGATGGTGGTGCAAGGGGGTGGCGGAGCGATCATCCGGTAGGCCATCGCAAAGCTTCCAAAAGAATCCGCATATCCGCGTACACGAGCGCGGAAAGGTCCTGAACTCGGGGCTTGCCAGATCACCCGAGATTGCACACCACAACTATCATCATCGGTAGCAAGGATAGCCGAGCCGTCAGCGCTGCGCACATCAATGATCGTATCATAGGTCGCAGATCCCGGCGTGCAGGTTGTAAATTCATAACGTGTTCCCGTCGTCGCGGTGAAACAGTAATCGCGGAATTGTCCCGTCGTGTGGGAACCGGACACCGTCTGATAGGATTCGGTTGGAGTAATCGGCGGGCATCCGGGACCGGCGGGATCGAGGACCGATTCTTCCACATCTTCCAGCAATTTGGTGAAGGTAGTGGTGATCTGCAAAGCTTCGATTTCCTTGCCCTGATCGTCAACGGGCACCAGGCGGTAGGTAACCATCACCGGTGCGACGGGAAGAGCCTCGCGAAATTTTAATACCTCGATAAGCTCCCGATTTACTGGTAGCCATGCGGTTTGATCGTAGTCTTGTCGATATAGATTGTAGCCAATTATTTCGCTGCCGCCCACGGCATCCCAGCGGAGCTGCACCGCGCCTTGATTGTAAGAAGCCTCCAGGCTCCCGTTCTGGGACGAAGGGCGATCAGGGGTTTGACCATAGGCGGGGGACAAACCAAGAACGCAAGCTAAAACAGCTACAAGAAAAACCGGTGATACAAGTCGGTTTCTAATTCTGCGCATGAACATACTGTTACCTCCTCTAATGCAAAGCTATAGTGAGCGGCTTTGTACACCACCAAAGGATAGGATCTAAGCCGAACCCACGGGTTACACGTTTGCCAGGCCATTTGAACGCATTTGGCCTCGTAAGGCCGATTGGCCATTCATTTCAAAATACCGATCAGCCCTCGATTGCCAGAGTTATTAATGTACAGAAAATGGGTAAGTGGTCCCCCTTAAAGACAACCCATAGGTTACTTAAAAACAACTGGGTTGTCAACAGGAATTTGGAGTAGACAGAAATTCGTTGAATTTGGTAGGTAATCATAGTATAGTGGCTTCATCGGCTCGATTGGGCGTTTCGGTGAAACGCATACGTATGCGCCGGTAATAGCGTTTTGCTTTCTCACAAACTTGTAGAGCATTGGGGAACTCGCCATGAAATCTCCGGTGAAGTCCAATAGCGCGCGGGCGTGTAATTCCTCATAATTTAGTTAACGATTTTGTTGCCCAAACCATATAAATGGTAAAGGAGGATTATGAGTAAAGGCAGCCGTACAGGTCTTATGGTCGGTATCATGTTCGTTTGGATCTGGTCTTCATTTTTCGTATGGGCCCAGGCCACTAACGGCACGAAATACATCTTCGGCGACTCCGGTGGGGATCCGGCCACGCCCGGGACACCGAATTTTAGTCGCGCGCTCGGGGCACGGTTTCAATCTTCGGCGCTGCGCAAGATCGAAGACTACTTGCGCAATGAGGGCTTCAGCAGTTTTCCCACGGGCCGTGTTTGTTTCAACGACCGGGCCGAATGCTATCGCCAAGTCAACGTTTGTCTACACTATGACATCAAGTTCAACAACCGCGCCGACCTGCGCTTTCGGTCCGATGTGGGAGCCAACGGCGCGCTGGAAGTGAATCTGGCCATCAAACGTCCGCACAATGGCAGCGCGCCGTGGGACCTCAGCAGCATCGATGTTCACCTGCGCAACCCGACGACTTTTTCCTGGTGCTGGGCGAATCCGTTGCGCGATTTTACGAACGGCCGCGTAAAATTTAGCGAGGATGGGAGCACGCCCGGGCTGACGGTAAATCTTTTGGTCGAGCCGGTCTTGCAGGGCGGTGTCCTATCCATACGCAAAATCGGCGGAAGCGGTGTGCGCATCAATCGCATGTATTTGCAATTTTCCGGATGGCCGGATTGGCTGATCAACTGGGTGTTCAATCTGTCCTTCATACGGAACTCTCTGGCAAGCACGGTCGAGACGCAAACCATCAATGCGCTGAACAACTATCTGCGCGACCTAATGCGATTCCAGGGCGGTTTTGAAGGATTCAGTTACAGTTTTAACGGCTCGCGCGCCAAGATTGACAGCAATGGCCTGAACATGTATTTCAACGGCGGAGTAAATTATACGGGCGAGGAAGCCGCCTGCACCGCCGGCCGCGCGCCATGGCCCACGGAACCCGGGACAGATCCCGCATCAACCATTGAAAGTTTTCATCAGACCAAGGACGTCGGAGTCGCCGTACGAATGGTGCTCGCCAACAACGCCCTGCGCGAGGCCTATAACCGCGGTGTGTTCTGTTACAAGAACGATGCCTCGCCATTTCGGGTTGCCGATCTGTGCAGCTTTGCTCCGGAGATCTGTGACTTGATTAACCCGGAAGGGGAAGTCTATTTCGATATGAAGCTCTTGCCTGATGTTTCGGATCCGGCGCAGCTTCCCCGCCTTGAAATCACGCAGCCGGGAACGGACGGCCGATTAACGGTGCGATTTAATGGGTTAAACATACAGGCTTTTTATCGAGATCCAAAAACGCCGCAATGGACCAACATGCTTTGTCTATATTTAGATGCCGGGGTCGAAGCCACGGTCGCCTTTGTCGGCAGCGCGGTTTTCTTGCGCTTAGGTGATCGGGGCACCGAAATCGTTGGCTATAACGGCATGCTGTTGCCGACCGATATCGAGAACTGCACCGGCGGGCTGGATATCGGGAAGTTATTGCCTCCCGAAGAAGTCGAGGGCTTCATCCGCGGCTTTCTCATTCCTTTCTTTAACAATACGGTTGGCCAGGTGCCGTTCTCTACAAACATTTTTGACTTCGCCTGTTATCGCGTATTTGCCAATGGTTATGGACTGGGCGGCGAATACACCAACATTTATGCGTCATTCCTCAAAGCGCGCGATCTACCGGGATGCACGGCGCCAGGCGGCCGTACTACGGTTGAGATTTTCAACGGTCCGGCGGAAGGATCCTATACCAGCAACCGTCGGGCGGGATTCTGGGCGCGGGCGGCCGATCCACGTGGAGAAACCGCTTGTGTCGATATGCGCTATGCCTCTGGATACGATGCTCCCCCCACCGGTTATGCGCCGGCCGGCGGCTGTCCACTTGGCCTATACACGACCGCGCCGGCAAGCGATCTCGCCGATGGCCCCCATGTTTTTCGCATTCAAGCCAAGACGTTGGCCGTGCGAGCGGATACGTGTCTGCCGAGCGGCCGCCCCGAGTGCGAGTCCCTGGTAATGGAGCGTCGATTCATCGTGGATGCTACGCCGCCGGCGGCCCCGCAGTTGCTCTGTCCTTCGGCCGGTCCAGCCGGCGATTTTGCCGTGGCGTGGAGTTCCGGTTCCGACGCGCTGACTCCGCCGGAGCGTCTGCGTTATATGTGGTTCCTGGAAAACTTGGGGACGGGAGAGCGGCGGCAGTCGTTCGGGTTGCTGAGCGATGAGGAGCGCGGCGTCGCGCTGAGCGTCGAGACGCCGGGCATCAACCCGTCGGCCTTGGATCCCAAGGCCGCTTACGACTTCTGGGTCAAGACGGTGGATCAAGCCGGCAACGTCTCCGGAGAATCCAACCGCTGCCGCTTCATTACAAACTAATCAACACCTATGACGAATATGGAGGGGCGCCGTGAGAGGCGCCCCTGCCTCCTCGCAGTAGCCGGCGGCCTTCATCTAAATCAATTTCGTTTGCGGATGGAAGATTTGCCAATTTGCAACATTCCGCAATCCGAAATCTGCTAACTGAATTCGTCTAAAATCTATTTTGCTATTTTCAACGGGTTTCATTTGCGCTACTATTACGACCGTGCTGTAGTTTCCCGTTTGGTGGGCAGGTTTAGAAGTCGCTCCGAAATCGGTTTACATAATTCATTACTGGAGGATGTGGCGCCAGTAACATCGATCCGTATATTCATTGCGGGAGGAATTTATGATGCACAGAGGTTTTTGCTATAGAGTTTTCTTATGCGCGCTGAGCGCGCTCGCCTTGGCAGTACCGGTTTTTCCGCAGGCGGCAGGATCGACGGCGGAACTGCGCGGCAAGGTTACGGACCAGTCCGGCGGTGTTCTGCCGGGGGTTACCATCATGCTAAGCGATGAGGCCAAGGGCACCACGCGCTCGGCCATCACCGATGAAAGAGGCGCTTTTGCCATTCCACTTCTGCCCCCAGCCGTGTACGAAGCGAAAGCAGCCTTTCCCGGCTTCGGAACCCAAATTCGCAAGGGTGTCCGGCTGACGGTCGGACAAATCGCCACACTGGACTTCCTCTTACAAGTCAGTGGACGGACCGAGGAGATTGTGGTCACCGGCGAAGCCCAGTTGATTGAAACTACTCGCACTCAACAATCGAATACCATCGAAGAGAAGCGAATTCGGGAGTTGCCGATCAATCGCCGCGATTACTTAAGTTATTCACTGCTGGCGCCCGGCGTGACCGATTCCAAGGCCATCGCCGATAATTCCGATTTTCGTGTGACTCAAACGCCGAATTCCGGGTTGTCCTTTTATGGCAGCAATGGACGGGGCAATAACGTGACGATTGACGGATTAGACAACAATTTTGACTCCGGCGGCGTACGACCCACGCTTAGTCAGGAAGGCGTTCAGGAGTTTCAAATTAATCGCAGTAACTACTCGGCGGAATTTGGTGGGGCCAGCGGCGGCGTCATCAACATTGTTTCCAAGTCCGGCGCCAATGAGTTTCATGGCAACGTTTTTGGTTTCTTTCGCAACGAACAACTCGACGCGCGCAATCCGTTCGCCTTTCAAAATGTGGGCGACCAGGTCGGAGTGCCGGTAAAGCCGGTTCTCAGTCGCCAGCAGTACGGTGTGACCTTGGGCGGCCCCATTCGACGGGACAAGACATTCTTTTTTGGGGCGTTTGAACAATTGAACGAGAATCGCGGCGCCACGGTGCCACTACTTCTTAATTTCGACCCCTTCGGACCGGACGCCACGCAGCGCCAGATTTTAAATGTCTTGAGCGGCATACCTGGAACGGGCCAAATCGTAGGCGTTTTAACGGGGCTCTGGACTACTTGCGTGGCCCCCTGCCGTGTTGGTTTTGCGGGCGACGCCAACAAAACCCGCACGATAAATTTATTTAAGACTAACAGCGGCGTAGCGCCGGTGCGGGACCATAACACAACGACCTCCTTGCGGCTTGACCATAATTTCAGCCCCAGCGACCAATTGTTCAGCCGTTTTAACTATACGAAGCAATTTGGCCGCAACACCGCCGTGGGCGCGCTGCTCGGCTTTTCGCGCGGCAGCGAGAGCATCACCAAAGACTGGACCTTCGTCGTTTCCGAAAACCACATATTTAGTCCGAACATGTATAACGAATTCCGCACCAAGTTCTCGTATACGTCCGCCTACTTCATCCCGGCAGAACCCAATGGACCTGCGCTCGACATCAACGGCTTCGGGTTTTTCGGCAAGAATATTTTCTTGCCGGCCTTTAACATTGAGCGGAACCTGCAGTGGATCGATAATTTTTCCCTCATTCGAGGCAACCACACGTTTAAAATGGGTGCGGATATAAGCTTCTATCCTCACTACCACGCCGATAACCAAACCTTCTTTGGCGGCCGTTTTAATTTCGGACCGCTGCCGGCCGGCGCCCTGCTTCCCCCCGCCTTGATCGGCCCGGCGCTTGCCGCACTCAATGGAGCCGGCCGCGCCGACCTAGCCGGTTTCCTACAAGGTCCCAGCAGCGTTAATGCCTTGCAGGCCTTTAATGCCGGTGTGCCGCAATTTTATCAACAGGGCTTTGGCACTACGGTGTACACGTCCAATATCCATCGCTACGGTTTCTATTTTCAGGACAGTTGGAAAGTATCGCCGACCTTCATGATCAATATGGGCTTACGTTACGAGCTTGACCAGGAACCGGGTGGGCTACTTCTCGACCAAACGGCCATTCGACAGACGCCCATTCCTCAACCGCAACTGCGCGATTTTCCTCGCGACAAGAAGAACTTTGCGCCGCGGGTGGGCTTCTCCTGGGATCCCAAAGGCGATGGCAAGACCGTGCTGCGCGGCGGCTATGGAATCTATTACGCGCCGATTCCCTTCCAGATTCCTGATGTAGTGGCTACATTGAACGGCGTGGTTATCCGGCAGGTCTTCACGTCATTGGCGGTGGGCACGCTGCCTATCACCATCTTTCAGGGACTGAGAGGCAACGGGGTTCTGGGATCGCGCCGTATTACCGAGGCCGATATATCAGCCTTTGGGCTTACTCCCCGACCGGACCCGAACAATCCCTTTGCTGTCCTGTTCCCGATTGAATCTAGATACCAGCGTCCGTACACGCAGCAGATAAGCTTCGGCATTGAACGCGAGCTGTTCCGTAACCTCTCGATATCGGCCGATTATATTTTTGTGCGGGGCGCCAAGATTACGCGTGCCCGCGATAATAATCTGGTGCCGACGGGAGGCACGTTGGCGAATGGAGCGCGTGCGTTTACCTTCAACAAGCCATTGACGCTCCAATCCAATGTCTTCGAATCATCGGCCAATTCCTTTTATCATGGTTTCACGCTATCGGCCAACAAGCGCTACAGCCGGCATTTCTTGTTGACCGGCAACTACACATTCAGCAAAGCGATGGACGAAGTGACCGATTATAACAGCGATTTCGAGGCGCACGATCAGCTTAACTTGCGCGCCGAGCGCGCGCTGTCGGCGTTTCATCAGCGTCATCGCATTGTGATGGCCGGTGTGCTGGAGAGTCCATTCAAGGCCGGGCCGGGCAATCATGTGGTCTCTCGTATTTTTGCCGATACGAATCTTTCTCCGATTTTGACGGTCATCAGCTCGCGGCCCTTTAATCTTTTAGCCGGTACGGATACCAGCGGCGATCGCCATTCAACCACGCATCGGCCACCTTTTGCCGGTCGCAATACCGGCATCGGGCCGCACTTTATTTCCTTTGACATGCGCGTGGCCAAGCGGTGGCGTATCAATGGAGATAGCCGCCGCAGCTTGGAAACCACCTTCGAGGCGTTTAATATTTTTAACCATTTGAACTTCGCCTCGGTAAATAATATTGTCGGCAACGTGAGCATGCCGACCTATCGCGTGAAGGGCCGCAGCGATCTAAACCCGACCGAGCGACTGGCCTTTACATCGGCGCACAATCCGCGTCAATTGCAGTTGGGTTTCCGATTCAGCTTTTAAGCCAGAGGTCGGCTCGGCCACATGCGGTTGCGGTTTGGAGAGTCAGATATCTCCACGGGAGATTTTTATCCGACCGTCGCCGCGGCGCGGCTAAGAGTCTACACGAGCGCGCCAAGATTAGATGGCAAGTGTAAGTCACCACCTAAATCTTGGCGCGCTCGTAAGAAATTTTCGTATTGGTTTAGCATCCGAGCAAACAAAAAGCTTGACACGCTCAGGAATGTGTATAGCAAGTAACCTCGCATCCTCACGGTGAAGAAGCTGCGATCCATCAGCGGACACGACGGCGTGGGAACAGGAGATTGAGCGGCTGGTCTATGAGCTATACGGCCTGACGACAGAAGAAATCGCGATCGTTGAGGGCAGATCCAAATGAAAGCCACCCTGGAAATTATCAATCGAATGCAGTCGGACGGGGTGATTGGCAAATATGCTATTGGCGGGGCGGTGGGCGCGACTTTCTACCTCGAACCTTCGGCCACGCTCGACATTGATGTTTTCGTTTCGTTCCACATGGTTCCCGGGAATTTGTTGATCTCGGTTACCCCCATTTACACCTATCTTGCTTCCCACGGCTATAAGGCCGAAAAGGAATACATAGTCATTGAAGGTTGGCCGGTGCAATTCCTGCCACCCGGTGACGCTCTGACCGAGGAGGCGTTGGAGCAGGCGGTCGAAACCGCAGTGGAAGGAGTTCGGACGTGGGTGATGACGGCCGAACATCTCACCGCCATCGCGCTCAAGACAGGCCGTCCCAAAGATTGCGCTCGCATTCTGCAATTCATCGAAAGCGGCCTCCTTGATACCAACAGTCTTGACCAGGTTCTTTCCCGACACGGGCTGCTTGCAAAATGGGAGCGATTCGGGCATAGATTTCTTGGTGATAACGAATGAACGATTGGATGCGCAAAGTTTTGGAAAGCAAACGGCAGATGCGAAAGCAGATCGCAGCGCTTCCTTTTTCCGAGAAGATCAAGATTATGGAAAAACTGCGCGATCGCAGTCTGGCAATTGCGTCAAATCCACTGCGGCGGAAGTCGTTGCACCAAGGTTGATTGCCTCCTCGCGGCGAAGCGGCTCGATCCCGCGGTGGGCACAACAGGGTGGAAGCCGGAGATTGACCGGCTGGTCTATGAGGTGCACGACCTGACGGAAGAAGAAATCCTTTTGCGATCTCCCCTGTGTCTGCCATCGGTCACCGTCCCTACGCTGCCGCGTCAAGTTCCATATAATCAATACCGCCAAATGGCAGAGCCTCTTGCAATCCCTCATGAAAAGACACTTGTGAGAAACGAAAGTGTTTTCCACGTACATTAGGTTCAAACAGCCTGTCGTTCCATACTTCGTCTGGGAGCAACCTTTAGAAGCTTCTCGATATTTCCATACACGCGCAGATGTTCATTTACTGTAGCGGAAAGTCCTTGCTCGAATTGCGTCTTTACATCATCCAAACTTTTCCCTTGAGCGGCGTAGTCACTTTGCCTGGGTTGGTCGGGTGTTTTAGCTGGACGTGGGAAGCTGAGTTTTGGTGAAGATAAAATCAGGCCTTTAAAAAAGCGCCGATCGCTGCTTTGGGGCTGATATTGGCGAATATCATTATAGGTGACGGACGTTAGACTTTGACCAGCACGCTTTCACGGACCGGCTCCTTTTTAACAAACGGGTCCTCTGGAATTTCTTCGTTGTCAGAAATTATTCCTTTGAGGTGGCAAGCCATCGCATCCTCGGCCATTTCTCGCGATTCTTCGAGCGTTCGGCCATAGGTAATAATACCGGGCCGGGCCGGGACGATCACCTGATAGCCGCCTTCGAGTAACTGCTGATAGAATACTGTGTATCTATATTGTGGCTTGCGGTCATGCTTAATACCGGTTTCGATTTTTCGCTTGGTCATAGAAGTAAAACTAACCTCCTGTGAAAAACAGTTTAGCATGATTGGGGTTGGCAGGGAAGTGGACCTTGCCTGATGAGTCGTTCATGGCCTTTTAGTATATGACAAGATGAAATTGTGCTGAACCAGGCAAAACATTTTCAGGAGGTCGGGGTTTGCCCTTTATTTATGCGAGTGGTTGACGGTTTTGAAACCCCATCCAACAGGGCCTCGCCCTTCTCACCACGGAGGCAAAGAGAGATACGGCCGTTCTACCATCTTTCTTTTGTTCTGTGATCTTGTTCAAATCCATTTCTTGGTTTCTCAGTGGCCTCTGTGTCTCTGTGGTGAAAGGCCGGCCTGTTTGGTTGCGGTTTGTCCGGGTTATAGGTTATGTCGGACCGCTGCATTGTGCTATACTGGGCCTTCATGTACCGCCGTACTTATTTTGGTTCGGATCGGGAGCTAATACTATGAAATTATTTTGGCGCGTCCTACATACACTGTCTTGCTTAACCGCAGCTTTCATACCGATCGGATTTTCTGAATCCATTCTGATTATTCCCCATATGAGTCACGAGCCCAGTGGCTACACCGGTTTCGCCCTGGTCAATCCCACAGACCAAAACGCTGAGGTAACACTAACCGCTTATGATGAGAGCGGCAAGGTAATTCAAAGCGCCGAGGTTCGGAAC
Source organism: Acidobacteriota bacterium (assembly GCA_016179055.1). Lineage (GTDB taxonomy): Bacteria > Acidobacteriota > UBA6911 > JACOSC01 > JACOSC01 > JACOSC01. The sequence continues at coordinate 27,927 of JACOSC010000255.1, forward strand.
CCATCAACCCTATCGGTTCCGGCCCGCAGTCAAGTTTCTCAGTTGGATTCTGAGTTCTTTGGCTTCGAGGACCCTACTCCAGGTTGGATACTCGCGGTCAGCCCACACAACGATTTGGTTGGGTTCTTCCTCTTCGGTAATGCCCAGGGCGAATTCTTGGATGGGGCCGACCTGCCTACGCCTCGATCTGAAATCGTATTTCCTATGATTGCGCAAGGCGACCACGGCGTTACCGAAGTAAGCCTGATCAATCCCAATCGCGATCCGGCTGACCTCAAGCTGAGACTCTACGATGCCAAGGGCCAATCACTGGCCACGCAATCCTTCATGCTGGCGGCGCATGAGCGGCGCCGCGCTATCATTCCGGCGCTTTTCCCATCGCTCTCAAACTTTTCCAAGGCCGGCCATCTGCGCGTATCCTCCACGTGTCCCGTGACCGGATTTGCTGTTGTTAGAACGATCAACGCAGCCGCGGCGCGCAGTGCGGGCCCATCGGACTTAATTGGTTTCAATGCCCGGCCACTGACCGAAGGCAGTCGTAAACTGTACTTCCCCTACGTAGTCACCGGCGAAAATTTCTTTGCGCGGCTCAACCTGGTTAATTTGAGTGAAAAGCCTCAGCACGTTACGCTGACCGCTTATCGGCCCGACGGAACTGTATACAAGGGTCCGGGGATCAATAACCCGCGCTTGCTGTCTATACCGGCGGCCGGCGCCTTGCGCGATTCGGCGCAGGCGCTGTTTGGTTTCCCATCGACGACGCTGACTACGGGTTGGCTCAAAGCGGAAGCCGACACCGGAACTATGGCCGGATCGCTGACGTACGGCAACAACCTTACGGCTTCACTGGCGGTCGTGCCTGGACAATCACTCCCGCTGCAATCGGCGACGTATCCGCAAGTCAGCAATGGGGCCGGCTACTTCACTGGATTGGCCGTCATTAATCCCGGTGAGATTGAGGCCAATATTGAGGTCTTTTCGCTGCGCGACGACGGCAGTGCCGTTGGCATCTTTCGCAAACAGCTCAAAGCCCATGAGGGTATAGCCCGGCTCTTGCATGAAATGGTGCGAGACGCGCAAGGCCAGATGCAAGGCTACCTTTTCTTAAAAGCCGACCAGCCGGTTTTCAGCTCGGGTGTGTTGGGCAGCCGCGATGGCCGCGTGCTGGTCAATGTGCCTCCGCAACCGATTTCGCAAACCTACGCGCCTGAGGAAGGTTCGGATGTCTGGATTGATACCGACCTCGGTGATCAGCTGGTTTGGCGTCAGCGTACATTCTCGGCTTTCGGCGGTGGCCGACAGTTTGTCAATGTGATTGCCGCGGCGACCTCCGCGTATATGGCGCCGCGCATAACGGGCGCTACAACAACCAGCCGCGCCGCCGAGCGCGAAGTCGCCCGCGCCGCGGTCAACGGCAGCTTTTTCACGTTCGATGCCGAGTTGACTTCCGTTTGCCTCGTGAAAATCGATGGTGTGCAGCACGTGGATAACAGCGCCAATCGGTCAGTGTTTGGAATTCTGGAAAGCGACTATGGCGACCGAACCATAGTTACAATCCCCAGGGACACCGAATACACGGAGGCTTATCACGCCTTGGGCGGAGGGCCGCGCCTCATTCGGGATGGAGAGATCTTCATCCCGTATCAGTCCGAAGGCTTTTCTGCGTCTTTTGCCAATAGTCGTCATCCGCGTACAGGCTTGGGTATAGGATTGGATGGAACGGCTTACATGGTTACGGCCGATGGCCGCGGGGCTGGGGACGCGGTGGGTCTGACTCTGGCAGACTTTGCGCAGCTTCTCATGGATCTCGGTTCATTCCAGGCGCTTAATTTTGATGGCGGCGGGTCTACCACGATGTGGATTAGCGACTATGGCGTGGTTAATCGCCCTTCCGATGGCTCGGAGCGACGCGTCTCAAATATTCTTGCGGTATGGTAATCGCAGAGCCGGCTAACGACGTGTCGCGCCTTGTGCTGGAGTCACACCCGCATGAGGCGGCCCCTCGTTAGTGCTTGAACTTTAGTTTGTGCCAAGACCACGCCGTCCGTATGATCTCCTCCACCGACGAATGGTTCGGTTGCCAACCTAATTCCCTCATCACCTTTGATGGATCGGCCACAAGCTCTGCCGGATCACCGGCGCGACGAGGTGCGATGGCCGTTCGCACCTTGCGATGGGTCACGGACTCGATGGTCTCGATAATCTGTCTTACCGAAATACCTGTTCCAGTGCCAAGGTTGTACGCAGCACTCGGCCTGCCCTGAAGCAAGTGCTCAAGCGCTAATATATGTGCGTCGGCCAGGTCAGTGACATGAATGTAGTCCCGCAGGCAGGTGCCATCCGGTGTCGGATAGTCCTCGCCATAAACTTCCAGCTCCGGTAGGCGTCCCGTAACCGCGTCGAAGGCGCGCGGGATCAAGTGGGTTTCCGGATCATGATATTCGCCAAACTGCAGATCCGGATCAGCCCCGGCGGCATTAAAGTAGCGTAGCGCGACATAACGCAAATCATATACTTGACTGAAGTCGCGCAGGATTTTCTCGATAAAAAGCTTTGATTCGCCGTAAGGATTCACCGGGACCTGCGGATGATCCTCCGCCATTGGCAGCGTGACGGGATTGCCATAGATGGCGCACGTCGAGGAGAAAACAAGGCAGGCCACATCATGGTCAAGCATGGTCTTCAAGAGGTTCAGCGCATTCACCACGTTGTCATGATAGTATTTGTAGGGATTCTCCCACGACTCGCCTACGTAGCAGTGCGAGGCAAAGTGCATGACCGCCGAAAAGCGATAAGATTCAAAGGTCGCATTAAGCTTTTTCGGGTCGCCTAGATCGCCCTCGACGTAATCAAAACCAGTTATAAATTCGCGGTGGCCGGTTGAAAAATTATCAAAAATCACCGGCAGGAATGAGGATTGGCGTAAAGCTTTCACGGCGTGGCTACCGATATAGCCGGCGCCACCGGCAACCAGTATGGCCTCCTTTTTCATGAACAGCCTCCATCTAAATGAGTGACAACAGGTCTTCCCATGCGAGGTAATCCGTAGAGAGTGATCGGCGCTTGCTCTCTTCCATAAGCGCACTCAAAAATTGTAGACGTTTAGCGCGCCGGCGGAACCACGAGGGCCGCGATATACGGTTGTGTGCACGCGGATACTTAAAGTAAAAATGCAGCACGTCTGCGAAGCGCTGGTCGTCAAGGGCAATGATTTGATCCAAGGTCAGATCCTTGAGGAGATAGCCTACTTCTTCAATCATAATTTTTTTCTTGTCGAGCGACGCCTGTATGGAGTCACGCAAGGCCGCGGTCTGGCTGGCCTTGCTCGTCAAGAGTTGTAGAGCGTGCTCATGAGTGACAAATCCTTCCATTATATTTGCGGCCAGCGTTCGGCAAAGGGAATAATCCGGGTGAATTTTGAAGAAGGCACGCAGCATGTCATGCTCACGGCGATTGGAAGCGCTCATAACCATTAACTCGACAGGCCGTGAATCTCGTCCATGACATAGAAATTCACGAGTGTCGTCAACTCGACAAGTTTTTCCAACATCTCGCGCTGGCTGAGGCGTAGATCATAATGACGCGAAATCGCCTCGAGACGGCGAAGATACTTCCGTATGGTATGACGATTGGATCCGGCAATCCATTCCCCGACTTTGGAAACGATGACCGGGGTACATCTTCGTATAAACTGTGAGGCCTTAATTCGCCGGCCGCTGCGCACCGCCGGAACAAATATGCGGCGGAGGTCTTCCAAATACTCGCTGAGTTTTTCTTTAAAGATCACCTCGGGGTCAATGCCATAATACTCCGCAATCGTGGTATCGACTTCTTCAAAAGGTTCGTCCCGACCAATTCGGTCGACCTTGTGGACCTGATAGCGTATGGCGTGAACTACTTCGCGAACATAGGCCAGCTTACGCATGGCCGGGGTACGCTGGTATAACTCTCGCCAGTTCGAGCCGGGATCGAGCCAAACCGCGAAGGTTTCCGCCCAGTCCTCATCTGGATGCTTTTGCGCGTAATAGTCCTCTAAATACTTTACGTAGCGTTTACTGAATGGGTTGGCCATGTAGAGCTCATGATACTTCTGTTCAAAATCCCCAAAGAGACGTCGCCATTCTTTTTCCCGATAAAGCTCAAAAGCGTAATTAAGCGCATGGCCATATTCATGCCGTAAGGTCCTCAGCAGGCCGCGTTTGTTCTCGCACTCGCGCTCGCTGTACTTTCTTTCGATGTGGCGCAATTCGGCAGTGGCCATGAAAAACGGAATTTCGATAGAGATGGTCTTGTTGACACAGCCCCAACTCTCGCCAAAGTAGTAATCCGGCCGAAAGCGCAACCCTTTTTTGGTTAACTCTCGATCCAGTTTCTTGATGCAGCCTTCCAAAAGTCCATTTATTTGTAAAGGCAAGTCACAAATTCGTGTATTAAGCAACTCATGTTTAGCGATTTTCGCAATGCTGGTCTCCATAAGCAGTTCAATGGCCTCGGATCAAGCTAAGCGTCCGTCGGAAAAAAATGATAAGGACTGAGTCACATCAGAAAAAACAACTTGTTTTCTCATGACTCCATACTAGCGATTTCTAGCTCTCTGTCAAGCCCATTTTAGACATTTCTTAAATTCGATCGTAAGAAAGTATCCTTGTAATTAGAAACTACCAGTAGGGTTGTGATGGAGGGCTAAAAAAATTGCAAAAAATTCGGCCGATGGCCCGTAGGCGGCTCCTCAACCTTAGCGTCCCCAAGCTGGAGATCAAAAAGTATGTTCTTTCTCAATCATAGTCTTGCGCTTCTAGTGCCCTTTTCGGCAAGAAGTAACGGGCCGAAAAAAATCGCACCAGGCGCGTTTCTTATGATCGAATTTAAGTAATTCCTGAAATATATTTTGACAACAAAAGGGAGTATATGGTAAAACGTCTACGGATCTAAAGTAAAGAAGGGCCGTTAGCTCAGGCGGTAGAGCATCTGCCTTTTAAGCAGAGGGTCGCTGGTTCGAGTCCAGCACGGCTCACCATTTTCAAGCGCTCATCCCATGGTGGCGGTTGGGGTTGGTAATGTAGAGGGTAACCAACGCAGGATTTGGAGACTCTACCTGCCAAGAGTTCTTCAGGACTCAATACCCATCATGGGAAGGTTAAATCGGTCGTCCCCGTCGTCTAGCTCGGCCTAGGACATCGCCCTTTCACGGCGGTAACACGGGTTCAAATCCCGTCGGGGACGCCAACATTCCAAAAGACTTCCGTGAAATTGCCGGTTTTCCTCATGGTCCAATATGGTCCACTTAGCCCAGATCGGCTGAACTTGTGAATTACTTTTCCATCACCATCTTCACGAGCTTGCTCTGTGCTTCGCGCTTTTGTGGACTCATGGCCTGCATATACACGTCGGTCGTTACCTTCAGACTGGCATGACGCAGCAGCTCTTGCACTACTTTGGGATTCTCTCCATTGGCGTTCAGGAGCGTACCGAACGTGTGCCGGAAGGTGTGATAGGAAACGCGCTTTTTGATTTTGGCGCGAAGGACGGCGGGCCGCCCGTAATAGCGCCACAGGGTTCCCGGCCAGTAGGGTTGCGTTCCCTTCATGTGTGGGGAACCAAACACCCAATCGCCAGGGGCGGAGTAAGGCGCAACCTGCTTCCATAACCATAAGGACTGGGCGAGCTGCGCATCCAGAGGCACCTCCTTTTGTGAAGCCTCTGTTTTTGGTGCACCCTCCACCATCGCCACAACCGACCGGCGGACATGCAAAACTAGACTGTCGAAATCTGTGTCCTCCCATCGAAGCCCGATGAGTTCTCCGCGGCGCAGCCCGGTAAAGGCGTCGAGCTCGATCATCGTACGCAGCGGTTCGGCCAGTTCCTTGAGAATGGCCATGATCTCCGGCGCCGTCAGAACGTCCGGTGCTTTTTGGCGTTTGGAGCTCTGGCGAACGCTCGTAATGGGGTTCTTTTCGGCCCACTCCCACCGGATCGCATGAGAAAACAAAGCGCTCATCACGTTTCTGACTTTGGCCTTGCTCCCGCGCGCTAACGGAAGGCTGGTTTTCGGAAAGCAGAGACTCTTGAGCCACTGCTCGACTTCCGGGGCTTTGATATCCAGCAGACGATAGGAGCCCCAGCGCGGAAGAATCCACTTCTGCAAATAGCCATTGTAGGTCACCTGTGTGGCGTAGGACTTTCGATCCTCTTCGGCTAGATCGGCTGTTGGCTTGGTATGCTTGAAGATGTCCGGCAACTCGTGCTCGCGATAATGATTGACCAGGGTCTCCAGACTGATATTTTTGATCAACTGTTGGGGGGTTTGCTTGTTTATAGCCAAGCGGAGGGCATCGACGGCGGCCTGGGCGGTTGATTCGTTGGGGAATTCTCCCAGCGTTCCGATGACAATGTTCTTTCGCCGGATGGAACCGTCTATTTGAACTTCTCTCCATCGGAACTCCCAGACCTTTCGTTTCTTGCGATCCGCAAGTTTGAGACTGCCTTTTTGATAACTCGTGCGCCTCATGTTTACTTTCCTCCATTCCTTGAGGCGACACGAACGGCTGGCTGAAGGTTAGCAAAATCACCTGTCGAAGTCGAGATCCTTTTTGACATTTGTTTCCCCCGAAATCGCTCTCATCCGGGCATCTTCTTCGCTAACCATTCATGGAGCGCCGAGGCGCAGAAGCGCCAGCGCGTGCCAATCTGAATGCCTGTAATTTTGCCCTTACGAGCCATCTTTTGCAGAGTTTTCGGATGAATCTTAAGCAGTGCCGCGGCCTCATCACTGTCCAAGAGCGGCTCAAAATTGCCATTGTAAACGACTCTGAGTGGGAACTTGTCCATTGGTATAACTCCTCAAATAGATCCTCCTTGGGTGCGTGAAACCAGTGAAAACGATGTCATCGCCACCCTCACGATAGACCGCAATGGTCGTCGTAAGCTGTTGGTGAAACGGCGCCGGTTTTCCCGTACTTCCAATCGGTGCCTGTTGAGCGCATCTTTCGCCTCGGTTTTAGTCAAGTAGGGCTTGGTTCGATAATAAACACCCTTGTACATGAATCTATCAAGCCATAGGCAGCGGCTCTCGGTTTTGAACCATTGTTGGTTTAACCCTCCCCTCTTTTCTCTCTCGGCAACCTTCTCGCTTGGGGTTGTCTTATTGCCCATTGGATGTCTCCTTCCTGGTTTTTTGAAGTGCGTATTTGATTTTGTCAGGTCTTCGATAAAATCCGACGGGATTCTGACCGAGCGGCCTAGTTTAACTTTCCTAAGTCGCCTTTGGAAAATCCACATGCGTATTATGCTCGGCTTGATCCCGAGAATCCGAGCCGCTTCCTCAACACTTAAGAGTTCTTGGTTCATGATATCTCCTGTCCGGCACAAACACTGCTCCTCAGAGTGGGGAGGGCCGGGCCTTTATTTCTACCTGAACATTTGGTTCTGCATTATGGTTTCCAGATGAAATACAAACCTTGCCATCATTGGCCAATTGGTAAGCTTAACAACGAAACTCTAAATGCATCTCAGACTTCTTTGGCAGTGAAAAATTATTCCATAGAACTCTCCTGCGAGCGATTTGCTCAAAAAGCGGTGCTCCATGCATAGCTGGTTCACAGATCGACAAGCGACCTTTGGCTGCGAAGTGGATAAATTCTAGACAGAAGTTATTTACTCGGCCGCGAGAGGTAACTCCGTTTCAACATACTCCCCTACATTGGATTATCGTATTCAAGCCTTCAGTGTGAGCGAGTTTCTTTCAAAGGAATAACTTTTGTCTGTAGGCTTAGTGGGATAGAGGATGGCAATTACTGGCCTTTAAGGTTTCGCCGGACGGCATCCAGTATACTCTGAGCCGTATCGGTACCCGAACCACTAAATTTTATCATCTTTTGCAGTTCGGATGCATGTTCCATTCGCCCGAGTTTCAAATCGGTACAAGGCGCCTGTGGACTGTCTCCTCGAACCGGAGACAACCGATTACGACGACCTTCTTCTGGGTGTCGAACTTAGAAAATATATTTTAAACCAAACTGGACCCTTTGCGTTGTTGTATCAGTTCCTGTATATAGGCCAAAGGTGGGCGATGTTAAATCGTTGATGAGACGGCCGAAGGTCGGTGTGTTAAGTGTGTTGAAGAATTCAACGCGAAACTGGAGCGTTTGGAACTCCCTCATCGGAGTGTCCTTTACAAAGGCGCAATCGAATTGACTTAGACGGTTTAGACGCAGTGTATTTCGTCCCAAATTGCCAAAATTACCGAGTAACGGTTGCGTAAAGGGGAACCCGCTGCTGTTGATGCAAGTACTGGCCGGGGTAACTGCCACACCACGATCGCACGGTGCGCGAATAGAGGCCGCTCCGCGGCTCCCAATGGGTACAGGGCTGAAATGGACATTGGTGCCGGAAACGTTGGGTCGCGCATTACCCGCACCGGTCAGGGTCAAATCCGTAATGCCTCGCCGAGTTCCAGCGTAGAGCGTGCCGGGAAACCCGGATTGCATTTGAACAATCCCATTTGAACAATCCCATTGAATGACCAACCGTGGAACAATACCTTGGGAAGACCCGTAGCATTTCTTGCAAGGGGTAATTCCAGAACGCGATAGAACACCAGTCGGTGTGGTACATCAAAGGCGGAGACCGCTCGGTTGGACCGGATATCGAATGGCGTTTGTGGTACCGAGGAGTCGTAAAGCATGACCCCCAGAGCGTCGGAAATGTTATCAATAGATTTTGACCAAGTATAAGCGGCCTGCACCGCAGACCGCGAGGACCACCTCTTCTGGATTTGTAATTGAAGTCCATGATAGATCGAACTCGCCGAGGTTTCTACTAACCCCACGCCGTCGAAACGCGGGTCGATCCGATTACTGCGGGACAGGTGGCTGCCGGTTGAGGTTCGTACGATACCTTGAAACAGGGAGAGGCGGGCAAGCTCATCGGTTTGGCTGGTTGCTGGCTCAATGAGGCTGGGGTTAATTTGCCTCGTTACGAACAAATGATCGCCTTTCGTGCCCACATAGAACATTTTGAAAAACAGGCTGTGGGCGAGTCCAGTTTCAATCCCGATATTCCATTGAGTGACACGCGGGTTTCGTAACCGGGTATCGACAGCACTCAAACCGCCAAAGTTTGGTGCTTTGGGATTCAATTTTTTCAAATTTTCCTGGGTGCCCGTCCCCGAATGTGCTACAATGCTCCCGTTGGAAAAAAGCGATTCCCTATCCATTCCAGAGGGAGGCCATTAGAAAAGTGCCGATTAAGGTCACTCGCTGGTCGCCTCCTTAGAAACTTCCCCAGTTTCATCGTTATTCTGCGTGTCGTTAGGACATGCTGGGGGACTCCTACGTCACGTATCTTAGGGGGGCTGGCGGCAGCAATGCCCCCCGCATTTTTTATTTGAGATAACCGTTGATTAAACGACTGGCGGCACCTTCTCAAGGCAAAAGGTCGGATACTAAAATGCGAGCGTCCGGCGCCGCCACCGGCGAAATAGTTGCTGACGCATCCAGGCGCAAAAGCACGCGATAACCGTATCCCAACGGCTGTCCCGGCATCGGCACCGGTTCGCGGCGCGCTTCCAAAGATCGGTCAATAAGGTTGAGCACCCAATAATCCGGAATGCCAGCCTTAGCATACAGGCTGGCCTTCACACCGCGATCAAAGGCCAGCGTAGACTCTGCCACCTCAACCACGAGCAGCGCGGTCGTCGGGTGTTCGTCTTTGTAGTCACGCCAGGAACCGGATACCACAGCTACGTCCGGTTCCGGTTCTGAAGTTGGTCCTAGAGCAAGCGGCATTTGCGTTCGAACGTGATACTGCGTTCCAAACACCTTACCCAATGTCTCCGCGGCGGCGAGTATGGTCGTTGCCTGCTGGCTCTCTTGTGGACTCCTACAAACGATCTCCCCTTCGATGAGTTGTACGTGCTCATCCGGTTTGAATAAACCCATCTCGGCCATTTTGTAATACTCTTCACGCGTCCATCGGCGCGTCATGACGGGAGTTTCAGTTAGGGTCGCCATATTTCTTACCTCACGCCTTTGATTATAAACAGAAAGTTTGCATGGGGTCAACCCCGATTGATTTGTGCCGATTCGCGTAGATTCGCGGATTATTTTGTTTTGGCCGTCGCGTTATTGACCGACTGCATCCCTTGTTGGGCCGGCTCGAACTTGGGATTGAATTCGAGCGCCCGGCGGTAGGCTTCGCGTGCCTTGTCCACCTGGCCCAGGCGTAGGTAGGTGGCTCCCAGGGCGGAATAGGCTTCACAGGAGGGCGCATAATAAATGGCCTTTTCGTATTCGACTCGGGCCGGCTCGAATCGGTTTTGCAATCGATAGGCGCCGCCTTGTAACATATATATGTCGCTGTGGTAAGGGTCCAACCGGTTTGCCAGTTCCAGCCGTCGTTGTGCCACAAGTAAATAAGCTCGGCGATCGACCTCATTCGGCACCTGTCCTGCCTGGATGGCACTGATGATGGTATAGGCCAAATTGGCCTCGGCGCTGGCTCGATAAAAATTGAAGCAATAGCGAATGCCTATAAAAGTGAAAACAACGGCCGAGAGCGCGACCAGTACGCGCAAGAATTTGTCCTGGCTTTTGACAGGCGCTGTGGGTGGGCTTTCTTCTTTTGGCTCCGTGCTCAGGCGCACCAGCGCGCCCGTCAGAACCACGACCAGCGAGGCAATCGCCGCCAAGTGAAAGGGAAAGTTAGCGAGCGCATTGACGGCCATGGTAACGACGGCGGCGAGCAGACCCATGGCCAGAAACTTTCGCTCTCTTAAATCTTCGATGAGCGCGCCGTGCATTTTCTTTTCCTTTTTTGTGACTTTCGCCTCGCTGTCTTTTTCCCTGGGCCGCGGGCTAAACACAAATTGCAACCCAACCTAAGATGCGCGAACAGCGCATAAAGAAACAAGAGCAGCCCGACGATACCGAGCTCTAGCCACAGTTGTAGATACTCGTTGTGCAATTGCCCGGGATGCGGCAGGGCGACTTTTATCCCGGTCCGCCGGGTAAATTCCCTTTGATAATCGAAATACGACGGGTTGAAACTCCCGATACCGTGTCCGAGCAGCGGCCCGGATTTAATCATGTCCCACGAGACCCGCCACCAGACGTTGCGCTGGCTCAATAGATCGCCCCAGTTCCTGGTCTGAATGGTTTGGGCGGCACTTGCCAATCGACCACGAAACCCTTTGTTGACCCCTATAAGAATAGTTCCTGCCACCAGAAGCAGTGCGATACCAGCGAGTAAATATTTTCGGGCGGCCTTTTCATACCGGAAGCGCAGGGCGGCCCACGTCATCATGCCGGCTAAAAATCCCGCGACAGCGGTCAGCGTCTGCGTATAGATCAGCCCGGCCAGCAGCGCGAATAGACCGGCTGCGAGCAACCACCTTTTCCACGGCACCGCCGCCGTGAAGACCAGACCGATCGCGCTGACGAGCGCCAGCGCAAAGTATATCCCGGCGACATTGGGATTATCGAGCGAGCCGCCGGCCGTGTAGCGCCCGATGGCCTTCGCCCGCGCGAGGTCCTGGTAAAAAGGATCGTGTCCGTAGTATTGCAACAGAACGTGTATCGCGTTTATGACGCCCGCGGCCAGCGCCAGATACAATAGTTTCTTTATCACCTTCTTGTCGGCCACTTGAATTACGATGAGATACAAGACCGCATAGAGCAGCACGTTCATCACGTCCAACCAAGCCAGCGCTTTATTGTCGGAGAAGAAAATCGACACGGCGCTCAAGAGCACGAGCAGCGCCAGCGCCATGCCGACCGGGCGGCGGGCCAGTTGCCGGGCGCGGTCCCATTCGGCTGCGCCAACCGGGGCAAGCGATAGCTTGATCAGGTAAACGGCGGCCAGGAGGAGGATCACGATTTGCACGAAGACTTCTTTGGTCAGCCGGAACGGGTCCATGGCAATGGCGCTTTGAATGAAAAGGGAATTGATCTTGAAAAGGGGAGCAATGGTAAAGGGAGAGCCGACAATAAAGGGCGTGAGTAGGACGAGGAGATACAAACAAACTTTAATTATGAGTTGCGTTACGGTTTGTAGGCAATGCTGGGTAGCCAAGGTCGACGTCATTGCATAAGTCACGACCCGAAGCTGAGTTCTTGTAATTACGGCTCGGATCGTTACAGCCGCTTCACGTTAGCCATCGTTGCGGCGCAACGATGGCTGACGTGAAGCCTTAATCAAGTTAAGCAACCGGCCGATAGCCAGATCGATATGACCGTCGTTACTGAAGTCCCCCAAGCCGGTAAAGAAGTTAGGAAAGTCGGTGTAGTTGATGATATTCTGGATGTCTCCCGGCCCGTAGTTCGCGTTGATGGAGATGCTATGGCCGATCTGAATCAATTCAATGAGGCTGTTTCTTTGGTTCCAGTTGAGATCTTGGATTTGTATGGAGGATCCGGTGAGGCTCACCAGCCCGGGATCGGCCGGGCTAAAGCTTCCGGTGCCGTCTCCCAAAAATGTTCTGAAGGTACGGGCGCTGAGATCGACGAGTGTTACGTCACTGAGACCGTCGCCATTCACGTCCTCGACAAAAATAGCCGTTGGATTGGCCGGGCCACGAAAGTCGGAGCGGTAGTGGAATCCACCAGCGCCATCGCCCAGCAGAATGGCCACGTTGCGAATGCCCGCGCTGACAACGACCAGATCCAGATTGTTATCGTTGTTAAGATCGGCGAGCTTGATCGCTTGCACGCTGAATCCGATGGTGCCGAGCGGAGGAACTTCTTGGTAGCGGTGGCCGCCGATGCCCATGAACACTCGTATGGTATTGTTCGCTCGATCGGCGATTTACTGTATGTTGTTTGCAGGTCCTCAGGTATTACCCGGGTTTCTCCCACGACGGTCATAAAGTTCGTATCGCCAACCCATCGAGGAAGCACATGCATGTGAAAATGATCAGCCACACCTGCCCCAGCACACTTACCAAGATTTATCCCAATGTTAAATCCCTGGGGCTTATATATCTTGGTTAACACTTCTTCACAACGTTTAGCAAGCTCCATCATTGCGTGTAGCTCTTGTTCTGAAGCCGAGGAAATTAAAGGAAGGTGCCGGTATGGCACTATCATCACATGGCCCGTTATGTATGATCCCTTTCGCCGAGCCCTACATGGACGATCGCCCTGTGAAACGACGCCACATAGCCCCGCATCGAGAGATCCACCAACTCATGGAGTATCTTCATCGCCTCGTCTCGCTGACCCGATATCGCATAGGCGTGGCCAAGCTCCGCTTTCAGAAGCGGGGAACCTCCTAAGGCGATCGCCTGATGAAAGGCCGCGATGGCTTGATCGTACAGCCGCTTTTCCACAGAGGCCTTCCCGATAACTCGGTGCGCGAGGATATAATTCGGATCCATTTCGAGCGTCTTGCGCGCTTCCGCAATCGCCTGGTCATACCGACGCGCGAAGTACAGAATCAGGGCCACGCTGGCGTTTACCTGGAGGCTTACCGGATCCAACGCCTGGGCCCGCTGGATCTCGCGGATGGCTTCATCAAACCGTCCCGGCCGCGTTAAACTGTTCGCGTAGGCTTGGTGTCCTCTCGCTTCGTCCGGCTCGAGCGCGCTGGCGCGCTGGAATGCCCGCTAAATGCGGGCTAGGCGCTGCCGGCGGCCAGGGGCAGATTCCAAATGGCGCCGGCGGAAGCCATCGGCTGGCCGCGCCGTTAAAGGCAGAGGGAAAACCCGGTCAGCCCTGTGGTGGTCGCTCCGGGTGTCTACACGTTCGCCTTCCAGGTGGGCTTTGCCCCTTTTTCCCCTTCTCGCTTGCGGATAGACCCCCCTTCGTTTTCGCAAAAAATCGCCTCCCGCCGTTATTTATCAATGTGGGAGACCATCCGTCCGCCGTTTACCATCCGAGAAATCCCCGCGACTCCGCCCTGTACGCGCGGATCGAAGACCACTGGGAGGATTTCCTCCCCACCCCAGAGGTAGACACGCAAAAAATGATGGAGCTGTTTCGCCACCAGGTCTTTAAAATGTTGCTGGCGGAAGAAAAGATCACCGCAACGCAGGTCGAGAAGTTGCTCGCCTGGAAGCATAGCGGATTTTCCGTCTATCGCGGAGAGAAAGTAGACCCGGAGGATAAGAAGGGCCGCGAACACCTGGCCAGCACCATCCTGCACCCGCCGATGTCGCAAGAAAAAATGACTTACGATCCCGAGACGAGGACGGTACACTACCGCACCAAAAAGCAGAAAGGCCCGGAAGTGATTCAGACCTTTTCCGCCCTGGACTGGCTGGCGCGGCTGAGCACGCACATTCCCGATAAATGGGAACCAATGGTGCGCTATGATGGGTGGTATTCCAATCGCCCACGCGGGGAGCGAAAGAAAGCGCAGAGAAGCCCTGACGAAGGCGTGCCGGTTCGCCCAGCGCAGGCCGAGTCCGACTTCAGAAAAGAGGTCCGACAAGACTGGGCTCGCCGGATTAAAAAAGTCTACGAAGTGGATCCGCTCGTCTGCCCGAACGGCTCGGGTCGCCTGCGGATTATATCCTTTATCGAAGAGCCGGCCGTGATCGAGCGCATTCTCCGGCATCTGGGTCTGTGGCCGGCGCCGGCCCGCGCGCCCCGGGCGCCGCCGCCGGCGCCCACCGAGATCACCTTGGATTACAGCGACCCGGACCCACCCGCCTCGTACGACTAGCCCCGCGTCGTCCCGCCGGGAACGCCGCCGGCGCGGCGCGGCTACCGGTCTGTCTACCGCTCAGGAAAAAAGCCCCCGCCCG